>JAYVUV010000151.1:0-9838 GCA_043787615.1 Janthinobacterium sp. | reverse complement strand
GGAAGCCGAGCGCGCCCGCGCCGACGCCGAGCAGCAAGCCCTGGCCGCGCTGAAGGAGCGGCTGGAAGCGGAGAACGTGGCCGGCGCCGCGGCCAAGGCGCGCATCGAGACGGAACGCGAACAAGCCCGCCTGCTGCGCCAGCAGCACGAGGCCGAACTGGCGCTGCGCGCCGCCAGCGAGCGCGAAGCGGCGGCGCTGGCCATCATCGCCGCGCAATTGGAACGCGAAGCCGAACACAAAGCGGCGGCGGCGCAGGCGGCCGAAGCCGAGGCCCGCTTGGCGGTGGAGCTGGGCCAGGTGCACAGCGAGCGCGCGCTGATCGCCCAGGAACAAGCCTCGGCGTCGGCGGCCCTGCTGGCGGCGGAGCTGGAAATGCGCGCCAGCGAGCGCGAGGCGCTGGCCCTGATCGAAGAAAAATCGGTGCAGCAGCGGCATACGGCGGCCGCCGAGGACCGCGCCCTGCAAGCCATCAATAATCGGCTCGACGCGGAAAAGGCGGCCACCCGCCAGGCGCTCGAGCGCGCGGTGCACGAGCAGGCGCTGGCCAGCGCGGCGCAGCAGTGCGAAGCGTTGGAGCGGGCCGCCGCCTTGGCGGTGAAGGAAAAGTGCGCCGCCCAGCGCGCCTTGCTGGAAACCGTGCAAGCCCAGGCCGCGTTGCAGCGCAAGGCGGCCGACACGGTGGCCGAGATGGCCGCCACCAAGCAGCATTTCCTGGATCTGGAAAGCCGCCGCCTGCGCGAGCAAGAGCTGGCGCTGGCCGAGATGAAGGAGCAGTTGCGGGCCGAGGCGGCGGCGCGGCAGACGCCCGGGCAAAGCGGTTTCGCCGAGCAGGTGGCGGCCGCGCGCGCCGATGTCGAGCAAGCGCAGTCGGAGTTGATCGCGCGCGAAATGATGCAACGCCTGACCCAGTCGGGCGAGCCGGCCGGCGCCGTGTGGCGCGCCCGCGCGGTCTAAAACGTGCTGCCGACGCCGAGCAAAAACAGGTCGGCGTCGCGGTGGTAACTGGTCACCACCCGGTTCCACGACAGCTGGGCCACCCAGCGCCGGTCGAGATGGTGGCGCGCCACGATCGATAGCAGGCCGGATAGATTCGATTGCGCGCCGCCCGTGTCGTGCAATTCGGACGCTACATAGGGGCCGGCGCCCATGCCCAGCTCCAGCTTGTCGTTCAGGGACCGGATCAGCCACAATTGGCTGGCCATGCCGTTGCGCCGGGTGGCCGCTTCGTTGCCTTCGTTGATCAAGCTCACGCTCCAATCCACATACGGGGCGATGGCGCGCCGGTACTCCAGCGAATGGGCGCGCGCACGCTCCGAGTCGAGGCTATTGATGATGGTTTGGCCGAGCGAGGCGGTGAGCGTGTCGTCGCTGGACGGGCCGGTCAAGTGGAGCTTGCTGCCGGCCACGCCATCGAAATGAAAACCGGCACCGACCAGGATCGCGGTGCTGGCGTCCTTCGCGTGGGGGAACACGCGGTTGGCCTGGACCTGGGCGTACCAACCCGTGCCGAAGTTCCAGGTCGCCGCGACGCTATACAGCGGCGCCCAGCCGTGATCGTTGCGGTAGCCGCCGGCGATGGTGGCGGTATCGAAGTAATAATAGGGGCCGATGCCGATGCCCCATTGCCAGCCCATTTCGGGGCGTCGGGTGCGCAGCCACGCTTGAGCGGCCACCCCGTCGCGGTGGTGGTCGTCCGGATGGCCTTCGTTCAGGTAAGTGAGGCCGAGGGCGGCGTGCGCGCCGACCGGGTGCGTGAAAGCGAGCGCGCCGGCGAAGGTGCGCTGGTGGTGCGCGTTGGTCGTCAAGCCGCCGGCCAGCGCGGACACGTCCTGCGCCCGGGCGGCGGCGCAGGACAGGGCAAGTGCGGTAAGCCACGGTGCGCGCATGGTCGGTGGAATCGCAGTGACGGTACGGACCAGTATAGCGCCCGCCCGGCGCGTGCTGTATGCGAAGGCAGACAGCTGTTGCTTGTTTGGCTAACTTGCCTTTTCCTTGATGCTGCGCAATGCAATGCGACCGGCGACCTTACCCGGTCACGGCGCGGCTTGAATTTTTTGCGCGTAGTATTCGGTCTCGCCGAAGCACGAGGTCGGCACCCCCTTGTGCTGGGCGTAGGTGAGCACGATGCGCTTGCCGGTGGCGGCCGACAATTGGCGCGCGAGCTCCGGGTCGCGCACGCTGAACTGGAATTTTTCCGGAATCGCGCCCGGCATCGAGGTCAGCAGCAATTCGCCCTCCCAGGTTTTGCAAACCCAACCCCGGCGCGAGAATTTTTGCAGATAGCCGGCCCGTTCGCCGTCGGAATACGACAGGGTCAGGGCGATCCAGATGTAGGCGGCGCACAGCAGGCCGACGCCGATCAGCGCGCCGGCCAGGATCAGGGGCAGGCGGGGAATGCGTTTCGATGGTGTCATGGTCATGGTCGGGTTCCAGGTCGGGATCAGTCTTTGCGTCCGGCCGACCAATTCAGGCCGAATCCATAGCGCTCGTCCATCTGTTGGTGCGCGGTGATCTTGCCTTGTCCGCGGAAGTATTCCACCAGCTTGGTCACTTGCAGGTTGCCGCCTTCGTTGCTGAGCATGGCGATGGCGCACATCGACTCGCTGCCGCCGCTGTCGAGCCGCACCTCCACCGTCGGCTGGCCCGGAATCTCGATCTGCACCACGCCGTCGGTGGCGGCCCAGTTGGCCGCGCCCTCGTAGATGAAGGCGTACACCAGCACCCGCTTGATCTGGTCGAAGTGGCCGCCGTTGATGTACAGGTTTTCGCCCGCACTGACGCTGCCGGTGCGGTCGTCGCCCTCCAGATGGATATACGGCGCCCGCTCGTAGGCGCCCCAGCTGTTGCCCAGCGCCTGGACCGCGCTCTTGGCGCCGCCCTTCAACTCGAACAGGCAGCCGATATCGAGGTCGATGCCGTCGGCGCGGCGCGCCGCCTTGCCCAGCAGCTTGCCGAGGAAGCCGCCGGCCGGCTTGGTTTCGGCCGCCACGCCGCCCTGATTCCAGTTCAGGTTGACGCGAATCCGGCCGTAGCCCTGGCTGGCGTGTTTGTCGAGCGAGATCTTGTCGCCGCGCTTCTCGAGGCGGATTTTCGACAGCGACACCTTGGCCGCCGCGTCGGCGGGCGGCGGCACGGCGGCGGGGCTGGCCGGGACGGGGGCGGGCGCGCCGCCCGGGCCGGCGGTTTCGCTGCCGCCGAAATGGCGCAGCAGGGCGGCCAGGCCGCCGGCGAAACCCTGGCCCACGGCGCCGAAGCGCCAGGCGCCGTCGCGCCGATACAGCTCGCCGACGATGACGGCTTTTTCCTGGTCGAAGTCGGCCCCGGAAAAGGCGAAGCTGGCCGCGTCGTCGCCCAAGGTCAGCGTCGACGGTCCCAGCGCGCGCATGCCGCCCTGGTCGGTGGCGGCGGTGAAGACCAGCTTGTCGATGGCGGCCGGCAGGCGCGCCAGGTCGATCTGGAACAGCGCGCCGTCGCCGTTCAAGGCCAGCGTCACGGCTTGTTCGGGCGTGCTTTTCTGGTTGAAAAACACCATGTAACGGTCGTCCGACAATTGGCCGGCGGCGTCCAGCCCGAAGCAGCTCACGTCCACCTCCATGGCACCGGCCGCCAGGCGCAGGCGCGCGGCGAACGGTCCGTTCAAGCCCAGATCGGCCAGTTTGCCTTTTTGGCCGCGAAGAAAAGTGCTCATGTTTGTTTGCTCCCCTGGTCGCTGTTGTGTTCGATTTGTTCGATTTTCTGGTCGCCCATGGTATCACCGTGGCCGATGCCGAACAGGCGCGCCTGTTCGATGATTTGCCTGGCCCAGCTGCCGTGGGTGGCCACCTCGCACATCGATTCCTGCATGCGGAACACTGCCGGGCTGTCCGGGTCGATGATGCGCAGCGCCAGTTCGATGTCGGACTGCGCCACCCGGTAGTGGCGTTCGATTTGCGCCACTTGGTCCGGATGGATCGCGGTTTTGCCGATCATGCCGTGGGCCAGATCCTGGCGCACCTCGGCGTCCAGCCAGGCCGCTTGCGACAGGTGCTCGAACACGGGCGCGGTCAGCGCGAAGCCGTGCGGGCGGAAGGTGGTGACCAGGCGCGCGATCACCTGGCCGAGCGGGGTGTGGTAGATGGTGCCGCTGGCGGGACGGCGCAAACCCAGTAGCGCCAACAGGTCGTTGCCGCCGATGCGCAGCGCCAGGATGCGGCCGCGCGCCTGCGGTGCGTTCAGGCAGCGGCAAAACAGCTTCATTTCCTCGTCGTCGAATACCTCCACCGTTTCCAGGGTCGGCATCAGCAGGTGATGGGTATGGGCGACCAGGGACAGGTAGGCCGCGAAATTGTGGCGCGTGGTTTTGGGCAGCACGAAGCCGGTCAGCTTGCGCGCGCCGGGCATGGTCAGCACCCGTCCCAGCACCTCGACATTGCGCACCCGGACGAAGCGCAGCGTGTCCGACTGCTCGGCCATGTTGTCGAGCGCGAGCGACAGGTTGAACAGGGCGTAACTGAGATCGCGCTCGGCGACCGCGTCCTCGGTGCAAAAAATGACCGAGCGCAGATGGCGCATCTTGTCGCCGTTGGCGATCGCCAGCAAATGCTTGTGGGTGGTCGGCACGTACAGCGAGGCGCCCAGGGCCGGCTTGTGCACGCCGTGCTGGGGATGTGCGTTATCCATCGACCGCGCTCCTGATCAAAGCCACCGCCTGGTAGGGCAGGGCCGCTTCGATTGTGACGGGGACCGATTTTTCGGCGGCCAGCAGCAGCAGGTGGGCCACGTCCGGCGCGTGCGCGTCGCGCACGATCAAGCGCTGCGGCACGCGCCGCAGCAGCACCCGGGTGGCTTCGCCGATGCCGGGCTTGATCAAGTTGACGTCGGCGATGCCGTACTGTCGGCCGGCCCGCGCCATGTACTGCGCCGAGCGGGCCGCCGTGGCGGCCGCGTCCACCGCCGCCGCGTCTGTCCCTTGCGCCGGCACGCCATCGCGCGCGGCCAGGGCCAGGGCGTCGGCCAGCAACGCGTCGGCGAATACGCGCGAGCGGTCGTGCGCGGCGAACTGGGCGTAATAGACGCAGCCGTGAAAGTCGTGCGGGCCGATGGCTTCGTTGAGCACCGAGCGGCTGACCAGGCCGGAGACGGTGGCGTTCAGTATGCTCGACGGGATCAGATAGTCGTCGGCGGAGGCGGCGCAGGCGGCGCTGCCGGCCAGGTCGGACAGCACATATAAACCGGGGTCGATGGCCAGGCCGTGGCGCGCGTTGTAGGCGCGCACGGCGCGATCGAGTTCGCGCGAAATCACGCCCTTGCCGGTCCAGCCGTCGATGAAGACGAGCGATTCGGGCCGGTGGCCCTGGTCGAGAATGTGTTTCAGCGCGACCGTGTCGATGCCGCGGTCGCGGATGATGGAAACCGAATAGTGGGCGCACGCGCGGCCGAAGGCGCGCCGCAGCACATGGCCCAGGATCACGCCGACCGGGGTGCCGGCGCGCGCCAGCGAGACCAGGGTGATGGCGGCGTCGCGGCGTTGCGCGATCAGGCTTGCCAGGCGCAGGCAGTCGGCCGCCATCTTGGCGCGGTTGGCGGCGAAGGCGCGCTCGAACAGCTTGAGGTAAGAGGCCGAAGGCAGCGTTTCGGGCGACAGCATTTCGCTGTAATGGCGCCGGCCGGACTGGATCAGGCGCTCCTTTTGCTCCAGGTCGCGGATCGGTTCGAGCGCGATCGGCGTGAGCAGGAAGCGCACATCCTCGGCGCGGTAGCTGCCGCTGAAGTGGGGCGTCATAGCGCGGCCAGGGTCAGGCCGGCCAGCTGGCTGCCGCTTGGCACGATGGCGTAGTCGCAGGCCGACATGAAGCGCGCGTCGGAGGCGCTGTCGCCCATGCCGAAGCACAGGATGGGGCCATATTCGGCTTCCAGTTCGGCGCGCAGATAAGAGACGGCGCGCGCCTTGTTCAGCGCTGTCGGCAGCAGGGCCAGGTTGTTGCCGTTGCGGTGGATGAAGTAGTTGGCGCCTTCGCCGGCCAGCCAGGGCCGCAGCACGGCTTGTTCGATGTCGGCCAGGCGCTCGGCGCGCGCCTCGTGGTCCTTGATCACGACATAGAACGGGGTGGCGAAGTCCTCGATCAGGCGCGCGCGCGCGGGCAGGCCGGCATGGCGTTGGTAGTCGTCGATCAGTTTCATGGCCTCGCGCAGGCCGGGCAGGGCCAGGTGCATATCGGCCTGCATCAAGGACAGCCAGCCGGCGTCGAGCGCGCCGCCCGGTTGCAGCACGATGCCGCCGTAGTCGAGCACCGCGTAGCTGGTGAACGGCTGCGCCAGCCGCACGCGCGAAAACGCGTCGGCGTTGCGGGCGGTGGCCGGTATCATGGTCGTTTCGCGGGCCGCGAAGTCGATGAAGCCGCGTTGGCGCGCGGTGGTGAAGGAGCAGGCCGCGCCGTCTTTTAAATAGGCGGCCGGCTCCAGTTCCGGTTCCAGCGCCGGGGCGACTTTTTTCGGGGTCTGGAACAGGGTGTCGTCGAGGTCAACGAACAGGAATTTCTTCAATTTGGGTCTCTGACTGGAAGTGGAACAGACGGCCGTTCAATTGGCCGGCGAGGTGGGCGAGGGCGCTGTTGGCCGGGGTTTCGTGGCAGATGAACACGTGCTCGTATTGGCCGGGCGCGACGTTGTACAGATAATTGGCGATGCCTTCGCCGTAGTTATCGGGGCAGCGCAGGATATGGCCGACGTCGCCCCAGCGCAGGATGGGCGAGCGGGTGGTCGATTGCAGCACCACCCGCTTGCCCAGCGCTTCGAGTTCGCGCGCCAGCAGGAAGGGCGGGTGCATGAATTCGCCGGTGCCCAGCACCAGCACCGATTGCGCCGGGCCGATGTGCGGCGCCAGCCGGGCGGCCAAGTCGCGCGGCGCGGCCAAGGCCCGTTGCAAGCCGGTGCGGCCGAACGCGTCGCTGGCGCCGCGTTCGGCGTTGGCCTCGAATAGTTGGGCCGGCGCCGCATGCGCTGCTGCGTTGGCGTTGGCGTCGGGCGTGAAATGGTAGCGCCCCGACAGCGCGGCGCCCAGGCTGACCGGCATGCCGAAACGCGCGGCCAGTTCGGCCGCCGTGGCGCGGCCCATGAAGTCGGTGATCAGCGCCAGATGCAGGCGCGCGATGCCCGGATAGCGCTGGCGGCAGGCGCGCGCCAGATTGACGAAGGTGTTGCCGGTGCTGGCTTCGTCGTCCACCAGCACCAGACTGCCGGCCCGCTTGAGCAGGGCGTCGGTGGGCGCCGACAGGTGCAAAAATTGGCGCGGCGCGTGGCTGTGCGCTTCCTCGAACTCGAAATAGGGCAGTTCGCCGACCCGGTAGCGGGAGCTGTGCAGGAACAGGGCTTGCGCCTCGGGGTGGCGGCGCAGCCAGGCTTCGAACACGCCCTGGCCCAGGCCGACCGCCGTCTCCGCCATGGCGATGAACACCACCGGTTGCGGCAAGTCCGATGGAATCTGCGCGGCCAGTTCGTCGTGCACCGCTTGCATGGCGCGCGGCGCGGCCGGCCAGTGTTTGCCTAATACTTTGGACAGGAACAGGAAGCCGCGCTTGGCGTTGGCGCGCGCGGCGAAGCCGATCAATTGCTCGACCGGCAGGCGGCTGCGCTCGACCTCCAGCGTCAGCCGCCCGGTCGGCATGCCGTGTTCGATGCGTTCGATGGGTTCGGCGCGGCTCATGGCAGCGCCACCGCGAGCGCCTTTTCGCCCACCCGCAAGCCATCCTGGATCGGTGGCACGGTCAGGTGTGCGTAACCCAGGTCGAAGCCGGCCAGGGCCAGGTAGGGCAGGTTGGGGCCGGCCGCGCAGGCCATGCCGATGCCGCCCGACATGCGCGGGTTGATTTCCAATAGCGCCAGGCCATCGCGCCCTTCGCGGAACTGGATGTTGAAGATGCCGTTCAAGCCATAATCGGCGCTTAGTTTGGCGCAGGCTTGCAGGATGTCGGCGCGCAGGTCGATCAGCTGGCCCTGGCCCGAGGCGTGCGGTTTTTTGCGCGGCACCGCGCAGATCAGGCGGCCGTGGTCGGCCACGCAATCGGCGCTGTACTCGTGCCCGTCGAGAAACTCCATCAGCAGCAGCGGCTTGAAATTGCCCATCTTGGCCAGACCGGCGCGCAATTCGGCGGCGTTGATCTGGTAGGCGGCGCCGGCCAGCAGCAGTTCGGCGCCGCTGCGTTCTTCGTCGAGCACCGCGAAACCGAGGCCGTACACCGATTCGGACGGCTTGATGCACAGCTTGCGGTGCAGCGGCCGCAGTTCGGCGTAGGCCAGGTCGTATTGTTCGATGGTGCAGACAGCGCGAAACCGGGCCGGCGGCGCCAGCGGCAGATCGAGGCCGGCGCAAAAACGCGCCTTGTCGTGCATGAGCGCGAGCACCTCGGCGCTGGCCACACTCAGCACGCGCACGCCGATGGCGGCGAAGCGCGCGCCGGCGGCGCCGATCAAGCCGGCTTCCTTGCCCGGCCAGAAAATGTTCACTTCGTGCGCGCGGCAAAACTCCAGGCACCAGTCGAGATAGGCGGCGCCGGTCAAGCCGGCCGGCTCGGTCGCGCACTGGTGCGCCTCCAGATACGCGGCCGCGTGCGGATTGGTGTTGGTGCAAATGAGGTGGTAGCGGCGCGCGCCATCGGCCTCGCGTATCAGCCGAAGCGCGGTGCCCACCGATGAAAATGTTTTATTGAACCAGACGCGTTGCATGCGAACCTTGAGAGTGAGTGAAACGGGGTTCAACCGGCCTTGCCGGTCGCGGTCCATTTCAGGAAGGCGTCGCGGTTGCGCGAGCAGACATACACCTTGCCGGCGCCGGAAAACTTGAGCACGATGCCTTCGCCGCTGGTCACGCTGTTGACGATATTGCCGAGGAAGCCGCCGATGCCGCCGGCACCGGCGCCGGCGCCGGTGGTGACCGAGATTTCGTAGTGCAGATTGGTGTCCCAGCAGACCACGTGCGAATTATCGATCACCACGTCCTTGCCCGGCTCGACGTCGAGCTGGAACATGGAGCCGAAGCCGGACACCACCACCTGGCCGCTGCCGGAGGTGGCCATCACGAAAAAGCCACCCGACTGGGCGAACAGGGCGTTGCCTATGCTCTGGGTGCGCACCTTCATTTCGGTGCCGGAGGTGGCCGCGACGAAGGCGCCGTCGTTGAGCAGGTACTGGCGCGCGCCCACGTCCACCACCTGGATCGCGCCGGGCAGCATGGGCGAGAGCAGGCAGTCGCCGTCGCCGCGCACCGCTTCGATATGCTGCTGAAAAAACGATTCGCCATTGGCCAGGCGGCGCATGATGGCGCTGCCCAAGCCGCCCGTCATGCGGCCGCGCAGATCGAGCGCGCTCTCCATCATGACCATCGCGTCGGATTCGCAATAGATCTTCTCGCCCTGTTTCAGGGACACGTGCAGGAAGGGATCGACTTCCCCGGTGGCGGTAAAGACTGGCATGGTGCTACTCCCAAAAAAAAGCCGCCTGAAGTCGTTCCAGGCGGCCGTGTCAGCGGTGAAGCGGAAGGCGGAGCTTAGGCGTTGATGCCGAACGAGCGTGCCAGGGGACCGAGGCCGCCTTTGAAACCCTGGCCGATGGCCTTGAATTTCCATTCGCCGGCGTTGCGGTAGATCTCGCCGAAGATCATGGCCGTTTCGGTCGAGCCGTCCTCGGACAGGTCGTAGCGGGCGATTTCTTTTTCGCCGTCCGCGTTCAGGCAGCGGATGTAGGCTTTCGAGACCATGCCGAAGTTTTGATTGCGCTGCTCGGCTTCGTGGATGGTGACGCCGATGGTGATGCGGTCGATCTCGGCCGGCACGCGGTCCAGGTCGACCACCAGGCGTTCGTCGT
>JAYVUV010000150.1:0-3581 GCA_043787615.1 Janthinobacterium sp. | reverse complement strand
CGCCACACCCGCCGGCCTGACGGCGGCCCGCCCCGCGCGCCGCCACCGGCCGCGCGAGGGCGGCGTCGTTCAGGACGCACCGCCTTCGCTGGCGCGTTGCCGGAACGCCGCGACATTGCTCTTATTTCCGCAAATATCATAGGCGTGCCAGCGCCGCGTCTTGGCGCGGGTCGGATCATAAAAAATCGCGCCGCAGCGCGCGTTCGCGCAGCTTTTCACGCGCTCCCACTTGGCCTCGCCGATCAGGCCGGCCACATCTTCGATCAGTTGCGCGGCCGCGTCGGGATCGACCGCTTCCAGCCTCACGTGCAGATCGCTTTCGAAGCGATAGCGGAAATGCCGGGTTCGCGCGATGGCGTCGAGCGCCGCGCGCGCCTCGGCCAGGTCGCCGCGCTCGTGCAGCGCGTCCGACATGGCTTCCCGCAGGCGCCGCAATTGCTCCAGCTGTTCGCCTTCGATGTCGGCTGGGGCCGGCAAGCCCAGGTCCGCCAGCAAGCGCCGCGCCGATTCCGGCGCGGCCAGCAGGTCGACGCCGGCGTCGAATCCAACCCCGCGCGAGTTGAGGAAGGTCAGCACGCGTTCGACGGCGGGCGGGTTGTGAGGTTCGCTCATACAGTGCTTTCGTTTAGTGAAATCGGCAAGCCCGGCGCAAAAAGCGCAAACAGCTTGTCAGCTCAAAATGTAATGTGCATAATAGATTAAGACCATTACAAGGTCAATCGCTGATTGTCGGCTCGTCGCGCCGGCTTTTCTTTGTTCATCTTCATTTAGGAGCAACATCCATGTCAACCCTGGCTTCCATGCAATGGCGTTATGCCACCAAAAAATTCGACGCTGAAAAACCGCTGCCGGACGAGCAAGTCCGCGACTTGCTGGAAACGGTGGGCCTGGCGCCGTCTTCCTTCGGCTTGCAGCCATATCGCCTGATCCGGGTCGACGACCAGCCGACCCGCGAGCGCATCAGCCAAGCGGCCATGGGCCAGCCGCAAATCACCGGCGGTTCGCACTTGATCGTGTTCGCCGTCGAGACCCGGATCGACGCCGCCGCCGTGGGCCGTTTCGTGGACCGCGCCGCCGTCGCGCGCGGGGTCGCGCGCGACGCGCTGGCCGCGCGCGAGGCGCAAATCGTCGCCGCCATGGGCAAGATGGATCAAGCGACGCGGATCGACTGGGCCAAGCGGCAAGCCTATCTTGCGCTCGGCGTGCTCGTTGGCGCCGCCGCGCAAGCCGGGATCGACCTCTGTCCGATGGAAGGCTTCGATCAGGCAGGCGTCGACGCCATCCTCGGTTTGCCGGAACAGGGCTTGACGGCCACCGTGTTCGCCGTGCTGGGCCACCGCGCCGGCGACGATCCCGCCGCCCGCGTCGCCAAGGTGCGCAAACCCTTCGACCAGCTGGTCCTGGCTATCTAATACCCTCGGAGGGCGACGCCCGGCGCGGCGCCCAAACCAACAAGGAGTGTCATATGCATCACAGTCCCATCGTTTTGCTGGTGGAAGCGAGCATCAAGCCGGCCCACGTCGACGAAGTCGTGAAGGCGGCGCGGGCCGCCCTGGCCGACACGCTGCGCGAGCCCGGTTGCCTGGCCTTTTTTCAGAGCGCGCGCGCCGAGGCGCCCAACCAGCTGGTTTTTTTTGAAGTCTTCGCTTCCGAGGCCGACCACCAGCGCCACCTGGAGCGGGACTATACCCGGCGCGTGTTCGCGGCCATGGAAGGCAAACTGGAAGCGCCGCCGCGCGTCACGCATCTGCGTCAACTCGATCATGTCACGGGGACGCCATGAGCCCGCAAAAAACCAGATTGCTGGTCACGGGAGCCGGCGGCCAACTGGGCCGGGCCAGCGTCGAACTGTTGTTGGAGGGTGGGGCCGACGTCGAGGTGGTCGCCGCCAGCCGTCAGCCCGCGAAACTGGGCGCGCTCGCCGAGCGCGGCGCCACGCTGCGTCATGCCGACTTCGACCGGCCTGAAAGTTTGGCGGCCGCCTTCGCCGGTGTCGACGCGGCCTTGATCATTTCGACCGACCAATTGCATGTGCCGGGCGCGCGCGCGCGCCAACACCGGGCCGCGCTGGAGGCGGCCGTCGCCGCCGGGGTGGGGCATATCTGTTACACCTCGATGCCCGGGCCCGAGCTGGCCGCGCCGATCGCGTTCGCACCGGACCATGTCGCAATGGAGTCGGCGCTCGCCGCCGGCAAGGTGCCGTACACGGTATTGCGAAACAGCTGGTATGCGGAAGATCTGCTGTTCCTGCTTCCGCATGTCCTGGCCTCGGGAACCTGGTTCACGGCGGCCGGGCAAGGGCGGATCGCCTATGTCGCGCGGCGCGACGTCGCGCGCGCGGCGGCCGCCGCCCTGGCCGGCGCGCCGGCCAACCGGGCGCTCGATATCAGCGGGCCGCAACTGCACACGGTCGAGCAGATCGCGGCGCTCGCCGGTGCGGTGTTCGATCGACCGATTAAGGTGGTCCAGGTCGACGCCATCACCCTGGCCAGGCAATTGTCGGCGCAGGGTGTGCCCGATTTTTATGTGCCGATGGCGGTGATGACCGACTTGAATCAGGCCGCCGGCCACTTCGACGTGCGCAGTGACGCGGTCGAAGACTTGACCGGGCTGGCGCCGCAAACGCTCGCGCGGTTTTTCCTGGAACATCGAGCCAAGTTCACGCCGGCGTGAGGCCGGCAGAAAGCGAAAATATGCAAGCGGTTCAATTGATTCGATACGGCGACGCCGTGGAAGGCTTGGAAGTACGTGAGGTGGCCGAGCCGGGGCCGTTGCGGGCCGACGAGGCGCTGGTGGCGGTCGACTACGCGCCCATCAATTTCAGCGACTTGATGGTGGTGTGGGGGTATTACGACTGGAAGCCCGAACCCTTGACCACGCTCGGCAGCGAGGGCGTCGGGACCGTGCTGGCCCTCGGTGGCGCGGCCGGCGCGCTGGCGGTCGGCGACCGGGTGGTGCTGCCCTTTATGGCGCAGACTTATCGGGAACGGCTGGTCGTGCCGGCCGATCAACTGGTCAAGCTGCCGCCGGACGCCGATCCGATGCAAGCGTCGATGATGGCCATCAACGCGGTAACGGCGCAACTGCTGCTCGGCGACTTTGTCGACCTGCGGCCGGGCCAGGCCGTGATCTACAACGCGGCCACCTCGGGCTTGGCGCAGTGGTTGGTGGCGCTGGCCAAACGGCGCGGCATACGCACCATCGGTATCGTGCGCCGTCCGGAGGATCTCGACGTGGTCGCCGGCCGCGGTTGCGATTGGGCGGTGTTGGACAGCGAACCGCTGGCCGCGGTGCGCGAGCGGCTGAACGGGATTGATATCCGGCTGGCGCTCGATGTGGTGGGCGGGCCGGCCACGCACCGTTTGATCGATTTGCTGGGCGACGGCGGCAAATTGGTGTCGTATGGCGGCGCCAGCCGAAAGCCGATGGAAGTTCCGGTCGGCGCCCTGACGTTTCGCGGGATCGAGGTGCGCGGATTTTTCCTCGGCCACGCCGAGAACCGGCGCCGCATCCGGGCCGCGCTGGCGACCCTGATGCCCATGCTTGTCGATGACGCGATCGCGCAGCCGATCGCGGCCGTG
>JAYVUV010000149.1:0-5001 GCA_043787615.1 Janthinobacterium sp. | reverse complement strand
TAGAGGCCTAGGACATCACCCTTTCACGGTGAGTACAGGGGTTCGAATCCCCTTGGGGACGCCACGCTTTTCACACTTCGCGTTTTCTCAAGCAAGCCGCCGATGCGGCTTTTTTTGTCCTTGGCCGTCGCTTGTTTCGATCGCGTCCCGGATCACGCGATCCAGTCCGGAAAGAACCGCGCGAACACGGGCCGGTAGCGGCGCGCGATCTTGTCGAAGCCGGCGCCGGTCGGATGCAATTCGTTGGACCAGTCGTCCGCGTTCAGGGTGTGACGGGTGTCGATGAAGATATAGCGCTCGCCGTCGGCCAGGGCGCGCTGAATATGGGCCAGGCTGTCGACCACGAAACGCACCGCGTCACGGTGCAGGGCGGCCGGCATGCCGATTTTTTCCAGCGAGGGCTTGATCCACGGCGACATCCATAACAAGCCTTTGCCGCTCGCGGGCGCGTAGTCGTAACAGGCGGTGACGATGGGCGCGTGCGGACAGAAGGTGTCGCGCAGATAGCGTAGGCGTTCGTACCCGGCTTGCACGGCGGCCAGCAGGGCGCCCGTTTCGGCCGGCTTGAACCAGCTGGCCGCGTTGTCGGGGTCGCCGCGTTGGAGCAGGGGATCGAGGTCGTCGGCGCCGGTGAAGTCGTTGCCGCCTCCGCTGATGAGCAACATGTCGATCGCACTGTTTTCCCACTGCATGAACGTGCTCAGATTGGCCAGCGCGTTTCTGCCGGGATGGGCGATGGCCAAGCCAAATTCGCCCATCACGGCCAGGTCAATCGCCTGGGTCGGGCTAAAGTCGAGAAAGCGGTCGGGCAGATTGCCCACCCCCGGGACCGGATACCAAAACCAGGAATCGCCGAAGCACAGCACCAGCGGGGCCGTCACATCGTCGCGCGGATCATATTGCTGCCATTGGCCGAGGCCGAATTTCAGTGCCATCGTACTCTCCTGTCGCCGAGGCCGACGGGTGCGGCCGCCACACCGAAACCGGCCGCCCGTATGCCGGGCCGGTCGGTTCCGCCTCCAGCATAAGGGCATCGCGCGCTCCGGCGCGAATCGCAAGCGAGTTCATGCGTTGGATCAAGGCGGTGGCGCGCGCTATTGATTTCGCCGGCCTGCTTGTGTTAAGATTCGCGCACGCTTTTTTGAGGGTGTGTGTTTCCCTCGAAGGAGAGTCCGCTGAATCGTCATTGTCAGCACGGGTCCCCATCGTCTAGAGGCCTAGGACATCACCCTTTCACGGTGAGTACAGGGGTTCGAATCCCCTTGGGGACGCCAGTATTGCTCGTAGCGCAGCCCATGCCCTGATACGTCGGGGTTTTTTATTGGTGCAGCCCGCGAGGCCGGATTGCCCAGCGCGGCAATCGAAGGACAGCTCACCGTCCCCATCGTCTAGAGGCCTAGGACATCACCCTTTCACGGTGAGTACAGGGGTTCGAATCCCCTTGGGGACGCCACACAACAAAAAGCCGCCTTGCGCGGCTTTTTGCATGTCGTGCTTCGGTCCCGGCCACCGGCACCGGTCCGGGCGCCGATAGAGGGGCGGCGCGGCGCCCTTACCAGCCCGCGCCGCCGTAACCGGGGGTGCCGATGTTCACCTGGGAAAACGGCGAACCCGCCAACTGCGGATACCAGGGCGCGGTGTAGCCGGCATACGCGGCGCGGGCCGCCTCCAGCCCGTACGGGTCCAGCTGTTGCGGCGAGCGGTGCATGAGCGGCCCCGCCATCGATTGCGGGGCCATGCCCTGGTGGCCGGCTTGCTGTGCTTGCAGCCCGACCGCCGCCAGCACGTCCGGCAAGCCATAGCCGATCCGGCTCTGGTCGCCCAGGCTGACGCGGCGCGCGCTCATGCGGATGATTTGGAACAAGCGCTCCACGCGCTCGGGTCCGCGCGCCTTGTATTGGGTTTGGAAGTCCGGATGGTGGGCCAGGGTCAGGGCCGCCAAGCCCGTGATGTGCGGGGTGGCCATCGAGGTGCCGTCCCAGGCGGCATAATTATTAGGCGGCACGCAAGAGGTGATCGCCACCCCGGGGCCGCACACCGCCACTTGCGGACCGTAGCAGCTGAACTTGGCGGTGAAATAGCCGTAGGCGTCGACGTTGGCGTCCAGCGTTTGGGCATGATAGCTGTCGGCCGGGAATTCATCGAGCTTGCCGACCGCCGCCACCGCCAGCACGTTGGGCGAGGAGGCCGGATACTGCACCGGGCCGCCCGAATTGCCGGCCGCCACGATGCAAGCGATGCCGGCCCGCTTGGCGCGCAGGATTTGCTGCTCCAGCGCTTCCGAGGTTTCCGCCCCGCCCAAGCTCAGGTTGACCACGTCGATCTGCTTGTCGATGCAGTATTCCAGCGCGTCGATCAATTGGCTGATCTGGCCGCCCGGGAAAAGCTTGCAGGCGTGTACTTCGGCGTCCGGCGCGAAACCGCGCATGCCCGAGGCGATATCGGCCGCCGCGATCACGCCGGCGCAGTGCGAACCGTGGCCCAGGGTGTCGTGGTTCCAGCCATCCGGATCAGTGTTTTTATTGAGCACGTCGAAGCCGGCTTTGATGCCGCGCAAATTATCGTGGCTGGTGGCGGCGCCCGAATCGATGATGGCGATCTTGATGCCCTGGCCCCGGTAGCTGCCGGGCAACTGGTCCAGCCGCATCGCTTTTTGGCCCCAGCCGTAGACGCGCTGGCGAGGGAAGCCCGCCAGCGCCGGCCAATCCGACAGCGCGCGCAGCGCGACCTGGTTGGCCTCGGTGGCGCTGATCTCGGGATCGCGCTGGTAATAGCTCCAGTAATCGGCTTTCGGTTTCACGTACAGGCCGCGCACCGTGTCGGCGCTGTCGCCGTAGAGCGAGAGCGTGACCCGGCCATTGGCGTCGGTCACGCCGGTGGCCGGCAGCAGGCTGCCGAACAAGGACACCTCGGCGTCCGGAAGGGGCGCGCCATCCTTGCCCAGCACCACGATGGCGGCGTTGAGCACCGGTCCGGCGCCGGGGCCGAAGCCGCTCGGCATCACGCCCGTCACCATGGCCGGCTGGCGCAGCGAGGCGTCCATCAGGTTTAAATGCTGATCGGGTTCGACCAGCAGCCGGCCCTGGCCCTGCTGGTGCAGCATGGCCGCCTTTTGTTCCGTCATGCGCGCCACCAGCACGCCGTGCTGGCCGCCGCCCATGCCGTCGGCCAGCGCGCCAAGCACGGATTTGGGGCCGACCTTGTCGACCACTTCGATATCGCTGCTGTCGCGCAGCGCCTGCTCGAGGGCGGAAAACTGCAACGGCTGGAAGTTCAGCGCCTGCAAGCCTTCGGGCGCGTGGCGCGGGGCGATCACGAATTGTTTCTTGCGTCCGGCAACGGTGCGCCGCGCCGTGGCGCCGGCTTGCTCGCCGCCCGCGCCGGTGGCGCCGCCGGCGGCGCTGGCGCTCGTGGCCGCAGCCATGTCGCCGCTCTCGCCGGCGGGACGGTGATCGGCTTGCGGCACCGACAAGTCGCCATCGGCGGAGAAAGAGGCGTCTGGTGGAGTCGGTGTGCCGCCAAGGGGATTCTTAGGCATATGTTTTCCTTTCATATCGCGCCGGCCGGTCCGCTGTCGAACATCGACAAGGGGCGGTCAGGTTCGATCGTCAACTGGTTGGTCGGGTGGCTGGAATTGCGAAAACGCTGCGCCAGGGCCAGCGCCTTGTCCGGACTGATCTCGACGACCACCGTATGCGGTTGTTCGCGCGGGCCGATGGTGTCGACCACGGCGATGTCGGGATCGTCCGCGGCGGCGGTCAAGAAGTCGCGCACGGGGGCGGCGTCCGCCCTCGCGTGTATCAGAAACCTGGCTTTGGCCGCAGCGCCGTGCGGTGTGGTCATGACATTCTCCTTGGGTCGTGGCCCCGCGCCGCGGCGCGAGGCGATGGCTTGAACACCGGTGTTCAAGCGGGCGGCGCGGCGGACATGGCGCGCCGGGTGGCCGGGTAAGCGGCGGGGTTCACGCCATTAGTGCAGGGTTTGCTGCCCGCCATAGGCGTTTTGGCCGGCTTGCCCCATCTGGTTTTGTTGGGCCAGTTGCGCCAATTGCGCTTGTTGTTGGGCGTAGGCGGCCGTCACCGGGTCGGCGCCGAACGGCACCATGCCGCCCAGTTTGCCGGCGATGCCGCCGATGGTGTTGCCCAGGCCGGCGTTGCCGAAGATGCCGCCGATGGCGCCGCCCAGCGGTTGCGCGACATGGCCGATCAGATTGCCCAACCAGCCTTGCGGGGCGATCTGGCCTTGCTGCGCTTGTTGTTGCTGAGCTTGTTGCAACTGCTGCAACTGCTGGAGTTGCTGCAACTGTTGTAGCTGCTGAGCTTGTTGTGCTTGTTGTGCTTGTTGCGCATACGCGGCCGTCACAGGGTCGGCGCCGAACGGCACCATGCCGCCCAATCTGCCGGCGATGCCGCCGATGGTGTTGCCCAGGCCGGCGTTACCGAACATGCCGCCGATGGCGCCGCCCAGCGGTTGCGCGACGTGGCCGATCAGATTGCCGAGCCAGCCTTGCGGCGCCAAGCCTTGTAGTTGGGCTTGTTGAGCCTGTTGCGCGTAGGCGGCCGCGACGGGATCGGCGGAAAACGGCACCATGCCGCCCAGCTTGCCGGCGATGCCGCCGATGGTGCTGCCCAGACCGGCGTTGCCGAACATGCCGCCGATGGCGCCGCCCAGCGGCTGCGCCACTTGGCCGAACAGATTGCCCAACCAGCCTTGTGGCGCCAATTGGGCTTGCAGTTGTGCTTGTTGCGCTTGTTGCGCGTAGGCGGCCGCCACGGGGTCGGCCGAAAACGGCACCATGCCGCCCAATTTGCCGGCGAAGCCGCCGATGGTGTTGCCCAGACCGGCGTTACCGAAGATACCGCCGATGGCGCCGCCCAGCGGTTGCGCCACATGGCCGATCAGGTTGCCCAGCCAACCCTGCGGCGCCAGTTGACCCTGGGCCTGTTGCAGTTGTTGTAGCTGCTGCAATTGTAGCTGCTGCAATTGTTGTTGCATCTGTTG
>JAYVUV010000148.1:0-9729 GCA_043787615.1 Janthinobacterium sp. | reverse complement strand
CGTTGACGCTAAGCTTGTCACCCAAGGTCACCTTGAGAATGCCCAGCAATTCGGTAGGCAGGCGCACCGCCGCGCTATTGCCCCATTTCTGCACCGACAATTCCATACACCCTCCTCATGTCGATTCATTGTAGATTTATGCTACGTACCATGTCAAGAAAGATGTTTATACAATGTATATCCAAATTTCCCTTACAGCAACGCCGAACGCTTGCCTCAACTTCTTCTTTCCCACTTAAAAATACGGGCCGACATGCTCGCAAGGCGACGCAAGCAGAGTGGTCCGAAAAGTGACAGGTCGGGCCTAATAGTCAAACCATCCAATAAACGGCGCGGCTCACGTCCTGTCGAACCGCAGGAAACCGCAGTGAAACGGCGCCGCCAGCCGCTTTCCGATTTCCACCAGCGCACCGCACAACAATTGGTTAGTCCCCTCGGAACCGGCGAAGTCTTGAAATTTCGCGATTCGCCTTGATCTAGCGATGTCTATCTCTGCGCTTGTTCGTCGGCGCGGCTTGAATCCACTACAATACAGCTATCAGGGTTATCATTGCTAGATCGATATTAATCCATTTTTTCACTTTCCCGAGACCCCTATCCCGCTATGCGTCGTCCCTCCAAAGATTCATCCCACAAATTGACCGCCGACAGCCAGCGCCTGGTCACGATCGCCCAGGCGATCGTCCAAGCCGCCAGCCGCATCGAAGAGCGGTCATGGGAACACAGCCTGGATACGCAGCTCCAGAAGTTACTCAAGAGCGGACACCAGGACACCATCGACACCACCCTTGCCAGCCTGTTCAAGGAAGACTTGAACGCCTATGACGTGCTGATGGACTGCGTGGAAGCGGTCAGCGAATCGAGCGTCGTGCTGCACGAGGAAAACGGCGCGAGCGTCGCCTACGACGCGCTGCTGGTGGCGCTGCCGGTGCTGGCCTGGACCCGCTTCTCGATCGCCTCCGGCCCCATTCCGGCCGAGCTGGTCACCACCCTGTCGGCCCATTTTTCGGCCCACTTGCTGGCCGACGGCACCCGCATGGCGATGGCGCCAACCCTGTTTTCGATCGACCAGTTGCCACGCAGCCACGCCGAGACTTATGCCAAGACCCACAAGCTGGCCCAGGCCGCGCTCAAGGGCAGCGTGCTCAAGCCATCGACCAAGGAGCCGGAAACGGCGCCCTTCCTGGCCGACACCCGCTATCTGCTGGTGACGGTGCTCGCGCCGGTGGGCGGGCCGCTGTTCCGCTGGCAGGCGCCGGCCAACCAGAGCAACTTCATCGGCGAGCGCACGGCCGCGCTCGAGCAATGGCGCTTGCAAGCGACCCCCACCATCACCCGTTTGCTGCCGGGCTGCGGCATCGAGCTGCTACTGCCGGAAGCGTATTACGTGGCCTGCCGCGAGGCCGACAAGCTAATACGGCCGGTGTCGATCCGGGCCGCCGTGCATTATCTGACCCATACCCTGGGTGTGGAGGCGGCCGAGCTGCGCGCCGTGGTGGCCGGCTTCGGCGAGGAAGCGGCGGAAGGGCAGATCGATGAATACCGGGTCGCCTTCACGCTGCGTCAAACCGACGACGTGATCTATGGCATCGTCTGGCCGCTGTACGGCCAGGAAGACGAGGACGGCACCCCGATCGAAGGCTTGCTGCAAGCCGGCATCCCCGGCATCGAGCGTCAAAAGGTGCCGCTGGACGAAATCGGCGAGCATTTGAACGCGGCCGGCGTCACCCAGATCAAACGCCACGCCGAGCGTTATGTGGCCGAATATTGCGACGATTGCGGCGCGCCCCTGTTCGCCGATCCGGTCGGCGAGCTGGTGCACGCGGAAATGCCGGAAGACACGCCACAGGGCAACGAGCATTTCCATTAAAGGAAAGACGGACGCCGTTCCGTTTTCCCGATAAAAAAAGGCGGAACCTGTTCCGCCTTTTTTACGTCTTGCCTTAACGCGCCGCGCGCGCTACCACTGACTATACGGCTGCTTGATCAAACAGGAGTTGTAATAGCGGCGCTGGTCCGTCACTTCCTGCCCCACCCAATCGGGCCGTTCGAAAGCTTGCTGTTCCGATTCAAGCTCGATTTCAGCCACCACCAGGCCGGCATTGGCGCCCAGGAACTCATCGACTTCCCAAGTCATGCCGGCGAACACCACGCGGGTACGGTATTTCTCGATCAGGGGCGTTTCGCACAAATGCGCCAGCATGTGCTCGGCGTCGGCCAGCGGAATCGGATACTCCCATTCGCCGCGGCTGGCGCCCACGTTCGGCCCCTTGATGGTGAGCATGGCCCGATCATCCTCGATGCGCACCCGCACCACCCGCTCCGCCTGCGACGACAGGTAACCCTGACGCAACAGCACTGGCCGCCCGCCCGCGCGCCAGGCGTCGCCCGTGACCAAGAATTTGCGTTCGATTTCCAGGCCCATGATCAATCCAGCGACAACAGAATCGCTTGCAAAATGGCCGCGCCCAGATGGGCGCTGCGCGCGCCGTTCCAGCCCACCAGGGCGTCGGGCAAGTCGGCGTTGTCCTTGAAGGGCATTTCCAAGGTCAGCGACAGGCACTGGAAGGTATGGCCGATGTATTTCGAGGCCAGGGTCAGCATGTCTTCCTTGTATTTGCTGGCCGCGTAACCGACCTTGCTCTGGAAGTCGGGACTGGCTTGCTTGTAGCGCTCGATGAACGCTTGCTGATGCGCGGCTTGGGCCGGGCTGAAGTTAATCAGCATCTCGTTGCCGGCCACGAAATTGTATGGCAGCGCCTCGTCGCCGTGGATGTCGAAGAACATGTCGCAACCGACCGCGTGGATCTTTTCCTTCACACACAGCACTTCCGGGCTGCGCTCGATGCTGGGAGTCATCCATTCGCGGTTCAGGTTGGCGCCGGCCGCGTTGGTGCGCAGGTTGCCGCGCACCGAGCCGTCCGGATTCATGTTCGGCACGATGTAAAACGCGGCCCGCTGCAACAGCTTGCGGGCGACCGGGTTGGCGTCGTCCAGCAAAGCGTCGATCAAGCCCTCGATGAACCATTCGGCCATGGTCTCGCCCGGGTGCTGGCGCGCGATGAACC
Source organism: Janthinobacterium sp. (assembly GCA_043787615.1). GTDB lineage: Bacteria > Pseudomonadota > Gammaproteobacteria > Burkholderiales > Burkholderiaceae_D > Janthinobacterium. The sequence continues at coordinate 6,661 of JAYVUV010000148.1, read as the reverse complement.
AGATTTTCTTTTCCGCCTGCGGATTGCCGATCACCACCAGGTTCAGGTCGCGCCCATCCACGCTGCTGCCCAGGTCGAGCACCCGCGCCGCCGGGTTTTCCGCCACTTCGCCGAGCAGGCGCAGATGGCGTTCCCACGAATAAGGCTCGAAGTAGGCGTAGTACACACTGTCGAGATCGGGCGTGTGGCTCACCGTCATGACCTGGCCGTCGAAGCTGGTCGGTACCCGGAACCAGTTTTCCGTGTCGTAACTGGCCACCACGTTGTAATTCTCGAAACCTTGGGGATAAGTGGCTTGGCCCGCGTTCATGAAACGCAAGGTGCACGCCTGGCCGCGCGCGCCCTGCACGCGGAAGTGGAACCATTGGTGGATGTCGGCGTGCGAATCGGCGCGTAAATTGACTTCGATGGTGGCGGCGCTGTCGGCGCGCAGCACCTCGATGGCGCCCGAGTCGAAGTTCTGGCTGATTTTGATGGTCATGGCGGTCCGTAAAGAAGGTGGGTATCCCGATGGCGCCGTCCGAGGCCGCCACCGCTTGCGATACAAGCTTGATGGCGCTATTTTCCGCGTTTTATCGGCGTTCGCAAAGCGCCGCTCGCAGGCAAGCCGGGCCGGCGCAAGAAACGGCGCCGTTTCACTTGGCCGCATACGGCGAAGGCGCGTTCTTCGCCGCTCACACGCCAGCGTGGCGGCGTATCAACGCCACTGCGCGCCCTGGAATTGCAAGCTGGCGTCGCGCTCGGTGATACCGGACAAGGTGCATTTATAGGAACTGAACAGGGACGGCACGCGCACCAGATCGGCCTTGCGCAAATTGCGGGCGTTTGGAATCACGCAATAGGCATTGTATTTGGAGGGCATGGCGGCGATCGCCAAATCCTTTTTATCGCCCGGCGCGCAAAACACGGCAGCCTCGGCCAAGCGGCCGCTACCGTCCACCGCTTCCTGACTGAAGTCGCATTTGGCGCCCGCCGGCGTGTCGCTCTGGCCAGCCGGTTCCGGCAGGATCATGCCGCGCAGGACGATCCCGGAGCGCACCTGTTCGCCATCGGCGGCGTGGCCTTGCAACGGTGCCAGCCAAGCGAACGACGCGATGGCGCAAGAAACGATTGCCAGAGTTTTTTTCAAACTGATGCTCCTTCATGATGTAGCCGCGATGGTTCGACCCGCTCGACCCGCCCAGCCGCTCACCCGCCAGTGTAGCCGAGATTGAAGCAAATGCAGATTCGAAAAGAAGAGATTTGGGGGCGCCATGCAATGGGCGCCATGCAATGGGCGCCTTGCAACGCGCGCCATGCGGATGCGTGCGCGCGGCACCTGCCGGCCGGGGCGACTGGCCCGGCCGGCGAAAAAAAAGCTTCCGAGGAAGCTGGCGTGACTTACTTGCCTTTTTTCGCGCGGGCGAACACCGGTCCCCACAAGGGATGGCCGTTTTCGCCGGGCGCCAGATCGAAGGCGGGATCGAGCTTGAGCGCCTTGTCGAATTGCTGGCGGCACAAGGTCTTGCGCCCGGTGACGCAATAACTGAAGGCCATGTATTTCAGCGCCGACACCTGAGTCGCCTTGGAGCCGCCATTCCAGATTTCGCTGGCGCCGGTCAAGCGTTTGATGGCGTTGTTGTAGTCGCCGTTGTTATATAACAGGATGCCGTCCTTCAGCGCCAGCGGCTCGGGAGCGGGCGGCGGTGGCGGCGCCGGCGGCGCGACCTCCACCGGCGGCTTGACGGGCAACGTTTTGACGGTCTTGACCGGTTCGACCTTGGGCCGGTTATGCGCTTCGTTGTCGGGTGTGAACGCGGCGCAACCCGATAACAAGGCCGCCATCGCGATCAAAGGGATGGAAAAGTTTTTATTCAATATGTTCATTACTCAATCTTACTGCCTTATTTACCCGGCGCTGAGAAATCGTGCCGAATAGGACTGGATTTATTTTTCACGACCTCGATTTCGGCAAGATACTCAGGGAAACTGGGATTGAATATACGAATCTTATGTTTTCCGGGGGAAAGCATTAATTTCTTCAAGGGCGGACTCACGCCTTTTTCCTGACCGTCCACATACACCGTACCCCAAGGATTGACCACCAATTTGATGCCCATGGGCGCGGCGGGGTCGACCGCTTCCGCGCTCGCTTCGGCGGCGTTGACGCCGGGATCCGCCTTGGCGTGATCGGCGGCAGCCGCCTCGGCCGTGTTCGGCACCGCCGCCACCGGCGCCGCCGGGGCCGGATCGGCCGCCGCCGGCTCGGCCACCGGCTGCGCGGCGGCGGCCGGCATGCCGCTCAGGCGCACCGCCGCCGCCTCGGCGTATCGACCAGCGGGAAACTGATGAATAAAAGCTGCAATTTGCTCGGCGCGCGCGCGCGGATCGTCCTTGATGCGCAGCCAGGCCGCCTCCTCGGCCGCCGTTTGCGGGTCGGCCTGGGAGTTGGCTTGCGGATCGGCGCTCGTCGCCGGCCTGTTCGATTGCGCCACCATCATCACATCGCCGGGCGCGCTGGCATACAAGCCCAGGCCCACCAGCGCCAGGACCAGCGCCACGGCGCCCCCGCCCACGATCCAGCGCCGGTCCAGGTCCACCAGCAAGGTGTCGAACAGGGAGCCGGCGCCGGCTTCGGCTTTCTTTCTCTTCAAGGCCGCCGCTTGGGCGGCCTGGGCGGCGCGTTCCTTGGCTTTGCGCGAGGAACCGGACGGGCGCCGCCCGCTGCCGAAGGCGTTGATGCCGAGCAGCTTGCGGAATTCGTCGATGGTTTGCGGCCGGTCTTGCGCCTGCACCGCCAAGCCCTTGTCGATGGCGGTCAAGAAGCGCTCGCTGAACTTGACCAAGCCGCGGCTTTGCAGCGGCGGCAGCGGGTCTTTGATCATGCGCGCGATCGAGGTGGTGGGCGCTTCCTTGACGATGGCGAAATACATCACCGCCGACAGGGCGTAAATATCGGTCCACGGCCCCTGCTCCATCGAGGCGTCGCTCGCGTATTGCTCGATCGGGGCGTAACCGGGCTTGAGGATCACCGTCAAGCCCTGGGTCATGTCGCCGATGATCTGGCGCGCCGAGCCGAAGTCAAGCAGCACAGCGTCGCCGTTCGGCTGCACGATGATATTGTCGGGCGACACGTCGCGGTGCAGGATTTTCATCTTGTACAGCGTTTCAAGCGCTTCCAGGATTTGCTTGAAGATGAATTTGCACCATTCCTCGGTGACCAGCTCGGGATTGCTGGCGACGATATCCTTGATGGTGCGCCCGTCGTAATACCGCATCGCCGTGTAGGCGGTCCGGTTCTGCTCCCAGTAGCGGTACACTTTGACCAGCGAGGGATGGTCGAACTGGGCCAGGAAGCGGGCCTCGTTGATGAAGCTTTTCAAGCCGACGTCGAAGGTGTCGCGGTGTCGTTCCGAGCGCACCACCACGCTCTGGTCGGCGCCCCGTCCGGCCAGCGCGCCGGGCATGTATTCCTTGATGGCGACGGTGCGTTGCAAGGAATGATCGAACGCCAGATAGACGATGCCGAAGCCACCCTCGCCCAAGATGCCGGTGATCTCGAAGTCGGCCAGCCGCGTGCCGAGCGCGAGCCGGCTCTCGGTGCCCGCGTCCGGCGGCGGCATGGCGGTAGTGCTGGGGATATCTGTGGTTTTCACATGCGACTCAATATGATGCTTTCTTATTGGCTCAAAAGGTGGCCGACCGGCGCGCTATTTCGTGCCCGCGCGCGGCGTCGGCTCGCGTACCCAAATGGCGAATACCGAATAATTATCCCGCGTTTTCTCGGCCGCGGCGACCTTGGCGTCGGCCAACTTGTTCATCGCCGACAACCATTCGTTGCTGCTGACCGCCTCGGCCAGGGTGCGCTCCATGTCGTCCTCGTGCACCCACTCCCAGAAGCCGTCGGTGCAGATCAAAAACACGTCGCCGCCGCGCAGCGGCACCGCTTGCTCGGTCGCCTCGGCCGGCATGCCCGGCTCGGCGCCGATCGCGCCATACAGGGTGTTGCGCCTCGGATGGCCGCGCAATTGCTCGACGCGGGCGAAGCCGGCATCGATGAATTGCTGGGCCACGCTATGGTCCTTCGTCACTTGCAACAGCTTACCACCGCGAAACAGATAGATGCGCGTGTCGCCCAGATGCGCCCACAATGCCTGGTGGTTGCTCTGATCGATCAACAGGGTGGCGAGGGTGGTGCTCATGTCGTCGCGCCGGGGCGCCGCCTTCTTGCCCTGCGCCACCCCATAGGCGGCCGCCTCGACATACGAGCGTAGCGCGCGCAAGCCGAAACACGATTCCTTCAAAAACCTTTGCAACACGGCGTCGACCACGATCCCGGCCGCCACTTCGCCCGCTTCGTGACCGCCGGCGCCGTCGGCCATGACAAAACACACCATGTCGTCTTGCTGGGCCACCGCCAGGGCGTCCTCGTTGGTCTCGCGCATGCCGCGTGACGTGATTTTAGCCCATGACACATTAATATTCGGCTTATTTCTTTTCAGAAATTCATCAGCCATGTTTGAGGCCGTCGTTATAGCGCTCGATTTCCTTTTCGTAGGCGCTCAGGAAGGGGGTGCCGAACAAACTTTTGAACTCGTTTTTCTGACCGTGCACGGCTTCGTACTGGCGCACATACAAGTCCCACATCTGGGCCTGGCGCTTGGACGGCATCAGCGACTCGGCAAAGGTGGGCGACTTGAGCTCGGACTCGAACTGGGCCGGCTGCAATTTGGCCAGCATGGCGTCCATGCTGGCGCGCACGCCGGCCACCACGCCGCGTTGATGGCCTTTTAGATCGTGATAGGTGTCGGCGATGGCGTCGACCGGCCCCATGAAGCCCGGCATTTTTTTGCGTAACATCTGGGTCAGCACGGTTTGGCTGTCGGGGAAAAATTTGAGCGGATTATTATCGCGCAACACCACCATCGTGACGTCGGCTTTCACTTCCTGTTTGACCAGGGAGCGCTGCCCCATCAAATCGATCGCGCCCTGGATCGAACCGGCCAACAACTTGCCGAGCAATTCCATCAGCTCCGGCGTCAATTCGGACGAAATCGCGCCCGGTTGTAAACCGGCGCCGCGCATGAAGGCATCCTTGAGGGCGGCCAGATCGACCGGGTCGGCTTGCGGCTCGGCCGGCGCGGGGGTGGCAGCCGCAGCCGGGGATACCGTGGAAGCGGCCACCGTGGAAGCGGCCACCGTGGAAGCGGCCACCGTGGAAGCGGCCGCCGTGGAAGCGGCCACCGTGGGAGCGGTCGCGCTGGAAGCGGCCGCCGTGGAAGGGGCCGCCGTGGAAGGGGTCGCCGTGGAAACGGCCGCGCTAGAAGCCGTCGCCGTGGAAACGGCTGGCGCGCTCGCCGGCCCGGCGAAAGCGGCTGGCGCGGAAGGAGAGGCGGCCATGACAGAGGCCGTCGCAGGCGCGGCTGTCGCTGCGGCGGACTGCAGGGCCGCCAGCGGCGCACCGGCGAGCGCCGGCACCGCCGCGGTCGATCCAGGCGTTGCGCCCTGGGCCAAGGCGTGGGCGTTGCTGAAACCGGCGGTCGGGCGGAACGGCGCGGGGTTGGCGCTCGGAACCGGCTGGGCCACCAGCAAGGGATCGCCGCTGCGGGCCGCCATCGGCTGCACCGGCGGCGCGTTCAGGCCGGCCTCGGCCGCGCCGAGGTGGGCTGGATCGGCCTCGTACACGGCCGCCACGGGACGGGCTTGCGCATACACGGCGTCCTGCCCGGGGCCGTGCTGTTCGGCGCGCAACAGATAAGGCCCGATCCGGATATGGTCGCCAGCATGCAACTCGACCTCTTTGGCCGCCTCGATTTCGCGTCCATTGATATGGATCGCGGTCGCCTCGCTCAGATTGATCAGCATATGGCGGCCGCCGTCGCTCCACACGGCGGCCTGGGCGCGCGAGACTTCATGCTTTGGATCGGGCAAGACCAAAAAATTATCATCGCTGCGGCCCAAGGTCTTGCGGTCATGGTCGAACACGGCGGAAATGGGGGTGGTCGGTTCAATATTATCGTACGATGCGACGGCAATTTTAATCATAAATGTGTACTCCGAAAAACATAGTCTAATGGCATGCATCAAAGCGGGTGCCTGGCAACCAGCGCTTGATGTGTCCATGATGGGCCAACAGCGACGAGCGGCCGTGCCGCCCCGCGCAGTGACAATACCAGGGTGCGGAACACTGCGCTTATTTCGCTGACGGCCGGATCGACCGCCCCTTACTGAAGAGAATCATATATGACTGGCTTCCGAATAGTGCGTGGACACGAGTGAGCGTGCGGACACTGTTGTAAAGTCATCGCGTCAATATAAAGCAATAATAGCGCCAGCACCGCGCCGCCAATATTTGTCATGATGGAATTAGCAACATATTATTTCATCTTATACAAGCCATGGCCCGAAGCCAAGGGCCATGTGCGCAAAAGTCGCAGAAGACGTGCCAATCTCCCTCGCGCATGCTCAACTTATTGTCCTCTTGAAACATTAAACCGGTCGAGTTCGCTTACACCTCCTTACACGGCGCCGCTCGCGCCGACTCGCCCGGCTCGCCCATTTTTAAATGTTGACAAAAATGCCGTTGCGTTAGACACTGCGTATTAGCAAATAATAATTCCCAGAGGCATTAAAATACGCCGACTCTGGGCAGGCGGCCTTGTCCGCCAAGGCGGTCGACGAC
>JAYVUV010000147.1:0-6019 GCA_043787615.1 Janthinobacterium sp. | reverse complement strand
CCTTCAAACGCCGGGTGCTGTAACCATACCAGTCCTGGCCGTACGGCACATAAATGCGCACCGTGAAGCCGCGCTCGCGCAAGCGGTCGCGCAAGGGTTCGCACACGCCGAGCAACATCTGGAATTCAAACCCGTTCCGGGTCACGCCCTCCCGCTGCGCCAGCGCGATCACTTCCTCGATCAACGCCGCGTCGTGGGTGGCGACGGCCACGAAGGCACGCGCGGCGAAGCAGCGCGCCACATGATGCAGAAAGTGGCGGTTGATCAATGCGCGGTCGCGCGCCGCGCCGTCCACCAGTTCCGTGTCCGACTCCAGATAAATGCCTTTGCAAATGCGCAGGCTGCTTTCCTCGCGCAAGAGCGGCTCGATGTCTTGATAGGTGCGCCGCAAATACGCTTGCAGGGCCAGACTGACGTGGGCGCGTGCGCGCTTGAGGCGGCCGAACAGCGCGATTTCGCGCTCGGTGACGCGACAGTCTTCCATGTCGATACACAGCGCGCTGTGCGGTTCCGCGGCGTCGGCCAATTGCGCCAGCAACTGCTCGCAGCGCGCCGGGTCGAGCAGCAATCCCAGCGCGGTCGGCTTGACGGAGAGCGTGGCCTGTAAACCGTGCGCCGCGATGGCGTCCAGCGCCAGCAGATAGTCGGCCCCGGTTTGCTCGGCCTGGGCCATGGCGCCGATACTTTCGCCCAGCACATCAAGCGTGACGGGATAGCCTTGCGCGTTGAGCGCCCGCACGCGCTGCACCGCCTCGGCCAAGGTGGCGCCGGCGATGTAGCGCCGCGAAATGCGCTGCACCAGGGCATGCGGCAGCCAGGGGATGGCATGCGCCACCAGGGTATTGAATAATTGCATATCAGTTCCAAACGAATAAATGCATGCCTCGGCCGCCACGCTGGGCGACGACAAACAAGACGAGGCAAGATACCGGCGCGGCTTATCCGCGCCGGCGCACGGCGACATGGCGGCCACGCGCGTGCGCGGCGGCGATGTGCGTTCAGTTAAACGTGAAGGGAGGCCAGGCGGCGCGATGCATCGTATTCTTTCGGGGTAGCCGGCGCGAGCCGCTATATATCATGGACAAGGCGATCATACCCGGAATCGGAGCGGCGCGCGCGGCCCGCTCCCGGCTCCGGGCTTAGGTGTAATAAGCTTCGGCCGTCAGGGTGATGACCCCGATTAGCATCACGGCCAGCACCAGCACGATCAGCAGGCGGCCGAACTTGGGCGCGTCGTCGCCATCCGCCCCGTGCGGCCGGCCGTCGCTCATGCCCGCCCCGGCAACAACACGCTGGAGCCGGTGGTCTTGCGCGCCTCCAGATCGATGTGGGCTTGCGCCACGTCTTCCAGCGCATAACGCTGGTTGACGGCGATCTTGACGGCGCCGCTGTTGACCACGCCGAACAGCGAGGCCGCCGCCGCTTCGAGGTCGGCGCGCTTGGCCATGTAGTCGCCCAGGGACGGCCGGGTCAAAAACAGCGAGCCGCGCGAGGCCAATTCGGACAGCGCGAACGGCCGCACCGGACCCGAGGCGTTGCCGAAGCTGACCATCATGCCCAGCGGCGCCAGGCAGTCGAGCGAGCCGATGAAGGTATCCTGCCCGATCGAATCGTAGACCACCGACACGCCCTTGCCGCCGGTGAGTTCGCGCACCCGCGTCACGAAGTCTTCCTTGTTGTAATTGATGACGTGCGCGCAGCCGTTGGCGGCGGCCAGCGCCGCCTTCTCGTCGGAGCCGACCGTGCCGATCAGATTCACGCCCAGCACCTTGGCCCATTGGCAAGCGATGCTGCCGACGCCGCCGGCGGCCGCGTGGAACAGGATCGTGTCGCCCGCCTTCAGCTGCGCCGTGCGGTGAAACAGGTATTGCACCGTCAAGCCCTGCAACATCATGGCGGCGCCGGTCTCGAAATCGATCTTGTCCGGCAGCACCAGCAAGACCGCCGCCGGCATGTTGCGCAGCTCGGCGTAAGCCCCGTTCGGCCCCCTGCCGTAAGCGACCCGGTCGCCCACCTTCACCTCGGTCACGCCCTCGCCCACCGCCTCGACCACGCCGGCGCCTTCCATGCCCAGGCCGGCCGGCAAAGGCTGGGGATACAAGCCGGTGCGAAAATAGACATCGATAAAGTTCAAGCCGATCGCCTCGTGGCGCACCTGGGCCTGACCGGGACCGGGCGCGCCGAGTTCGCGCTCGAGCACCTCCATCACTTCCGGCCCGCCCGTGCGGGACATGCTGATCACTTTTGTCATGCTGGCTCCTGTCGCTGAGAAATAAGGACGCTAGTCTACGAGGACCGCGCGCGGCGCGCCCTGCAACTGCGACAACACCAGATGGGCCGACGACAGATTGGTGGCGCACGCCACATTGTGCACGTCGCAGGCGCGCACCAGGGCGTTGATGTCGGGTTCGTGCGGTTGCGGCGTCATCGGATCGCGCAAAAAAATCACGCAATCGATCATGCCCTCGACCAGTAGCGCGCCGATCTGCAAATCGCCGCCGAACGGGCCGGAATGCTTGCGCTCGACCGTCAAGCCCAGCTCCTTGACCAGGCGGCCGCCGGTGGTGCCGGTGGCCGTCAAGCTACAAGTTTGCAAAAAGTCGCGGTATTGGCCGGCCAGCGCGATCATGTCGTCTTTTTTCTTGTCGTGGGCAATCAGGGCGATGCGGATACTCATGTCGGTCCGTTCTGTCAAGGTGGTTCGGGAAGCGGGGAATGCCGCGCTCATTTCTTCGACAGCATATAGATACCGGCCAATACCAGGCCGGTGCCGGCCAATTGCCACGGGGTGATCGGCTCGCCCAGGATCAGCGCGCCCAGGAACAGGGTCGAGACCGGGCCGATCATGCCGGCCTGGGACGCGGTGGCGGCGCCGATGCGCACCACCGCCGTCATGGTCATGAACACCGGTAGCACCGTGCACAGCAAGCCGTTGACCAGCGACAGCCAGTACACCCCGGCCGGCTGGACCAGCATGGCGGCCGGCCGCAGCAGGAAAAACTGGCCGACGCAGGCGGCGCTGGAGACGCACATGGCGTAGGACACCAGGCGCAGCGAGCCGATCCGCTTGACCAGTTCGCCGGACGCGAGCAGGTAGGCGGCGTAGGCGGTGGCCGAACCCAGCACCAGTGTGGAACCGAGCACCACATTGCCGGCGCCACCGCGCAGATCGTGCAAAAACACCAGCACGATGCCGCCGTAGGAGGCGAGCAACGCCAGCCATTGGCGCCGGCTGATGTGCTGCTTGAGGAACACGGTGGTAATCAAGAGCACGAAGGTGGGGGTCAGGAACAGGATCAAGCGCTCCAGGCCCACCGAGATATATTGCAGCCCGAGAAAGTCCAGAAAGCTCGACAGGTAATAACCGATCAAGCCCAGGCCGACCAGGCGCCAGCGGTCGGCCGGCGCCAGCGGCGGGCCGACCCGCATCTGCCACAGCGCCACGACGGCGAACACCGGCAGCGAAAACAGCATGCGGAAGGCGATCAGGGTGACGGCGTCGATCTGGTAGCGGTAGAGCAACTTGGCCACCACCGCCTTGGTGGAAAACAGCACCGCGCCGCCGACCGCGATGGCAAGGCCGGCGAGATAGGCCGGGCGCGGCGCGGCGGGGGCGAGATCGGTGGCGGTCGTGTTCATGCCACGATTGTAAGGGCAAACGGGACGGGCCGTCGGCGCGACCGAGGCCGGCGCGGGCGGACCGGGCGTGGCGAAAAGGCCGCTCACGGGCGGGCGGGCCCGCGCAGGCCGTCGCGCCCGGCGCGACGGGGGCGTCGGGCCGGGCGGGCCGAGGCGGTCCCCAATGCGGCGGCCGCGCACCGCCCGGCGGCTGGATTTTCCGCCCCCGCCCTATGCTAAAATGTCGGCCACAATCGCACATCGTCTAAGGAAGATTCGCCATGGCTGGACATAGTAAATGGGCCAATATCAAGCACAAAAAGGCCGCCACCGACGCTAAACGGGGCAAGGTCTGGACCCGGCTGATCAAGGAGATCACGGTCGCCGCGCGCATGGGCGGGGGCGATATCGCCGCCAACCCGCGCCTGCGCCTGGCGGTGGAAAAGGGGGCCGACGCCAATATGCCGAAAGATAACGTGGCGCGCGCGATCACCCGCGGCACCGGCGGCGAAGGCGGCGCCAACTACGAAGAAGTGCGCTACGAGGGCTACGGCATCGGCGGCGCCGCCGTGGTGGTCGAGTGCATGACCGACAACCGGGTGCGCACGGTGGCCGAGGTGCGGCACGCGTTTCTGAAAAACGGCGGCAACATGGGCAACGAAGGCTCGGTGGCCTTCCTGTTCCAGCACTGCGGCCAGTTCCTGTTTGCGCCCGGCACCGCCGAGGACAAATTGATGGAAGCGGCCCTGGAAGCGGGCGCCGAGGACGTGCTGACCGACGACGAGGGCGGCTTCGAGGTGCTGTGCGCGGTGCACGATTTCGCCAACGTCAAGGACGCGCTGGAAAAGGCCGGCTTCAAGGCCGAAGTGGCCGAAATCGTGATGAAGCCGGCCACCGAGACCGTGTTCAGCGGCGAGGATGGGGTCAAGATGCAAAAGCTGCTGGACGCCCTGGAAAACCTGGACGATGTGCAGGAAGTGTTTTCCAACGCCCTGATCGAAGAGTAGGCGGGTTATACCGGAGGCGCGTCGCGCCTTCGCCATCACATTGAACGAATAGTCATTATGAAAATTTTGGTAGTCGGCTCCGGCGGCCGCGAACACGCACTGGCATGGAAACTGGCGCAATCGGAGCGCATACAAGTGGTGTATGTCGCGCCGGGCAACGGCGGCACCGCGCGCGATTCGCGCCTGGTCAATGTCGACTTGAGCGACCCCGAACAACTGGCCGACTTCGTCCAGCACGAGCATATCGGCTTGACCGTGGTCGGCCCGGAAGTGCCGCTGGCGGCCGGCATCGTCAACCTGTTCCGCGCGCGCGGCTTGAAGATCTTCGGCCCCACCAAGGAAGCGGCGCAGCTGGAGTCGTCCAAGGATTTCGCCAAGGCCTTCATGCAGCGGCACGGCATTCCGACCGCCGCCTACCAAACCTTTTCCGAGCCGGAACCGGCGCACGCCTATGTCGACCAGCAGGGCGCGCCGATCGTGATCAAGGCCGACGGCCTGGCCGCCGGCAAGGGCGTGGTGGTGGCCATGACGCTGGAAGAGGCGCACCAGGCGGTCGACCAAATGCTGTCCGATAACCAGTTCGGCGACGCCGGCGCGCGCATCGTGGTCGAGCAGTTCCTGGCCGGCGAGGAAGCGAGCTTCATCGTCATGTGCGACGGTAAAAACGTGCTGCCGCTGGCCACCAGCCAGGATCACAAGCGCTTGAAGGACCACGACCAGGGACCCAACACGGGCGGCATGGGCGCCTATTCGCCGGCCCCGATCGTGACCCCGGCCATGCACGCGCGCGTGATGCGCGAAATTATCAACCCGACCATCCAAGGCATGGCGCGCGACGGCATCACCTTCACCGGCTTCCTGTACGCCGGGCTGATGATCGACGACAAGGGCAATCCGAAAACGCTGGAATTCAACTGCCGCATGGGCGATCCGGAAACCCAACCGATCATGGCGCGCCTGAAAACCGATCTGGTGACGGTGATGGAACACGCCGTCAACGGCACCCTGGACGCCATCGAGCTCGAATGGGACCGCCGCACCGCCGTCGGCGTGGTGCTGGCCGCCGCCGGCTACCCGGACACTCCGCTCAAGGGCACCCTGATCGACGCCATCCCGGCCGACACGGCCGAATCGATCACCTTCCACGCCGGCACCGTGCAAACCGGCGGCAAGCTCTACACCAACGGCGGGCGCGTGCTGTGCGTGGTGGGGCTGGGCGACAGCATCAAGATGGCGCAAAAACAGGCTTACGAAACGGTCGAGCAAGTCCATTTCGAGGGCGCCCAATTCCGCCGCGACATCGGCTGGCGCGGCCTGAAACACTAAGCCGCACCGACGTCGTTTTTCGCGGCCGGCGTCGGCCGCGCCGATGCCGGCCGCGCCGGATGGCGGGG
>JAYVUV010000146.1:0-10614 GCA_043787615.1 Janthinobacterium sp. | reverse complement strand
GTGGTCAGCTTCCGCAGCGCCGATGGACTGGAGCCGGGTAAGACCAAGGTCAAATACAAGGATGTCGATATCGGGCTGGTGCGCACCATCACGCTGGCGCCCGATTTGTCGAAGGTGCTGGTGTCGATCGACATGGCCAAGGACGCCAAGCGCTTCACCGCCAGCGACACCCGTTTTTGGGTGGTGCGCCCGCGCGTGGGCGCCAGCGGTGTGTCCGGTCTGAGCACGCTGCTGTCAGGCGCCTACATCGGGGTGGACGCCGGCAAGGCCGACGATTCGAAGAGCGAATTCGCCGGCATGGAAGACGCGCCGCCGGTCAAGATCGATCAAAAGGGCCGCCAGTTCACGCTGCATGGCGAGAGCCTGGGCTCGATCGATGTCGGCTCGCCCGTGTTTTTCCGTCGCGTGCAGGTCGGCCAGGTGATCGCCTTCTCGCTCGACAAGGCCGGCCAGGGCGTCACCATGAAGGTGTTCGTCAACGCGCCCTACGATCAATATGTGGGCCAGAACTCGCGCTGGTGGCATGCCAGCGGGGTCGATGTGCGGCTCGATTCGACCGGCTTCAAGCTCAACACCCAGTCGCTGGCCGCGCTGCTGGTGGGCGGCCTGGCGTTCGAGTCGCAAAACGGCCAGCGGCCCGACGCGGTGGCCGCCGACGGCGCCAGTTTCGCGCTGGCGGCCGACCAGGCCAGCGCGATGCGCGAGCCGGACGGCCCGGCCGTGACCACGGTGCTGTACTTCGACCAATCGCTGCGCGGCTTGTCGGCCGGCGCCACGGTCGACTTCCGCGGCATCGTGCTGGGCGAGGTGCGCGCGGTGGGAGTCGAATTCGATCCGGTCAAGAAGAATTTCCGCATGCCGGTCACGGTCGATCTATATCCGGGACGGCTGGGCAAACGCTTCCAGCAATCGCTGGCCGAGCAGGAGGAGGACGTGGGCCACGAAATGCTGGCGCGGCTGGTCAGCAACGGCTTGCGCGCCCAGCTACGCACCGGCAATCTGCTGACCAGCCAATTGTATGTGGCGCTCGATTTCTTCCCCCAATCGCCCAAGGCGAAACTCGATTTCAATCAATATCCGGTCGAGGTGCCGACGGTGCCGAACAGCCTGGAGGAATTGCAGACCCAGGTCGCCAATATCGCCAAAAAGCTGGACCGGATTCCGTTCGACGAGATCGGCACCAACCTCAATGGCGCGCTGAAAAACGCCAACCATCTGTTCAAGCAGCTCGACGCGCAAGTGGTGCCGGAGATGCAGCAGACCCTGACGGCGGCCAAGCAAACCTTTGGCGCGGCCGAACAAGTGCTGCAAAAGGATTCGCCGGTGCAGTCCGACCTGCGCCAAGCCTTGCAGCAGCTGACCCAGACCTTGCAGTCGCTGAACGCGCTGTCCGATTATTTGGAACGCCATCCCGAGTCGCTCATCCGCGGCAAAAAAGGAGATAAATAATGACTCGCGCCCTGTTGTGCCGCATGCTGATGGTGAGCGCCGCGCTGGCCGGTTGCGCCACGGCGCCGCCCGACCGTTTTTATACCCTCAACGGCGCCGCCCCCGCCGGCCCCGTTGCGGCCGTCCCGGCGGCGAACGGCGCGGCCGCGCCGCTGTATATCGAAATGCTGGCCGTGAGCCTGCCGGAACAGGTCAGCCGCAACCAGTTGGTGGTGACCTCGGCCGCCGGCCGCATCGAGCTGCTGGAGCAGGAGCGCTGGGTCGGCCCGCTGGCCGGCGAGATCGGGCGCGCGCTGTCGACGGCGGTATCGAATCAGCTGGACGCGATCGACGTCTATCACACGCCCTATCCGGAGCAGGCGTCCGTGTACCGCATCAGCACCAGCGTGCAGCGCTTCGAATCGGTGCTGGGGCAGTACGCGCTGGTCGATGCCGTCTGGAGCGTGCGCCAGCTCACCAGCGGCAAGGTGCTGACCTGTCGCACCGTGGCCAACGAGGCGGTGACGGGCGGTTACGATGCGCTGGTGGCGGGCCATCGGCGCGCCGTGCTGCGCGTGGCCGACGCCATGTCGAAGGCGGTGCGTGGCTTGGTCGCCGGCCAGCCCGGCGGCTGTTGAGCGGCCCGCGCGCCGTCGTGCTTCGTTGACCATGCTGAGCAAAAAACTGGCGCTGGTCGCCATCGCCGGCTACCAGCGTTATCTCTCGCCGCTGAAAGGCTATGCTTGCGCCCATCGGGTGCACGGCGGCGGCCAAAGCCGCTCGACGTATGCGCGCCGGGCGATCGCGCGTCACGGCGTGGCGCTCGGCCTGCCGTCGTAGCTGGCCCACAGCGCGGCGACCAGCGCGGCCTGCATCTCGACGCTCACGTCGACCAGGCGGCGCGGCTCGATATAGCGGCGCTGGGCATTGGCCACCGCGCCTTGCAGCAGCCGGGCCAGAGCCGGATGCATGTCTTGCCAGGCCACCCCGCGCCCGGCCGCCACCGGCGTCCCGAAAAAACGCCGTCGATGGAACCAAACCCCCGCTTCCACCACTAATGGGCAGAGTTCGACTACGCCTGCGCCCGGAAATCCCGTGCGCAGCGCCTTCTCGCTCAATTGTGTTGCAATGATGGAAACGTCCCATGTTTAACCGGCTCGCTAACCTGCCTGGCGCACACCTCTTGCATTCCGCCGGAAGCAAGCGCAATGCAGCCGTGGCGCCGCCCTCGCCAGCGCAGCCCGTCGATCTATTTCAGCGCAGCCTTGATCGGCGCGCAAAGGCGGCGTCGGCGCCGCCACCGGCGGTCACCGGTTCCGCCGCGCCGCTGTCGGACCCCAGGCGCAGCGCGCTCCCGGCAAAAAAGACGGCCACCTTGGACCGCCTCAAAAATATCGTGCGCGGGCATCCCCACACCGGCGGCAACAAGGCGCTCATCTTTTCCGCTTCGCGCGCCCGGGAAGGCCCGCTCACCTTGCAGCTGCCGGCCGCCGAACAGATCAAGGCGGAGGACCGGGCATCGCTGGTGGCGGGCGCGCACACGCTGGCGCAGCGGGTCGACACCTTGATGGCCACCAGCCTGGCCGTCCCGCTCGAGGGCGAACGAAGCGAAGCCGAAGAACCGTCGCTGCTCAAGTCGGCCTGGCAAAAAGTGTGGCCCGCCGAGCTATTCAAAGGCGGCACCCTCAAGCAACTGGTCGATGATGATCCGCGTTACAAGATGGTGAATCCGGTCTCGCATGAGCAGACCGAGCACAGCGAGTTCGCCCGGCTTACCTTGTTGAACAACGTTAGCAACGGGCTCGATGAGTTAAAACGCGCGCATGCCGCTTTCGACCATGCCCTCACCGCGTTCAAGGACAAGGAGGCCGAGTGCCTGGCCGCCCGCGGGCGTGTGGACCAAGCCCGATCGCGCCTGGCGCCGGGCGGCGCCGCCCCGGCCGACGCTGCCGCCTTGGCGCAGGCGCGCCAGGATTTGAGCCAGGCCGGCGACGACCTGACGCGCCTGGACGCGGAGCGCGGCCATCTCGACGCCGCCCTGGCCGTCCCCGAGCGCGGCCTCGACCAAGCCACGCGCGGCCTGCACGCGGCCGTGACGCTGGGCGCCAAGCTCGATATCGCCACGCACGCCCTGAGCACCGATCTGCTGCACCGAAAGACGCAATTCGTGGCCGAGCAAGTGCGCTTGTGCCAGCGGCGCCTGCACGACACGCCGGGCCAGATCGACGACCTGCACGCCCTTCACCATGGCTTGCAGGCCAAGGTGGAATTGTGCCGCATCGGTGAAACGGACAGCTTGATCGAACTGCGATTGGTGCAGGGCGAGATAGCGCAGCTGACCAAAAAGGTGGCCCGCCAGGAGGCCGAGCTGCACGCCATGCGTAGCCGCCTGGCCGGCGACGAGATCCTGCCGGCCCTGTCGTGGGAGATGGCGCAGCAGTTGGATGGCGACAAGCTGGAATTGAAACTGCTGCATGATATTCTGCCCGAAACGACCATGGCCTGCGAACGGCAGCGCCGCCAGTCGCACCAGGCGCGCGCGGAACTGGACGCGTTCAAGCCCGGCTACGCCGCCAAACTGGGCGAGCTCACCGCAGGCGACGCGGAATTGACACGGGTCGCCGCCGCGCTCGACAAGAAAGTCGAAGCCGCGCGCGAACTGGCCGAGCGCAGCGCCGTCTTCGACCTGGCTCACCAGGAGCAGGCGCTCAAGGTGATAGTGGCCGCCGCCCCCGGATTTCGCGCGCGCGACCGGGTCGGCCCCGGCGCCGACGCATTCAGAAACCAATTGCAGCGCGTCGCCGACCAGCTCGCGCCCGACGTGCTGGCAGACGAACGCGCCATCCCGCGCATGGCCAAGATGGAGATCATCAGCCGCGCCGTGGCCAAGGTGGCCGGCGGCGACCCGCAACAGGGGGCCGACCTGCTGCGCGAACTGATGTCCCATCCCAGCGAACACTGGACCCCGCCTCCATCGGCGCCGGCCCATGCCGACGCGGCCGGCGCTGAGCCGTCGCCCAAGTTGCGCGCCCTGTTTCACAAGATGGCCAAGGTGCCGCGCGGGATGGAGCTGCTCAATGAAATCGGCGCCCTGCATGGCGACGCGCACGGCGGCGCCGCGCTGGGCAAGGATCAGCTGGAAGCTTTGCACAGCTACTGGCTGGCCGACATCGCGCATGGCGAAGAAAGCGATCCGGCGGTGCGGGCCTGGCTGGACTCGGCCAAGTCGGTGGCCACCCACGTCATGCGGCAAACCGCGGACAAGCCCGAAGCGTTCGCCATCGACGCCTTGCCGCTCGAGCACCGCATCGCTTTTCGCGCCGTGACCAAGGGCCTGCTGTCGAACGCGGCCGGCTCGGAATACGACAAGATCAACCAGGCCATGCGCATGGCCGGCGAGGATTGGCTCACGTCCGCCAAGGACGAGCGCAGCAAATATGTGCGCTGGTTGCCGCGCTCGCCGATCGGCGCGCGCCGACATCCCACGCCGTACGAGCCGCAAACCATCAAGATGGCCAACAAGGCGCTGGAGCAGCAGGGCATGGCGGCGGTGACCTCGGTGGGACACCACGCGGTGGCGAGCCTGGCCGGCCGGCTGTCCGACCGCTTGACCGACGGCGGCATGCGCAGCGTGGGCGGGGCCGAGCCGGCGGCGGCGCGGCAGGGCCAATTATTCGATGTCACGGCCCAGGTGCTGTGCGACTACATCGCGCGTCAGAACGACGCGCAAAGCCGCGCCGAACCGTTGGCCACGGCCAGCCGAAGCACCGGGTTTCAGCGCGCCAGCCATCTGCAAAAGGGTAAGCTGGACAAGCACGACTTCGAACTGATACGGCGCGAGGTGCAAGCCCGTTTCGCGCAGAGCGTCCAAGGCGCCGCGCCGCGCGGCCCGGCGAAACTGATCAAGTCGAATCCGTCGCCGGCACCGCTGCCGCCCCCGTTCGAGCAAATGTTCGGCGCGGCGTCGCTGGAACCGATGGCCGCCTTGCGCCAGGTGAGCGAGCATTTGAGCGCGCATCTGGATGCGGGCGCCCGCCAAGTCATGGGCTGGGACGCCGAGCAGCAAGGTACGGCGCTGGACGAAGCCGACCGCACCGTGCGAATCGCCAAGCGCAAACAGTTCGAGACCAAGGCCGATATCGTCGACTTCTATACACCGCTGCTGCGCGATCTGCGGCTGCGCAATCAGCTGCTGATGGCCGGCGGGGGCGAAATCGGGGTCGGCGTGCCGCTCATGCCGTGGTCGCCGGTGGCGCCGTTCGTGGCCAACGTGAACGTGAACGTGATCTCGAATAAAAAGGAAGCTTCGCTGCAAATCAAGCGGCCCAGCTTCGCCACCGAATTCGTGTTGTCCCATATCGAGACCCGCTCGCACGACGTCAAAGGCACTTTCGGCGTGGGCTGGTCGCTGGGCCTGCTCAGGGTGGCGGCGCCGGCCCTGGGCCTGAAATACGATCAGAGCCAAGCCGAGACGCGCTACACCGCGTTACGCCTGCTAAGCACCAAAAATCCGGACGGCACGCGCGACGCGGAGGGCGCGCGCGAGGACAGCGTGGCCCTGTTTGACACCTTGATGCGCTGGGACGCGCCGGGCAAGCACCCGGAGCACGAGGAATCCGAGCCCAAGCAATTCGCCGGCCCGCTGGAGGCGGTTCTGGCGCTGCATCCGAAGGTGTTGATCGGTTCGGGCAAGCGCGGCGCCAGCACGCGCCAGGTGGCGGCCGACGTGTCGGTGGCGGCGCGGGTGCCGTTCGCCGGCGGCGCCATGTCGCAAGGGGTGGGCGGCAATGTGGCGATCAAGCGCGACTGGGCCAATGAACGGGTCGAGGAACGCACCGCCCAAGCCAATCAGCGCGTGCATGACCGCAGCCACCAGGCGCGCACCCGGGTCACGGCCGGCTTCACGGTCGGTGGCCTGGTGAGCGCGGTGCGCAGCCCGGTCAATCCGGATACGCCCGACGGCAAGGCGGACAACCATGGCTCGTGGCGGCTGATGGGGTCCTTGAATTTTCTCGATTCGACCCGCGAGCTGTGGCAGCGCTCGAAAAAGACCGGCGTCACCCGTTTCACCATCGGCGACAAGAGCGGCGGCAGCCAGGATCGCGCCGACAGCTCGCCGCGCCAGGTGCTCGACTATATCGAACGGAACGAGGAAGAGATTTACATGCGCTTTCTCGAGACCGTGCCGGTGCCGAAAGGGAGCGATCCGGACACGCCGGAAAACCGCCGGATGGCCGCTTCCTGCTTGCGGCAGTTGAAGCGCGATCTGGAGGGCGAGTCGAAAAAAAATCCCAATGCCAGCTTCGGCATCAAGAAGGAATTGAAGCCTCAGCTCAGCGGCAAGGTGGACGCCCTCAACGCGATCGAAATGCTGGCCGAGCAAGACGGCGACCAGGCGGCGGCCGACGAGTGCCGCCAAACCAAGAACGACTTGATGACGGATGAGGAGGCGTGGAGCTTCAAAAATTTCGTCTGGCGCAGCAAGGGCAAATTCACCAGCGACGGCGGCATCGATTTCGTGGTGCGCGCGCTGCTCAAGCGCACGGTCGAGACCCAGGTGGCGGTCACTTCCTACGGCTAGCGTGGTGTCGCGTCGGCCGGGAAGAACAGCGTGAAGCGGGTGACCCCGTGCGCGCTGCTGGCGCGCGCGGCGCCGCCGTGCAGGGCCATGATGGTGCGCACGATCGACAAGCCCAAGCCGCTGGCGTCGGACGAGCCACGGCGCGCGGCGTCGGCACGATAAAAACGGTCGAACAGGCGTTCCAGGTGCTCGACCTCGATGGTCGGGCCGTGGTTTTCCACCGTCAGGCGCATGCCGTCCGCGCCCGCTTCGGCGCCCGCCTCGGCGCGCAGCACGATGGCGGTGTCCGGATCGGCGTAGCGCACCGCGTTGGCGATCAGGTTGGCCAGCGCGCGCCGCAGCAGCACCGGGTCGGCCCACAGCGTGCCGCCGCCTTCGCTGACGATGCGCAGCGCGCGTTCCTCGGCCGGGCCTTCGAAATAATCGGCCATGCGCGCGAATTCGGGTGCCACCGCCAGCGCGCAGCGCTCGATCGCGCTGGCCGAATGCTCCGAGCGCGCCAGGAACAGCATGTTATCGGTCATTTTGGACAGGCGTTGCAGTTCTTCGAAGTTCGACACCAACAGCGCCTCGTAATGTTCGGCGCTGCGGCGCTGGCCCAGCGCCACCTCGGTCTGGCCCAGCAGATTGCCGATCGGGGTGCGCAGGTCGTGCGCCATGTCGGCCGACACCTGGCTCAGTTGCGTGAAGCCGGTGGCCAGCCGCGCCAGCATGGCGTTGAAGGCCTCGATCACGGGCCACAGCTCGCGCGGGGCGTCGCCGGTTTCCAGGCGCGCGTGCAGATTGCTCATGCCGACGCTGGCGGTTTGCTCGGCCAGAGCGCGCAGCGGTCGCAGGCCGCGCCGCACCACCAGCAGGGCGGCCAGCGCGATCAGCAGCGCCGCCCCGCCGGACAGCAGCAGGATGCGTTGGAGGTAGGCCTCCAGCAGATGCCGGCGCTCGCTCATCAAGCGGCCGGAGACGATTTCGAGGTGACGTTCCGGATCGGCGGTGCGTGCGGTGGCGGCCACCGCGATGAAGGGCGTGCCGGCCGCGTCGAACGAGTGCCGCACCGCCGACAGCGGCAGCGGCGCGTCGAGCGCCACCGGCGCCACCACCGGTATCGGCATCCGGCCCGGATTGATTTCAATCAGCGGTGCCTGGCCGGCGAAACGCAGCACCAGCAGCGATTCGCGGTTGCCCAGCATGTTTTCGAACAGGCGCGGTTTGTCGCGGATCAGGGCCAGGGTGTCGGCGTCCTGCACCAGGGTGCGGATCTGCGTCACCCGCGTCACCAGGGCGGCGTCGTCGCGCAGGGTGAGCTGGGTTTCCAGGCCTCGGTACAAACCGTAGCCGATGCTCGCCAGCGCCGCCGCCGCGATCAGCGCGAACAGCAGCACCAGGCGGGTGGTGAGGGAATGGCGCTGGCGGGCGCGGCGCGGCGTCATGGCCGGCGCTTCACGGTTCGACCTCGCAGCGGTAGCCGATGCCGCGCACGGTGTGGATCAGGCGCACCGGAAACGGCTCGTCGATCTTTTGGCGCAGGCGGCGCACCGCCACGTCCACCACGTTGGTGTCGCTGTCGAAGTTCATGTCCCACACGCGCGAGGCGATCAGTGAGCGCGACAGCACCTCGCCCTGGTGCGCGACGAAGAAATGCAGCAGCGTGAATTCCTTGTTGGTGAGCGTGACGCGGGTCTCGCCGCGCACCACGCGGCGTTTGAGCACGTCGATCTGGAGGTCGGCGATGGCCAGCGTTTCATCCTGGCGCGGCGGCCCGCGCCGCAGCAGGGTGCGGATGCGGGCCAGCAGTTCGGCGAAGGAAAACGGCTTGACCAGGTAGTCGTCGGCGCCCAGGTCGAGACCTTTGAGACGGTCTTCCAGCTCGCCGCGCGCGGTCAGGAACAGCACCGGCGTGTCGGACTGCTCGCGCAGTTTTTGCAGCACCTGCCAGCCATCCATCTGCGGCATCATCACATCGAGCACCACCACGTCGTAATGCATTTCCAGCGCCAGATGCAGGCCGTCGGCGCCGTTGCGGGCCAGATCGACCACGTAACCCGATTCCTGCAAACCGTTTTGCAGATAATCGCCGGCTTTCGGTTCGTCTTCGACAACTAGGATGCGCACGCGATTCTCCTGCGATGGGGTGGATGATGTGACGATGACTACTCTATACCAAGCGCGCCGGTTTAGTCGCTGCGCAGGACGGCGGCGTCGATGCCGGCCGCCGCGCCGGCTTCGCTGACATACACGCGGCTGCGGCGTGGCGCGTCCTCGGCCAGCTGCGCCGCGACCTGCTTGAGCGGGCCGATGGCGCTGCCGTTGGCCGCGCCGGCCGGATTGGTCTTGAAGCTGCCGACCGGCTCGGCCTGGCCGGTGACGTGAACCTGGTAGACGGTGGCCGGTTTCAGCTTGAACAAAAAGGTTTCGATCGAGTCGACCAGGCCCAGATTGCGCACCACCACGAAGCCGGTGCCGGCGCCCGTCGCGGCGCGCAGTGGAATGTTGAGCGCGTCCTTGTTGACGCGCGGGACCAGGTTATTGTCGCCCTTGCCGGCCGCCGCGCTGTGCGACAGATACACCAGCGCCTGCGGCGCCTGGCCGACCGGCACCCGGCCGATCACTTTATTGGTGGCGGTGTCGATCACGTCCACGGCGTCGCCGTTTTCCAGTCCCACGTACATGCGCGAGCCGTCGTCGGACGGCCACATCCCGTGCGGCAGGGCGCCCACGGCGATGGTGTCGACCAGTTGCGCGACCGGGCCGGTGGAGTAAACCTTGACCACGTTTTCGCCGCC
This sequence comes from Janthinobacterium sp., assembly GCA_043787615.1. Classification (GTDB taxonomy): domain Bacteria; phylum Pseudomonadota; class Gammaproteobacteria; order Burkholderiales; family Burkholderiaceae_D; genus Janthinobacterium. The sequence goes on along the minus strand of JAYVUV010000146.1, from coordinate 825 downwards.
GATCGACACATACGCGAAGGTGCCGCGCGCGGTGCGGGCGAAGCCCAGATGGTTAGTGATCAGGCCCGTGTCGAACACTTGCGTGACCTCCAGGGTGGCGGTGTCGATGCGGGTCACCTTGCCGACATCCTTGTGGGTCATCCAAACCTGCTTGAAGTCCGGCGTGAACTGGAGGAAGGGCGAGAACGGGCTGGCCACCGCGATGCGCTTGACGATGGCGTGGCTGGCCACGTCGATCACGTCGACCTCGGGCGTGAAGCTCGACACGACGAAGGCCAGTTTTCCGTCCGGAGTGAACTGCACCATGCCGGGACCGTCGGCGGTGGCGATGCGGCCGGTTTCCTTGAAGCTGGTGGTGTCGATCACCGAAATATAATCCTGGCCGCGCACCACCACCCAGGCTTCTTTGCCGTCGGCGCTGAAAAAGCCTTCGTGCGGCGAACGGCCGATATAGGTTTTTCCCTTCACCTTGTTGGTTTCGGTGTCGATGAAGGTGGCCGAGTTGGAGCCGTTGGAGATCACCAGCAGGGTTTTGTGATCGGGCGAAAAGCCCATGCCGTGCACATTGATTTCGCCGCGATACAGCGGCGAGAGCACGTCCGGTCGCACGTTGCCCAGCACGATCTGGCCAAGCAGCTTGTTGTGCACCGGGTCGATCACGGACACGGTGTTGGTGTTTTGATCGGCGGTGTACACCCGGTCGGTGGCGGCCGGGGCGGCGTTGGCCGTGGCGCAGCTCAGGGCCAGCAGCGTGAGCGCGGGGATACGGCGGGAGAGGGGCGAGGGCGGCTTGTGCATGGGTGTGATTACGGCTTATCGGTGTGT
>JAYVUV010000145.1:0-14050 GCA_043787615.1 Janthinobacterium sp. | reverse complement strand
GTCGGTGCGGCTGCGGGCGCGGCGGCCGGAGCGGCATCGGCGGCTGGAGCGGGGGTGGCGGCCGGAGCGGCGGCGGCTGGCGCCGGCACGGCCGGCTCTTTGAATTTGGCGCCGCCGGCGTTGGCCATGTAGACCACCACGCGCGCCACTTCGACGTCGTCCAGATCCGGGTTGCCGCCCTTGGCCGGCATGGCGCGGATGCCTTCGATGGCGTGCTTGAGCAAAGTGTCGTAGCCTTGGGCGATGCGGGCGGCCCAGGCGCCGGCGTCGGCGAACTTCGGCGCACCGGCGGCGCCGGTGGCGTGGCAAGCGGCGCAGACGGCGGTGTAGACGGCTTCGGCGGCTTGCAGTTGTTTCGGCGCGTTCACATCTTTCAGGGTGAAACCTTCTTCGGCGACCGGGCGCAGCCGGGCCGCCACCACTTGCGCGTCCTGGCTGTTCGAGCCGGCGCCGGTCAATTTGTCGGTCGTGACAAACTGCACCAACAGAATAATGCCGAGAACGGTGGCAAAGAAGAAGCCTGCTACGGCAGCAACGAGTTGCTTAGGCGTTCTGATGGCGGATTCGTGTTCGTTGTGTGCGTCGCTCATGATTTCCTTAGTACAATTTTCGAAGCTGGTGGCAGTGCGGCATAGGGTTTTGCATGTAGCTCTGCAAATGCTCGCCAAACCCGCGATTATAGACTCAAAAAAGATGCTTTGGAATCCATATCGGACCCGTGCCACACTTTCCATGGACGCGGACGCGGAAAAACGGTATCCTTCGTCTCGCTTCACACCTTGTTCACACATTTCCCCGCGCGGCTGTAGCTCAGTGGATAGAGTATTGGCCTCCGAAGCCAAGGGTCGCTGGTTCGATTCCAGCCAGCCGCACCAGTTTTTCTTCAAAAAATTAACGATGTATGCCAGCGAAACATTGACCTGGCACGGCGTGCACGCCAAACGGGGCCTTGAGGCGATCGAGGCGTATGGCATCCCGCCCAAGCGCCCGGGTTGCTCGCCATATTGGCGGCTCGACGTTTCTCTCCACGCCTTGTGCGACCCCCCCCTGTTACGCCAGCTGCTCGATGTGCCGCGTCGCTTCCGCCCCACGCTTGGCCGTGCCAACCGCGTTCATCCGACACGTTGTCCGGCTTACGTTCAGCGCCAATGACGGATGCGGCGCGGTCAATATCTATTAGAGTGGCATGCGATCAAGTCGATGATAAAAAGCCCCGAAAAGTGGGGCTGTACTTGTCTGCATGCGCGCGCGGGCCGAGGCGCCGCCCTCGAACTACCCGGCCACGGGGCTTGGTGGGCCTAGCCCGGCTGGCCATGCCCGGTCGAGCGCCGCGTCACGCGAATCGCCCGCCCCGCTTGCCGATCAGGCTGGGTCATTCCTGAGTCTTATTTCCTGCCATACGCGGCGCGTATGCGCAGCGAGGCCGGTGGCAATTGTCCGGCGGCTCGCGCGAGCTGGAGCGCATTGCCGAGCCAGGCAAGGTCGGTCAACATCGCCTCCAGTGTCACGGCCAAGCCCGGGTCTTTCGGCGCGCCCGCCGCGTCGAACGCGTTGGTCACGAAAGGCAGCAATGTCGTGGTGCGCACCGGCACCGCCTCGGTCTCCACCATGATCTGGGTCAAGTGTTCGACCGCCCGGGCGGCCGCTGTGGCCGCCAAGCTATAGCCGAGGAAGGCGACCGGCTTTTGGCGAAAGCGGAACGAGAAAAACACCGAATCGATGGCGTTTTTGAGGACGGCGGGAATGCTGTGGTTGTATTCGGGGGTGACGATGATATAGGCATCGGCCTCGCCGATCTTGTCATTCCACTGCTTCACGATCGGCTCGGAATACGTTGGATTGGCGAAGTCGCCCACGGTGGCGATGGTTTCTTGAAAGAAGGGAAGCGGCCAATCGCGCAGATCGAGCGTTTCGACTTCAAAAGCGCCATGCGATCGCGCCAGAGGCAGCAACCAGTGTAAGACGGCATCCGCGTTACGCCCGGCCCGCGTGCTGCCGACGATGATTTTGAGTTTGAGCATGAGATTTTCCAAGGAGAGTGTATAAGTGAGTTTATATAAGTATCCTTATTTGTCAAGCGGATTTGTTCGCGTACGCCTGGACCGCTATCGCCCCAGGCCGCGCGCCACTTGGTAAGGTATAATTTGTAAGCAAGTTTATATAGTCGAATTTATATAAATATATTTATAATCAACCATGACCATGAAGATGCAACAATTAGGCCGCGCCATCAAGCGCTTGCAAACCCAAAACCATTGGCGGCTCGACGCGGCGCTGCGCGACATCGGCACCAGCCTGGCCCACTGGGACGCCCTGCGCGCCATCGCCAACAACCCCGGCGTGTCGGCCCACCACTTGGCGCAGGAAACGTTTCAGACCGATCAGTCCTTCGGCACCCTGGCCAACCGCATGATCGCCAAGGGCTTGATCGAGCGCCAGGCGGGCGCCGGCCGCGCGCTGGCGCACCGCCTTACCCCGGCCGGAGAAAGCATGCTGGCGCAAGGCTCGGCCGTGGCCGAGCAGGTGGTTAGCGCGTCGTTCGCCGGTCTGCAAGACGAGGAGCATGCCGAGTTGTTTCGGCTTATCAACAAGGCCTTGGCCGCCAGTCAGAAGCAATAAGCGGATAAGCGGCCAGCCACGCCACCCATGAATCGTGAGTCGCCCGGCCAAACTGGTTTTTTCGATATTGAGCAGGGCGACGGTGGCGAATGTGGCACGAAAGAAGGTCTGGCACCGATGCGTGGCGCAGTGCCGAGCATCGAACAAGGCCTCCCCATACGCCAGGTCGCTGGCCCGGCGCGGGTGGCGCCAGCCGACGAGTCAAGCTGGCAGATCGGCGCCGAGCAATGGCGTTTTGGCAAGGTCGGCGAAGCGTCCGCCAGGCGGCAACGCAAGCGCATCGGACGCCAGTCGCCGCGCATGACTTCGATATCTGGGCGGTCGAGTTGGCCGCCGCTCTGGGTCCGGTGTGTCTTAATGAATGGCGGCTTTTTTGGACCGTAAAATGACATCGACGACCGCGTTTGGATCTTCATGCGTCACAAAGTGGCCTATCCCGGGTAATAATACCTGCTCATAAGAACCGCTGAAGTTTTTCTGATCGCCGACGATGGTGGCCGGCAGCGCGCCACCGTCCTGTTTTCCATAAATCAGTATGGTCGGAACAGAAATTTTAGGTTTCAAACCGGCGGCGATATCCAGTTTTTCATATTGCGGATCGGCGGTGCCGACGAGCCAGCGTAGATTATAGTGACTGAGCGTGACATCGATCCAGTCGGGGTTATCCCAGAATGGTGCGGCCAGCAAAAATTCTTTTTCATCGAAATGGTCGGCTGGCATAATGGTTTGCCACAGTTCGCGACAGATGGCTTGGCGGTTGACGGTTAAAACCGATTTGGCCTGGGGACTTTGGAACAGCCACTGATACCAAAAGGCGCGAACTTGATCGGCTTGTAAGTTTTCAATTTTATTTCCGGTTTGATAGGCAACCGAAATCGTGACCAGATTTTCGACCCGTAACGGCCATTGGGCGGCGACGTGGTAAGTGAAGCCGGCCCCCCAATCATGGCCCACCAGCGTAAACCGATTGATGTGTAGTGCGTCCGCGAAATCGATCACGTCCTGCGCCAGCGCGGTGGCTTGACCGCTGCGTGGTGTTTTCGCACTGAGAAAGCGTGTTTCGCCAAAGCCTCGCAGGGTCGGTACCAATACCCGGTACCCGTGCCTGGCCAACGCGGGCGCCACAGTTTTCCAGGCATACGGGCTATCGGGCCAGCCGTGATAGAGTAAAATCGGTGCGCCGTCTTGCGGTCCGTATTCAAGATAGGCGATATCGAGAAGATTTGTTTTAGCGTGTTTGAATGCCGGCGGATCGACATTGACCGTGGCATCGTTGACGCCGGTGGCGTGACTGGCCGCGCCGTACAAGCAAGCGAAACAAAAAAACGCGCGTATCAGTCCCGTTAAAAATGTATGGAATAATTTCATGTCAAATAGCTGTTTCATATAGTCCTAACTGATAAAAAAAGTTTTCGATGCCGCCAGCTATTCTATAGCGCTGCGTTGATGGTGATTAGCCCATGAATTGCCGATAAGATCTGAAGTTCAACTTCAAAGTGACGCTCAATTGCGACAAAAAAATATTTTAGAAGGTGTCCATGTGTTCGTCGCTGTGGCCGACGCCGGTGGTTTTTCCGCAGCGGCGCGCCAGCTGGGGATTTCGCCGTCTGCCGCCAGCCAGGCGATCCGCAATCTCGAGGAGCGGCTGGGCATGCCGCTATTTCGCCGCTCAACCCGCAGCCTGAGCTTGACGGAGGCGGGCGCCGACTATCTGCTTGCGGTCGCGCCTGCGTTAGCGCAATTGCGGCGCGCGACGGAAGACGTAAGTGGTCGTGGCGCGCGTCCGCTCGGTCCATTACGCCTGAGCATGCCGCGCTCGCCGTTCGACCTGCTCATCGCTCCGGCGCTGGCGGGTTTTCAGACCGCCTATCCTGACGTCGAGGTGGAAATCGCGGTAGAGGGACGATTGATCGATATCGTGAAGCAGGGTTTCGATGCCGGCTTGCGTTACGGCGATTTGCTGGCCAAGGACATGGTGGCTGTACCGGTGGCGCCCGCTTCAGCGGCGATTTTGGTCGCGGCGCCCGCTTACCTGCGTGGGTTGGCGCCGCTCAAGCTGCCAAGCGACTTGCTTGATCATCGGGCCGTGATGTGCCGCAGTCAAACCACGGGTTTGCTCAGGCCATGGACTTTGCGATGTGCGGGCGAAGCGATTCAGATAACGCCGCCGGCCGTCACGGTAGTGCACGATCTTCTGTCACAAATCGAGTTGACGGTGCACGGGGTGGGCATCGGTATCGCGCCGCTTGCCAGCGTTTCGGCGCATCTCGCCGCCGGCCGGCTGCTGCGCGTTCTGCCGGAGTGGTCGACACCGCTTGAGGCGCTGTATCTGTATTTTCCGAGCCGCCGGCACCAGCCCGCCGCTTTACGGGCGTTCATTGAATTTCTAAAAGATTATTCGCCGTCGCTCGCGCCCTGAGCCGATCGGCGGGCTGCCCGATCCGGCATAGCGCTCCAGTGCTCGGGCGCATGCCAGTGAAGCCGGGCCAGCTATGTGGCATAACGCACGGAGCCGGTAGGGCGCGCTGTCTATAGTGTAAGACTTGGTTTTCCACACATCAAAACGGTGGAAGCCGCTCGCCTATCACTCGTCCGAGGACTTTCGCATGCCCGCTTCCACCGCTTCCGCCGTTCCCCAGCTCGACCAATTATGTGTCAACACCCTGCGTTTTCTCGCCGTCGACGCGGTTCAAAAAGCCAATAGCGGCCATCCCGGCCTGCCGCTGGGCGCCGCGCCCATGGCTTACACGCTATGGACCCGGCTGCTCAAACACGATCCGTCCCGTCCCGACTGGTTCGACCGCGACCGCTTCGTGCTCTCGGCCGGCCATGGCTCGGCCCTGTTGTATAGCCTGTTGCACCTGAGCGGTTACGACTTGCCGCTGGCCCAGCTCGAACAATTCCGCCAGTGGGGCAGCCGCACCCCGGGCCATCCGGAGCGCGGCGTCACGCCGGGGGTCGAGGTGACCACCGGACCGCTGGGCCAGGGCTTCGCCAACGGCGTGGGCATGGCCATCGCCGAGGCGAACCTGGCCGCGCGCTACAACCGCGACGGGTTTCCCGTGATCGATCATTACACCTATGGCATCGTCAGCGACGGCGATTTGATGGAAGGGGTGGCGTCGGAGGCGGCGTCGCTGGCCGGCCACCTGAAATTGGGCAAGCTGATTTATCTGTACGACGACAACCAAATCACCTTATCGGCCGGCAGCGACATGACTTTCAGCGAAGACCGCGCGCTGCGGTTCCAGGCTTACGGCTGGCATACCCAGGCGGTCGCCGACGGCAACGACGTGGCCGCCATCGAGCGCGCGCTGTCGGCGGCGCGGGCCGAGACCGGGCGCCCCTCGCTGATCCTGGTGCGCACCCATCTGGGCTACGGCTCGCCCAACAAACAGGACACCATCGAAGCCCACGGCGCGCCGCTGGGCGCCGACGAGGTGGCGCTGACCAAGCGCGCCCTGGGCTGGCCGGAGCAGCCGGCCTTTTACGTGCCGCCCGAGGCGCAGGCGCGTTTCCTCGAGAGCGGGGCGCGCGGCGCCGAGGCGGCGGCGGCCTGGGACACTTTGTTCGAGCGCTACGCGGCCGCGTTTCCCGAGCCGGCCGGCCAATTGCGCTTATTGATCGCCGGCGGCTTGCCGGCCCACTGGGACGGCGACCTGCCCGTGTTCCCGGCCGACGCCAAGGGTCTGGCCACCCGCACCGCCGCGGGCAAGGTGATGAACGCGCTGGCGCCGCGCTGGCCTGCCCTGCTGGGCGGCTCGGCCGATCTGGACCCGTCCACCTTCACAGCCTTGAACGGCTTCGGCGACTTCCAGCCCGGCGCGGCCGACGCGAACGCGGACGCGAACGCCGGGCGCGAGCCGCAGGGGTCGAACGGCGGCGGCTGGAGCCGGGCCGGGCGCAATCTGCATTTCGGGGTGCGCGAACACGCCATGGCGGCCATCTGCAACGGCTTGGCCGCGCATGGCGGCGCGGTGCCGTTCTGCGCCACCTTCCTGATTTTTTCCGATTACATGCGCCCGTCGATGCGCCTGGCGGCCATGATGGGGCTGCACGTGATCTATGTCTTCACCCACGACAGCATCGCGCTGGGCGAGGACGGCGCCACCCATCAACCGGTCGAGCAATTGGCCGGCTTGCGCGCGGTGCCGGGGCTGGTGGTGCTGCGCCCGGCCGACGCCAACGAGACGGCCACGGCCTGGCGGGTGGCCGCGCAGGCGGCGCGCCCGGTGGCGCTGGTGCTCACGCGCCAGCACGTGCCGACCCTGGACCGCAACGAATACGGCGACGCCGACGGCACCCGGCGCGGCGCGTATGTGTTGTCCGAGGCGGCCGACGGCCGGCCGACCCTGATCTTGATCGCCACCGGCTCGGAGGTGTGGCTGGCGGTGGCCGCCCAGCGCCAGTTATCGGCCGAGGGGGTGCAAGCGCGCGTGGTGTCGATGCCGAGTTGGGAATTGTTCGACGAGCAGCCGCAAGCCTATCGCGACGCCGTGCTGCCGCCGGCGCTGACGGCGCGCCTGGCGATCGAGGCGGGCGTGGCCCAGGGTTGGCATCGGTATGTGGGCGCGCGCGGCGACGTGCTGGCGGTCGACGGTTACGGCGCCTCGGCCGCCGGCGACGTGGTGATGCGCGAATATGGTTTCAGCGTCGACCATGTGTGTGCGCGCTGCCACGCGCTGGTCGAGCAGGCGGCGCCGGTACGTTGACGAGAAACAACGGATAGGGCGGCGCGCGACGAAGCGGGGCGCCGCGCGTGCTATCCTTTTGGGATGAAAATTGTTCTCTTCGGCAATGTTCGACGGCGCGCCACGCCGATCCTGTGCTGTCTGTGCGTCGCCCTCGGCGTGGCTTGTTCCACGCCCGCGCCCACCCCGCCGCCCAGCTTGTTCGCGCGTCTGGGCGGCATGGAGCGGATCGACGCCATCGTCAACCAGACCGTCGACGCCGCCTCCAGCGACCCGCGCACCCGGGCCAGCTTCAACGGTATCAACTTGAAAACGCTCAAGGCGAGCGTGGCTGCCCACCTGTGCCACATCGCCGGCGGCCCCTGCGATTACACCGGCCAAGACATGACCCATGCGCACGCTGGCCTGGGCCTCACCGCCGCCCAGTTCGCGGTCATGGACGCCTATCTGGGGCAGGCGATGGACGCCCAGCATGTCGATGCCCGCGCCAAGGCCGACGTGCGCGCCCTGTTGGGGGCGATGGAAGCCGACGTGACCGGCAAGTAGGTCGCCCGGCAAGCGGCCCGCGCCGATGGTGCAATCTTATCCAGATTACCACATCGCTTCTCGACCAGTTGTGTATACTGTGGCAAGCACGAAGCGTTCGTGCAGCGCTAGCGGGCATGGCCCGGAGAATCGACATGAACAATTTTACCTCCAGCCCGGTCCCGCCGAAACCGGTCATGGCCTTGCTGCACACGGGCGTGGCCGGTTTCGATCAAATCCTGGGCGGCGGCTTCCCGGCCAACAGCCTGTACCTGATCCAAGGCTTGGCCGGCAGCGGCAAGACCACGCTGGCGTGCCAGGTCGGCTTTTTGCACGCGCACGAGGGCAAGCGGGTGGTGATTCTGACCCTGATCGCCGAAACCCACGGCAAAATGCTCAATCACCTGAGCAACTTCTCGTTTTTCGACGAGGCGCTGGTCGGCCCCAACATCGTTTTTTACAGCGCCTACAGCAACCTGGTCAAAGGCGGCTTGCGCGATCTGCTGCAATTTATCACCGGCATCCTGGCCGAGCAGCGTCCCGACGTGATGATCATCGACGGCTTCCGCTCGGTGCGCGAATCGAGTCCGTCCGACTTGGCCTTGTCCGAATTCATGTTGTCGCTCAATTCCCTGGTCGCTACCATGACTTGCACCACCTTCCTGCTCTCGCCCACGGAAGGCAATGTGGCCGACTCGGAAAACACCCTGGTCGATGGCTTGATCGAATTGAGCCAGCACGAAGAGGGCTTGCAGCTGGTGCGCGAGATCAAGGTGTTCAAGATTCGCGGCGGCAAACACATGCTCGGCCGCCACGTGTTCGAACTGGGCCACGACGGGGTGGTCGTGTATCCGCGCCTGGAGGCGGTCAGCAGCGCCAGCAAAATCTCGCCCTCGGTCTCGGCCGAGCGGGCGCGCTTCGGCATCGACGGCTGGGATCGGCTCACCAACGGCGGCGTGATCCGCGGCTCGACCACCAGCCTGCTGGGCAATCCGGGGGTCGGCAAGACCTTGATGGGCTTGCACTTCATCTACGAGGGACTCCAGCGCGGCGAGCATTGCCTGATCGCCGGTTTCTACGAATCGCCGCCGCGCCTGATCGAAAAGGCCAGGAGCGTGTCGATGGACTTGAGCGGCTATATCGCCAGCGGCGCCTTGAGGATCATCTGGCATCCGCCGCTCGAAGTGCTGGTCGACAGCGTGGCCCACCAAGTATTGCAGGACGCGCGGGCGCGCGGCGTCTCGCGCCTGTTCGTCGACGGCCTGGACGCCTTGCGCGACATCGTGGTGCACATGGGCCGCTCGCGCTCCTTCCTGGCCGCCTTCGTCAACGAGTTGCGCTGCCGCGAAGTGACCACCTTCTTCAGCCAAGAGTTGCCGTATTTCGGCGAGGCGCGCGCCCAGCTCGACATGTCGGCCTCCATGTTGTATGAAAATATCATCTTGTTGCGCTATGTCGAGACGGGCGGGGTGAACTACCGGCAAGTCAATGTGCTCAAGCTGCGCGAGAGCCACTACGACGCCGGCAATCACGTCTTGCAGATTTCGGACAGCGGCATGACGATCGGCGTGCCGCTGGCCGTGCCGGCCTCCGATTTCGTGCAGCGTTGAACGCGGCGCCGTGTCATGACAGTCCCGAAGAACATCATGGAACGGCGTTTCGACGGCCGCTTGATCCTGATCGTCGACGACGAGTTCGACATCGCCGCCACCTATTCGATGCTGTTTGAATACCATGGCTTCCGGGTCCAGACCGCCGCCAACGGCCGCCAGGCGCTCGACCTGGCGACCCGGGAAGCGCCCGACATCGTGGTGTCCGACTATATGATGCCGATCATGGATGGCGCCCAGTTGTGCTGGCAGTGGCGCGCCCACCCCGGGCTGTGCGCGATCCCCTTCATTTTGCTCAGCGCCGGCAGCGTGATCGAACGGTCCGAGGTACCTTTCGATCTGTTCATGCGCAAACCGGTCGGCTTCGATCTGTTGCTGGCCAGGATAGGCGAGCTGCTCGCGCAGCCCGGCTGAGGGGCGCCGGCGCCGAGCGGGCATCGGCTTGCCGGTATGGCTCGCGGGGGCCGGCAAGCGCGGGCCGCAAAGCGGGTGCCGCCGACTTCAGCGATCGGGAGCCGGCAAGCGGGGGCCGGCAAGCGGGGGCCGCCGGCTTCAGCGGCGCGCGTCCGCTCAGGCCGCGCTGGCAGCCGGTACGCCGCACAGGCTGCGCGCGTCATGCGCCAGCAGATCGCCGATCCGCTCCACGCGCACCTCGGGCGCGCCGAAGCGGGCTAGATCGGGCGCCAGCGCGTAATGCCCCTGGCGCGCGAACACCGTGCTCAGGCGCGCGCCCCAGATCCGCTTCATCGCCGCCAGGATCGGCATCTTGTCATCCACCATCACATAATGACGGGCGGGGTAGTGCCGTGCCACCTGCTCGAGCATGGTTTCCTTGTGCACGTAGATCAACACACGCCCCTCGACCGCTTGCCACAATCCGGAACGCTCGATCTTGCGCGGTTGGAACACCGCCTCGCCATCCGACAGGATCACCGTCGGCCCCCACGCCGCCAAGTGGCGCAGCACGTCCAGCGCCTGCGGATACAGGCGCTCGGCGAACGGATAATCCATCAGCCAAGCCGCCGCCGTCAGCACGCCGGGCTGGTCCAGCGCGCCCAGCCGGTAGGCTTGCAGGGCGCCCAGATAATCGGCGTAACCCAGCTGCGCGCGCAGGGCATCGAAAATCTCCCAATAGCGCGCGTTGCCGGCCGCGCCGAAGGTGGTCGTGAAGTAGCGCCGCATGTCTTCCTGAACCCGGTCGTTGTCGAGCAGGGTATTGTCGCAATCGAGCAGAAACACGATCTCGTGCGCAGTGTCGGGCGCTGTCGGCGCGGGCTTCATGTGAGCGGCTTTTCGGCGTGGCCGCCGAAGCCGGCGCGCATGGCCGACAGCACCTTGTCGCCGAAGCCGCTGTTGCCGCGCGAGCTGAAGCGCTGGAACAGGGCCGCGCTCAGGATCGGCGCCGGCACGCCCTCCTCGATGGCCGCCTCGATGGTCCAGCGGCCCTCGCCGGAATCCGAGACCCGCCCGCCGTACGCGGCCAGTTCCGGGTCCTGGGCCAGGGCGCTGGCCGTCAAGTCCAGCAGCCAGGAGCTGATCACGCTGCCGCGCCGCCACAATTCGGTGATGTCGGGCAGATTGAGTTCATATTGAAAGTGTTCGGGATGGCGCAGCGGCGAGGTTTCGGCGTCCACCTCGTGCTCCAGCGTGCCGATATTGGCGTTGCGCAAGATGTTCAAGCCTTCGGCGAAGGCGCCCATGATGCCGTACTCGATGCCGTTGTGGACCATCTTGACGAAATGGCCGGCGCCGTGCGGCCCGCAATGCAGATAACCCTGGTCGGCGCTGCCGCCGGCGACCCGGCCCAGGGTGGCGGCGGCCGAGCCGACCCCCGGCGCCAAGGCGGTGAACAGGGGCGCCAGCGCCGCCACGCTATCTTTTTCGCCGCCTATCATCAGGCAATAGCCACGGGTGGAGCCGGCGATGCCGCCGCTGGTGCCCACGTCCACATAATGGAGCCCGTGTTCGCGCAAGGCCTTGCCGCGGCGGATATCGTCCTGGTAAAACGAGTTACCGCCATCGATGATGGTGTCGCCCGGCGCCAGCAGCGGCCACAAGGCGTCCAGGGTGGCGTCGACCGCGGCGGCCGGCACCATCAGCCACACCACGCGCGGCCGCGCCAGTTGCGACACCAGGTCGGCCAGCGAATCGGCCCCCGTCACGCCCGGGCGCAGCACCGCGTTCACGCTCTCCACGTGGCGCGCGTAAGCGACCACGGTGTGACCGCCTTCGCCGAGGCGGCGCACCATATTGGCGCCCATGCGCCCCAAGCCAATCATGCCGATATGCATTTTCAATCTCCTGTTCAGGCAGATTTGGACCCGGTTGAAATAACCGAAAGTCAAAATCTGTTCCCACAGCATAATTGCTAAGCGTGCTCATGCTCTGTTCGGTACGTCGCATAGCGTGTCCAGCCCGCCCCGGCGCGCGCGGCCGGCCATGCGATACTGGTCCGGCCCCGGCCTGACTAGGAGAACCGATGCTGCCCGCCCCCGTCCTGTTACGCCAGCTGTTCGACGCCGCCGTCGCCGCTGCCCAGCCGGCCCTGTGCCTGCCGCCCCATCTGCCGCCGGCGCCGCGCGGGCGCACCGTGGCGGTCGGCGCCGGCAAGGCCTCGGCCGAGATGGCGCGCGTGCTGGAACAACATTGGCCGGCCGCCTTGAGCGGCCTGGTGGTGACACGCTACGGGCATGGGGTGCCGTGCCGCCGGATCGAGATCGTGGAGGCGGCCCATCCCGTGCCGGACCGGGCCGGGATGGTGGCGGCCGGCCGCATCCGCGCCCTGGTGGCCGGCCTGGGTCCCGACGATTTGGTGTTATGCCTGCTCTCGGGCGGCGGCTCGGCCTTGCTGGTCGAGCCCGACCCCTCGCTCACCCTGGCCGACAAGCGGGCCATCGGCCAAGCCTTGCTGGTGAGCGGCGCCAGCATCGGCGAGATCAATTGCGTGCGCCGCCACCTGTCAGCCATCAAGGGCGGCCGGCTGGCGGCGGCCTGCCATCCGGCGCCAGTGGTGAGCCTGCTGATCTCCGACGTGCCGGGCGACGCCCCGGTCGATATCGCCTCCGGCCCCACCAGCGCCGATCCCAGCACCTGCGCCGACGCGCTGGCCGTCGCGCGGCGCCACCGCATCGCGCTGCCGCCTGCGGCGCGCGCCCTGCTCGAAAGCGGCCGGGGCGAGTCGCTCAAGCCGGGTGACCCGCGCCTGGCCCGCTGCGAAAACCGCTTGATCGCCACGCCGCAGATAGCGCTCGAAGCGGCCGCGCGGGTGGCGCGCGAAGCCGGCGTGGCGGCCTATATCCTGGGCGACGCCATCGAAGGCGAGGCGCGCCAGGTCGGCGTCGTCATGGCCGGCATCGCGCGCCAGGTGGCGCGGCGCGGCCAGCCGTTCGCGCCGCCCTGCGTGCTGCTGTCGGGCGGCGAAACCAGCGTCACCGTGCGCGGCGCCGGCCGGGGCGGGCGCAATGTCGAATTTTTGCTGGCGCTGGGCTTGGCGCTGGACGGCTTGGCTGCGGTGCACGCCATCGCCTGCGACACGGACGGGGTCGACGGCCAGGAGGAGATCGCCGGCGCGCTGCTGGCGCCGGACACCCTGGCGCGCGCCCGGCGGCGCGGCATCGACCCGCGCGCTCGCCTGGACGACAACGATGGGCACGGGTTTTTCCAGGCGCTGGGCGATTCGGTGGTGTGCGGCCCCACGCTCACCAATGTGAACGATTTCCGCGCCATTTATATAGGCGCGGACGGCGGCGTGGCGGGCGCGTGAAGCGGCGCCGCCCGGCCGTCAGGGGCAGGTGCCCAAGGTCGGTCTGCCGCTGGTGACCGAGCCCTGGTCGCGCAGCCCGTTTTTGGCCGGGTAGAAAAGACAATAGGCGCCGAGGGCGGTTTGCACCCGGTAGATGCGGGTGCCGTTCGATTCGGGGTCGGTCAACTCCACGATACGCGCGCCCTCGTACCATTTGGGCGGCGCGGCGGCATACGCGTCGGTGAAAATTTTTTCCAGGCGCTTGCGCGGCGAGTCGGGCGCCGGGCCGGCGCGGTCGGGGAATTGCTGGCGCAGTTCGCGGTCGATTTTGCCGACATCGCGTTTGGCCAGGCGCAGTATCTCGTCGGCGCCGGGCATCGTGGGCGGGGCCGTCTCGGACGGCGCCATGGCCGAGGGCGCGGCCGGCGCCGGTTCGGATGGCGGCGCCGGCGCGGTGGCGAACTCGCCCTGCGCCATGCCGGCGCGATGCGTCGCGCCGGTCGCGGCGGGGTGCGCGCGGCGCGACGGAGCGGCCGCGCCGGGTCCGGCCGTGGTGAATCGCGCGCGCGGTGTCGGCGCCGCCGGAAGGGCGGCGGCCGGGTCGCGCGGCGCCATGCGTAGCCACAGCATGGCAGGGCGGTCCGGGCCGACCGCGTCGTGCCGCGTGGGCGGCCCGGCGTTCAAGAGCGCGTACAGCAAAATCAGGTGGATGAGCAGGGTGGCCGCCGCGCCGCGCCCAAGGCGCGCGGAGAACGGCGTGAGCGTGAAAGGCGGGTGCGCGATAGCGATTGGAACGACTCCGTCGGTGGGTGATAACCGTTGGCGCGTCGCTCAACGGTCGCTCGCATCGGCATGGCGGCGCC
>JAYVUV010000144.1:0-3746 GCA_043787615.1 Janthinobacterium sp. | reverse complement strand
GCCATGTGTGCAGCGGCGCCACGGTGGTGCGCAGCGTGTTGTTCGAATACACCCGGGTGATGCGCGACGTGAACCTGGAAGAGATGATCGTGTTCAAGGAATACAGCGTCAACCGGGCCGGCGAAATGAAACACGTCTCCGAATACGCCAAGGATGAATGGGGCAATTCGCGCGACCGGCGCAATCAGCGCCGCACCGAAAGCGACAATCTACATTATCAAAAGGAAGGACGTAAAGCATGAAGATCTATCCAGTCATTTTGTCGGGCGGTTCCGGCACCCGTCTGTGGCCCCTGTCGCGCGCCGTGTTGCCCAAGCAATTGCTGCCCCTGGTGTCGGACAAGACCATGTTGCAGGAAACCGTGCTGCGCCTGGGCAAGCGTGCGGAGATGATGGCGCCGCTCATCATTTGCGGCAACGAGCACCGCTTCCTGGTGGCCGAGCAATTGCGCGAGATCGGGCAAAAACCGCTCGGCATCTTGCTCGAATCGGCCGGCCGCAACACGGCTCCGGCCGTGGCCGCCGCCGCCCACTACCTGCTGGCCATCGATCCGGATGCGCTGATGCTGGTTTTGCCGGCCGACCATGTGATCAATGATTTGCCCGCCTTCCACCTGGCCATCGAGCGCGCCGCCCACCTGGCCGCCGAGGGCGCCCTGGTCACCTTCGGCGTGGTGCCGACCGGTCCGGAAACCGGTTACGGCTACATCCGTCGCGGCGATGCGTTGGGCCAGAGCGAAAGCTACAAGGTCGAGCGTTTCGTCGAAAAACCGGACCAGGCCACGGCGGCCGGTTTCGTTGCCGATGGCGCTTACTACTGGAACAGCGGCATGTTCCTGTTCCGAGCCCAGCATTATCTGAACGAGTTGCAGCAGTTCCAACCCCTGATGGCCACGGCCACCGAGGCGGCGGTGCGGCTCGGCTACCGCGATCTGGACTTTTGCCGTCTGGACGAGAAAGAATTCGCGGCGTGTCCGTCCGATTCGATCGATTACGCGGTGATGGAGCACACCCGCCACGCGGTGGTGGTGCCGGCCGACATAGGCTGGAGCGATGTCGGTTCCTGGTCGGCCCTGTGGCAAGTCCAGCAAGGCGACGCCAACGGCAACATCCAACGGGGCGATGTCTACCTCGACGGCGTCAGCAATTCGCTGGTGCGGGCCGAGAGCCGCATCGTGGCCGTGATCGGCGTGCAAGACTTGGTCGTGGTGGAAACCTCGGACGCGGTGTTGGTGGCGCACAAGGACCAGGTTCAGCGCGTCAAGCAAATCGTCGAGCATTTGAAGGCCAGCGAACGCACCGAGCATTTGCATCACACCAAGGTCTACCGGCCTTGGGGGTATTACGAAGGCATCGATTCGGGCGACCGTTTCCAGGTCAAGCGCATCACGGTCAATCCGGGCGGCAAGCTGTCCTTGCAAATGCATCATCATCGCGCCGAGCACTGGGTGGTGGTGAGCGGTACGGCGCGCGTGACCTGCGGCGAAAAAATCAGTTTGCTGGCCGAAAACGAGTCGACCTACATTCCGATCGGCATGAACCACCGTCTGGAAAACCCGGGCAAGGTGCCGCTCCATATCATCGAGGTGCAGTCCGGTAGCTATCTGGAAGAAGACGATATCGTCCGCTTCGAGGACGTGTATCAGCGCGCTTAAGCTGACATGGCGCCGTCCGCGCTGAGGGACACGCAAAGGCAGCCGAGGCTGCCTTTTTTATTGGAGTGAGTGTTGTAATTTTGTAAGTGTTACTTACAACAAGGGCAATTGTTTTTATTCACTCATGATATGATTTAGTCCACTGTTGCTTTTTACCACATGTCGAAGCGTCTTCTTGGTCGCTTCAGAAAGGTTTTTCATGAAAATCAAAGCATTGAGCGCGGCCGCTTGCCTGTTCTTGTCCATGTCCAGCGCCATGGCCAGCCCGGTCGAATTGACCAAAGGCGCGGGCGGTATCTACACCGGTTACTTCGGCGCCACCCACACCAGCGGCGCATTCACCGACGTGTATGAATTCTCTCCAACGCTCACATTCGGCAGCTTCGACACCGTGTTGCCGTCGATCGGTACCAGCGCGGCCAGCAATATCGACTTTACTTTCGCCGATTTTAATGGTCATGCGTTGACGCTCAATTCGAGCGGCCCACTGGAATCGGCCTACCTGGGCTTGACCAGTTTCAACGGTCCCCTGACCTTGACGGTGAGCGGCTTGTCGGGCGCCACCGCTTCCTACTCCGGTTCGCTGAACGTGGTGCCGGTGCCGGAACCCGAGTCCTACGCCCTGATGTTGGGCGGCCTGGCCTTGTTGGGCGTGGTCGCGCGGCGCCGCAAGTCGGTCTAACAGCGACTTGTCGTTCGCTAGCGTGAAAGAGGGCTGCGGCCCTCTTTCGCATTTTAAAGCGTGACAATGTGTGATTTTTGCGCAGAATTTTGTGTGTAAATACAACGATTCGGGCGAATTTTCCATGTATTTTTCCCGTCTTTTTGTAGGTCTAATCTTACAAAATTCACCGTGGTAACCAATAGTAAAGAGCGTGCGCGCGGCCTTGCCCGGGGTTTCTGTCATTAAGCTAACTTTCACTTACAAGCAAGACAAATGTTGCCTTAATAAAAGTTTTATCTCGGCAACATCTTGATGTGAAACAGATAACTTTAGTTGCCGTGCGTGGTATTATTTTAAATACGGGAATCTTCCCGGGGAGTGGTCTCACATTTGAGGCTACACAATCGACTGGGTTATATATGAATAAGACAAAATCAATTTTTACCGCCATCGTACTGGCGGGCGCCGCTTTCACTTCGAGCATGGCCGCAGCGGCCGTGGACGTGAGCCACGCGCCTTCGACCATCAGCTTCCTCGATGGTACCCGTGACTACGGCTCCAGCTTTGGTGCCGGTCATGCAAGCGCCACCTTCGCCGACCAATACACCTTCACCCTGGGCGGCGTGAACAAGCTCAACACCCTGGTGTCGTCGATTTCGGACAACGCCGCCGTCGGCCTGGACATCACCGGCTTCACCCTGAAAGATTCGTCCGGCGTGAGCTACGACGGCGTGCGTAAGCTCAGCGGCGAAATCGATCTGTGGAAATTGAACGTGTCGAACCTGGGTTCCGATACCTACACCTTGACCGTGTTCGGCACCATCAACTCGAAGTTTTCGGCCAGCTACAGCGGCAACATCAACGTGACCGCCGTGCCGGAACCGGAAACCTACGCCATGCTGATCGCTGGCCTGGGTCTGGTTGGTTTCATGGCACGTCGTCGTAAAGTCGTCGCCGCCAAGGCATAAGTACCCCAGTCGTTCCCGGCGGCAGCTTCGGCTGCCGTTTTTTTTTGCTTTTTTTTGTCTCTCGCCGCGATGCCGGTCAGCTCCGGTGCGCCGCCGCGCCGCCGCCGGCGCGAACCGCACTATAATCGCAGCAGGCGCCCGCCGGTCCGGCGCGACGGCGGGGATGGTCCCGGCCGGCTTTGACACGGGACTTCCTTGCGCGCCATGTTCGTCCTCTCGCTTGCCTTCGCCGCCGCGCATGCGCCGGCCCGCGCCCAATTCGCCGCCCCGGCCGGCGGCCCGGCGCCCACCGAGCAGGGACTCAAGCCCGACAACCTGGCCGTGATCGTCAACGACGAGGAAGAAAACAGCGTCGTGATCGGCGAGCTGTACCGCCAGGCGCGCGACATTCCAGAGAAAAACATGGTGCACGTTAAGATTCCGAACCGGCCGCGCAAGCTGACGGCGGCCCAGTTCGGCG
>JAYVUV010000143.1:0-28192 GCA_043787615.1 Janthinobacterium sp. | reverse complement strand
GCCCAGGGCTTTGGCCCGATTGCCTTCCTGCTGATGGTCAACATCCTGCTGCTGATGGCCGGCAATGTGATGGAGCCGTCCTCGATCATCCTGATCCTGGCCCCCATCCTGTTCCCGGTGGCGATGAAGCTGGGCATCGACCCGGTCCATTTCGGCGTGCTCATCGTGGTCAACATGGAGGTCGGCATGTGCCATCCGCCGGTCGGCTTGAACCTGTACGTGGCGTCCGGCATCACCAAGATGGGGATCTCGGAATTGACGGTGGCGGTGTTGCCCTGGTTGTTCACCATGCTGGGCTTTTTGGTGCTGGTGACCTATGTGCCGCAGATTTCCTTGTGGTTGCCCAATTTAATTTACAACTAAACTTTATGGTGCTTTGCAATATAAAAAAATTGAGGAAAAGCGCAAGAGATACGTTATGATGGGCGACTTTTCGCGGACGCGGTATATCGATATGCGTCGCGGTAGTAAGAAAACGAAGGCGCGGCACAGGATTAGTTGGTGGAGGTTGGTATATAAAAACGGTATCGATACCGGACATATATTGAGGAGACACACGTTTTACAGAATGTTGTTGGAGTCACCGTTGCAGGCTGTCACAAGCTAGCCACAGCGGGTTCCAAACAGCCGGGAACGTGCCAGCAGGATTTCGAAGCGCATCGCGAGGTGCGCTTTTTTTCGTTCCGGCGTCGATGGCGCTTGCGGCGCCGGCGGGGCGATGCGAAGATGGTGCGGTGATCAGGCGGCCCGCGGCCGCGAGGCGAACGATGAAAATACAACAGGGCGGCCCGGTGTTCACGGCCATCGTGACGGCGCCGTTCGGCGCCATGGGCATCCGCTGCGACGGCGGCGCGCTGCGCGAACTGGTCTATCTGCCGGCTCGTTATGCATGCGCCGGGCCGGCCGACCCCCTTTCCGCGCTGGTCGCGCGCCAGTTGGCGGCCTATTTCGACGATCCCGATTCCGGCTTCGACTTGCCGCTGGCCAGCGTGGGCAGCGCCTTCCATCGGCGCGTCTGGGCCGCCATCGCCGCCATTCCGCGCGGCGAAGTGCGCACCTACGGCCAGGTGGCGCGCCAGATCGGCTCGGCCGCGCGCGCGGTGGGGCAGGCTTGCGGCGCCAACTGGTTTCCGCTGCTGGTGCCTTGCCACCGGGTCACCGCCGCCGGCGGCCTGGGCGGCTTCGCCAAGCACGACGACGCGGCCGGCTTCCACCTGGGCGTGAAGCGCTGGCTGCTGGCGCACGAGGGCGCGGCGGGTCACGGATGAGCACGCCGAGCGACGACAACGCCGCCCTGATCGACGAGTTTTGCGACAATCTGTGGCTCGAGGACGGCTTGTCGAAAAATTCCCTGGACGCTTACCGGCGCGACCTGCGCCTGTTCGCGCGCTGGCTGGAAGTGACGCGCCCGGCGTCGGCCGGCCTGCACCAGGTCGTGGCGGCCGACCTGGACGCGTATATCGCGGCCCGCCAGGCCGACGGCAAACCGAGTTCGTCGAACCGGCGCCTGTCGGTGCTCAAGCGTTTTTACCAGCTGGCCTTGCGCCAGCGCCGCATCGCGGCCGATCCCTGCCTCAAGCTGGCCTCGGCCAAGCAAGCGACCCGCTTCGTCCACACGCTCAGCGAAAAGCAGGTCGAGGCGCTGCTGGCCGCGCCCGACGTGGCAACCCCGCTCGGCCTGCGCGAGCGCACCATGCTCGAATTGCTGTACGCGAGCGGCTTGCGGGTGTCGGAATTGGTCGGCTTGAAAACGCTGGAATTGAGTTTGAACGACGGCGTGCTGCGCGTGACGGGCAAGGGCGCCAAGACCCGGCTGGTGCCGTTCGGCGCCCAGGCCAGGCGCTGGATCGAGGCGTATCTGCGTGACGCGCGCGGCGTCATCCTCGATGGCCAGATCGACGACGCCTTGTTCGTGACGGCGCGCGGCGGCGCCATGACGCGCCAGATGTTTTGGGTGCTGGTGAAAAAGCACGCGCTCAAGGCCGGCATCGTGGCGCCGCTTTCGCCCCACACCTTGCGCCACGCCTTCGCCACCCACCTGCTCAACCACGGCGCCGACTTGCGCGTGGTGCAGTTATTGTTGGGCCATGCCGATATCTCGACGACCCAAATCTATACGCATGTTGCCCGCGAACGTCTCAAATTGCTTCATGCGCAACATCATCCGCGGGGTTGAATTCCTTGCGCTGGGCATATCTGGGTCATAATGTGCATTACACAGGTGGTTGTACAACAAAATCTATAGAGGTAGCCCATGGCAAAGACCAATTTCCAATACGAAAAACGGCAAAAAGAGCTGGAAAAAAAGCGCAAAGCCGACGAAAAGGCCAAGCGTAAGCTGGAAGCGAAGAACAATCCGAAGTTGGCCGAGGACGGCACGCCGGAAGAGCCCGACGCCGATGCCGATGGCGAGGATGGCGATGTGGAAGAGGGCGCCGCGCGCGCCGTCTGACCGCTCGATGGCGGCCGCTCGGCCGCCGGAGCCGCGCTCGCAGGTGGCTTGAAGGTGGATTGAGGTTCGCTGGACCTTCGCTTGGCTTTCGCTTGGTTTTGCTGAACGCGCGTTGCGCGTCCGTCCCCGCGTCGCGCGGACGCGACGCCGATGCCGGCCCCGCGTCTTGCGGGCCGTGTCGTGCGCCCAGCCACCCGGCCGCGCCGCCGGCTTGGCCCGCGCAAGCGGCAGCGGCGGGCCGAGCCAAACCGGCGCCACGCCGGGCGCCTTATGCCGCTTCCACCGCCTTCTCCCTATCCACCGCCTCGGCCGGCTCGCCGTGCTCCCCGTCTTCGCCCTTGAAGTAGCGCGCCGCGCGCCGGCCCCAATTGTCCAGATAAGTGTAAGCGACCGGCACCACCACCAGCGTCAGCAGGGTGGAGGTGATCACGCCGCCGATCACGGCGCGTCCCATCGGCGCCTGCGATTCGCCGCCGTCGCCCATGCCGATCGCCATCGGCAGCATGCCGAAGATCATGGCCAGGGTGGTCATCACGATCGGCCGCAGCCGCACCTGTCCGGCCGCCAGGATGGCCGCGTGTTGCGACTGGCCCGCGCGCTGGGCGTGGTTGGTGAAATCGACCAGCAAGATGGCGTTCTTGGTCACCAGCCCCATCAGCATAATGATGCCGATCACGGAAAACACATTCAGCGTGCTGCCCGTCACCAGCAAGGCCACCAGCACCCCGATCAGCGATAGCGGCAGCGACATCATGATGGCGATCGGTTGCAAAAAGCTGCCGAACTGCGAGGCCAGCACCAGATAGATGAAGATGACGGCGATGCCGAGCGCGGTGAGGGCGCCGGACATGGTCTCCTGCATTTGCTGGGCCTGGCCGCCGACATCGAAGCGGATGCCGGCCGGCAGCGCGATGCCATCCATGATCTTCTTCACATCGGCGTCCACGTCGCCGGCCGGCCGTCCCTCGACCCCGGCGTAGATCGCCACCCGGCGTTGCAGCGCCTGCCGTTTCAACACTTGCGGGCTGGACGACGGGACGAATTCCACCACCTGACGCAGCGGCACCATGATCGGGTTGCCGTCCGCGCCCAACTTGCTCGAGGCCAGCGACAACTCGCCGAGATCGGCCACTTTTTGCCGCCCGGACTTGGGCAGCTGAACGTTGACGTCGTAGTTTTGGCCGTCGCCGGCCAGCCAGTGGCTGACCGTGTCGCCGGCCACGAAGGGGCGCAGCGCGGCGCCGATCTGTTGCACCGACAGGCCCAGGTCGCTGGCCAGCTCGTTGTTGATCTTCAAAGTGGTGGACGGGGTGGCGCCTTCCTGGCTGTATTCCAGGTCGGCCACGCCCTTGAGCACCCGCATCTTGTCCATCAAGCGATGGGCCGCCTCGTCCAGCTTACCCTCGTCGGCGCCCAGGATGGCGATGAAGATCGGTTTCTGCCCCACCGACAGGGTGATGCCGGCGATGCTGGCCAGGCGTTCCCGTATCGCCATCTCCAGCGCCTTTTGGCCGCGCCGGTGGGTTTTCTTGAGGTCGGTCAGCTTCAAGTTCACGCGCGCCGTGTTGCGCCCGTCCTGGGTGCCGACGGTGGCCACCAGGCTGTCGATCTCGGGAAACACCTTGAGCGCGTCCTCGATCTGGCGCACCTTGCTGTCGGTGTATTCCAGGCTGGAGCCGACCGCCGTCTTGAAGCGCAGCGAGATCCAGCCCTCGTCGGTGTCGGGGAACATCTCGCCGCCTATCATCGGCACCAGCGTCAGGCTACCGGCGAACAGGGCGAACGCGCACGCCAGGGTCAGCTTGCGCCAGCGCAGCGCCCAGCCCAGCACGGCGCCGTACCAGCGGTGTAAATGGTCGATGCCGTGCTCGATGCGCGCCATCAGGCGGCCCAGCCAGGGCAGGTATTTGAAGCGGTCCTTGACCGGGTCGCGCCACACCGAGGACAGCATCGGGTCGAGCGTGAAGCTGACGAACAGCGACACCAGCACCGCCACCGCCACCGTGATGCCGAACTGGAGGAAGAAGCGCCCGATGATGCCCTTCATGAAGGCCACCGGCACGAACACGGCCACGATGGCGAAGGTGGTGGCCATCACGGCCAGGCCGATCTCGTTGGTGCCGTCGTTGGCCGCCTTCAAGTGGGGCTTGCCCATGCCCAGGTGGCGCACGATGTTTTCGCGCACCACGATGGCGTCGTCGATCAGCAGGCCGATGCACAGCGACAGCGCCATCAGGGTCAGGAAATTGAGGGTGAAGCCGAACGCCTTCATGGCGATGAAGCTGGCCATCACCGAGATCGGCAGGGTCAGCCCGGTGATGATGGTGCTGCGCCAGGAATGCAGGAACAGGAACACGATCAACATGGTCAGCACGGCGCCTTCGAGGATGGTTTCCTTGACGTTGTTGAGCTGGCTTTGCACATGGGCCGACTGGTCTTCCAGGACGCGCACCTTGACGTCCGGCGGCAGCGACTTGGCCAGTTCGGCCGCCACCCGGACGATGCCGCCACCGACTTCGACCACGTTGGCGTCCTGCACCTTGGTGATTTCCAGGTGGATCGCGCGCTCGCCATTGATGCGCGAGATCGAGGTTTCCTCCTGCTCGCCATCGACCACCTTGGCCACCTGTTCCAGGTAGACCGGGCCGTTGGCGCGGCGCGCCACGATGATCTTGTTGAACTCGCGCGCCTGTTTAAGCTTGCCCTCGACCCGCACCAATTGTTCGCGCGCGCCGAAGCTGATATTGCCGGCCGGGAGATTGGTGTTGGTGGCCTGGATCGCGCGCATCACCTCGTCGACCCCGATGCCCTGGGCCGTCATTTCCACCGGTTTCAGGCTGATCAAGATCTGGCGCGTGGTGCTGCCGTTGATTTTCACCTGGCCGACCCCGGCCACGCTCTGGAAACGCTTGCTGATCACTTGCTCGGTCAGGGTCGACAGTTCGCGCAGACTGCGCCCGGTCGAGGTGAGCGCCAATTCCACCACCGGCTGGGCGTTGTCGCCGTCCTCGCGCGCGATGTAGGGGTCTTTGACTTCCTTGGGAAACTGGGGCCGCACCGTGGCGATCTTGTCGCGCAAGTCTTGCATGGCCTTGTCCATATTGGTCGACAACTCGAATTCGAGCGACACCCCGGCCCGGCCTTCCCAGGAATTGGAGCGGATGGTCTTCACGCCGCTGACGGTGTTGATGATGTCTTCCACCGGCCGCGTGACGTCGTTTTCGACCGCCTCCGGCGAGGCGCCCGGGTAGGCGATCTCGATATAGGCGAAGGGCAGCGAGACATTGGGCATGCTCTCGACCCCCAGGCCGCGGTAGGAAAACAAGCCGACCACCACCAGCGCCACCATGACCATGGTGGCGAAGACGGGATTGTTGATGCTGGTTTTAGTGATCCACATGGCTATTCCTTAAGCGCGCCGGCGGTGGCGGCGCTGGCGATGGCGGCCGGGGCCGGGGCGGCCAGCTTGACGCTGCTGCCCGGCTTGACCCCTTCCAGCTTGGCCACCAGCACCCGGTCGCCGCCGACCAGGCCGCCGCTCACCTCGGCGTAGCCCTCGTCCTCGTTGCGCAAGCCCAGCGTGACCGCTTGGGCCACCACCTTGCCCTGCTCGATCTTGTACACCTGCGGCCGGCCGGGCTCGCCGCGCAAGGCCGTCAGGGGCAGCAGCGGCGCCTCGCGCGAGCGTTCGGTGACGATGCCGCCCTTGGCGAACATGCCGCCGCGCAGGGCCGCGTCGCGGTTGTCGACCGCGATATACACCAGCAGGGCGCGCGAGCCGGCCTCGGTGGTGGGGTTGATGCGCGTTACCTTGCCCTCGAACTGGCGCTGACCGAAGCCGTCGACCCGGAAGCGCACGTCCTGGCCCACCTTCACGCGGGTGATTTCGGAGGCCGGCACCTGCGCCTCCAGCGTGAGCGCGCTCAAGTCGACGATGGTGTAGACCGGCATGTCGGGCGAGAGCTTTTCGCCGGCTTGCACGTGGCGCTTGCTGACGATGCCGTCGATCGGCGCGCGGATGGTGGCGTCGGCCAGGGCGATGCGCGCGATCTCGACCAGGGCGGCGGCCGACTTGACGTTGGCGCGCGCCAGATCGACCGTGTTCTGGGTGGTGTCGTAAGCCGTTTGCGAGATGTAATGTTGTTGCAGCAGGGCTTGGCTATTGGCTTCGTTCTTGCCGGCGATCGAGAGCCGGGCTTGCGCCTCGTCGAGCGCGGCTTGCTGCTGGGTCAAGCGGGCGCGCAAGTCGGCGCTGTCGAGCTGGGCCAGCACCTGGCCGGCGCGCACCGCCATGCCCTCTTGCGGCGCGGCCAGTTGCACCTGGCCCGACACCTTGGCCTTGACGGTGGCCTGGGTCAGCGGGGTGAGGGAACCGGATAATTGCAGGCTGAGCGTCAAGGCGCGCGCCTCGATGGCGGCCACATCGGTCTTTGCCAACTCGTACACCGGGTCCGCCGGCGATTTCTTGCCTTGCTTGGCGCCGGCCTCGGGCTGGGCCTTGTCTTGCGCGTGCAGCACGGCCCAGCCGCCGCCGGCCAGGCCCAGCAGCACCAGCGCGGCCGCCGGGACGCGCCAACGGCGGCCCCGCGCGCCGGTTTCGATGGGGGAAGGCGGCATGGTTTCTCGTTTCATATTGGTCTTAGGTTAGGGCGGCCGACAGCGATCGAAGCACCGGGCATGACGCGCGGCGCGGAGGTTGGCACTGTATAAAGTCGCCGCACCCGGCGCCAGCGCGATGCGACAGGTTGCGTAAAAACGCGCTTGGAATGCATAAAAGCGCGACCGGCCGCCGCCGCGCGGGGCGGTCCGATCCGGTCCGGGAAGACCAGCCGGGCGTCCAGCCCATCCAGTCGGAACCTTCCAGCCCGGGACCGTCCAGTCCGGGACCGTCCAGCCCGGGGGCTTGTCCCGGGCGGTGGCGCGGCGCTACACTAAGCACTCCGCCACTTGCCAGACCGCCATGATCCGATCCGTGCAACCGACAGACGCCGCCGCCATCTGCGCCATCTATAACCATTACGTGCTGCACACCACCATCAGCTTCGAGGAAGAGGCGGTCAGCCCCGAAGCGATGGCGCAGCGCATCGCCGGTGCCACGCTGCCCTGGCTGGTGTGGGAAGAGCAAGGCGTGCTGCTCGGTTACGCCTACGCCAGCCCGTGGCGGGTGCGCGCGGCCTACCGCCACGCGGTGGAAAGCTCGGTCTATCTGGCGCCCGGCGCCACCGGCCGCAAGTTGGGCTTGCAGCTATATCAACATTTACTGGACGCGCTGCGCCGGCGCGACTTGCATTGCGTCATCGGCGGCATCGCCCAGCCCAACCCGGCCAGCGAGGCCTTGCACCGGCGCCTGGGTTTTCGCAAGGTGGCCCGTTTCGAGCAGGTGGGATGGAAGCAGGGACGCTGGATCGACGTTGACTATTGGCAAGTAATGTTGACTCCGGACGAAAGCGTCGCCGCCACCATTGAGGATCGTCAATAGGGTACTTCCCCGGCGCGCAAGAATGAACGCAGTGGCGCGCCCTCCAAGCGGCGGCGCCGGCGCGGGGCCGGTCGCGGCCCCGGCGGATGCGAGCCTAGGGGGTGTGCGGTGTCGGAAGGAAATTCTCAGCACACTCCCTTGGAGCCGGCGCAAAGCGCGCCCGGCTCGGCGCCGTCGGGCGAGCCCGCGCTCAACCCCGCTCTTGACGCGCTCGACCTGCTGTCGGGGGTGGTGGCGGCGATCGAGCTGACCCCCATGGTGGCGGTGCGCAGTTTCGACCGGCACGGCGTGGTGCGTTTCTGGAACGCCAGTTGCGCCAAGCTGTACGGCATTGGCGCCGACGACGCCATCGGCCGGGTCCAGGAGCGCCTGTTCTCGCACGGCGAGCGCGAGGGCGAATACGCGGCCATCGTCGAGCAAGTCTGGCGCAGCGGCCAGCCTTGTCCCTCGCGCGACTGGCTGGTGACGACGGCGGCCGGCAAGTCGTTGTGGATTTATTCCACCATGTTCCCGGTGTTGCGGGCCGGGCGCTTGCAGCAAGTGTTTTGCATGGATGTCGACATCACCGAGCGCAAGCGCGAGGAAAGCGCGCTGCTGCAAGTGGGCGGCAATTTCCGCCAGCTGTTCGACAAATCGGCCGACGCCATCGTACTTCTGCGCGACGAGCGCATGGCCGACGTCAACCCGGCCGCCGTGGCCTTGTTCCATTGCGCACAGCCGGCCCACATGCTGGGCCAGCGGCTGGTCGATTTCTCGCCCGCGCTACAGCCGGGCGGGGCGGCGTCGGAAGCGACCCAGGCGCGCATGGCCATGCAAGCCCACCAACAGGGCAATTGCCGCTACGATTGGCACTACGCGACGTGCGACGGCCGCCTGTTTTGGGCCGAGGTGTTGCTCACCTCCGTCACGCTCGACCACGATTATGTGTTTTACGCCGTGATCCGCGACATTTCCGCGCGCAAGCTGGCCGAACGCTCGCTGCACTTGGCGGCCCAGGTGTATGAAAACAGCCGCGACGCCATTTTGGTGACCGACCAGCACCGCCAGGTGATCGCCATCAACCGCGCCTACACGGCCGTCACGGGTTTCGAGGCGGCCGACATGCTTGGCGCCGTGGTCGGCGCGCGCGGCCTGGACCACGCGCTGCTCGAACGCGTGTGGGCCGAGCTGGGCGCGACCGATCATTGGCAGGGCGAGATCGCGGCCCAGCGCAAGAACGGCGAAGCGTATCCGGGCTGGCTGGCCTTGACGGCGATCCGCGACGCCGGCGGCAACATCGGCAACTACATGGGCATCCTGTCCGACATCACCGAGCGCAAAAAGGCTGAGGCGCTTACGCGGCATCAAGCCGAACACGATTTCCTGACCGACTTGCCGAACCGGGTGTTGCTGTTCGACCGCCTCAGCCTGGCGCTGGTGGCGGCGCGCCGCCATCACAGCATGCTGGCCATCCTGTTCCTCGACCTCGACCATTTCAAGAACATCAACGACACCATGGGGCATCAGGTCGGCGATTTATTGCTCCAGGAAGTGGCGCGGCGCCTGATCAAGTGCGTGCGCGCGGTCGACACCGTCAGCCGCCAGGGCGGCGATGAATTCGTGATCATCCTGGCCGATATCGGCGACGTCGACCACGCCGCCCATGTGGCCGCCAGCGTGTTGCACGCGGTGACCCAGGCTTACCGGCTGGACCAGCACACCTTTCATGTGTCGGCCTCGATCGGGGTGAGCGTCTACCCCAACGACGGGATCGATATCGATAGCCTCATCAAAAACGCCGACCTGGCCATGTACCACGCCAAGGAAAGCGGGCGCAATAGTTTCCAGTTTTTCAATCCGGAAATGAACGCCCAGATCGTCGAGCGCGTCACCTTCGAGAACGCCTTGCGCCAGGCGCTCGCGCGGCACGAGTTCATCCTCGAATACCAGCCCGAGATCGACATCCGCAGCGGCGCCATGGTGGGGGTGGAAGCCTTGATACGCTGGCAGCATCCGCAGCTCGGCCTGCTCAAGCCTGAGCGCTTCATCCGGGTGGCCGAGGAGTGCGGGTTGATGATACCGATCGGCGACTGGGTGCTGCACCAGGCGTGCCGGCAGGCCGGGGTCTGGCGCGACGCCGGCTTTCCAATGGTGGTGTCGGTCAATCTGTCGGCGGCCCAGTTCGCGCAAAAAAACCTGCCGCGCAGCGTGAAAAGCGCGCTGGCCGGGGCCGGTCTGGCGCCGGCCTTGCTGGAACTGGAGGTGACCGAAGCCATCATCATGAAGGGCGGCGCCGCCGTGCAGACGGCGCTGGGCGAGTTGCGCGGCCTGGGATTGCGCATGACCATCGACGATTTCGGCACCGGTTATTCACGGCTGGGGGTGCTGAAGAATTATCCGATCGATAAACTCAAGATCGACCAATCCTTCATGGCCGACATCACCAACAATCCGGACGACGCGGCCGTGATCACCACCATCATCGCCATGGCGCGCGGCTTGAAGATGCGGGTGATCGCCGAGGGCGTGGAGACGGCCGACCAGCTCGACTTTCTGCGGCGCCAGGGGTGCGACGAATATCAGGGCTTTTACGCCAGCTCGGCCGTGATGGCCGATCAGTTGGGCAAGTTGCTGCACTAGTTCGCGGCTCGGCCACGCCGGCGCGGCCCGCTTCAATCGGGCGCGCGGGACGCGTCGGGCCGCCGCTCGCCGGCCACCGCGCCGCCGTAAAGCCGCAGTCGCGCCAGCACTTGCCCGTGGTCCGAGGCGCCGGGCCGGCCCAGCAGCAAATGGTCGTTCAGGTAGGTGACGTCGAGCACCTCGCCGATGGCATGCGGCGAGGCCGGGTTGAACTGCTCCGACACCAGGATATGGTCGATGGTCATATAGTGGCCGTCGTGCATGATGGTGTAACCGACATGGCGCAGCCGGTCTTGACGCAGCTGGATCTGGTTGCAATCGAACAGGCGGCCGCGCCACTCCTCGCCCGGCTCGCAGGCCGCGCCCGCGCCCAGCACGATGGCGGTGGTGACGGCGTCGATCACGTCGTTGAAGTCGCCCAGCACCACGCTGGGGCGGGGCCGCTCGCGCGCCAGTTGGGCCAGCAGCACGCGCAGGGCCGCCGCCTCGGTGCCGCGCCGTATCAGCGAGCGCAGGTTGGCCATGGCGTACAGCAAGGGGTCGCTGCCGACGTCGCCGTTGCGGTAATCCGGGCGGCGCGACTTCAGGTGTACCACCAACACGTCCACCACCGAGCCGTCCGGCAACACCACGCCCGCGTGCAGCGGCGCGCGCGCGAAGCGTTCGGCGTCGCGGCTGCCGGGCGGCAGCAGCACGCCGTCGGGAAAGGCCGGATAGCTGCGCGCCGGCCCGGCCAGCGGCAGGCGCGACACCAACGCCACGCTGGGGGTGAGGCGCTCGGCGGCCGGATCGGGATCGAAGCCGACGTGCCAGGCTTGGCGGTAGTGGCGGGTGCGGGCCAGCACCGCGCGCAGCGTCGCCTGCGAGAAAATTTCCTGCAAGCCGATCACGTCGGCGTCGAGCAAGTCGAGCTGCTGCGCGGTCCAGTTCAGCTTCGCCTCGTATTGCTCGTCCGTCAAGGTCGCCAAATTGTCGTACAATTTCTCGCCCGCAGGGGCCAGGTTGTAGGCGTTAAAGGTGGCAAAGCGAATTTCTTGCTGCATAATTAGAAACTCCTCATGGAACGTTCAGCGTATCACGCATGGCCAAAAAAGAGCATATTTCCGAGACGCCCGCGACGCAAATGCTTCGCAAAAATCAAGTGACCTTCTCGGAGCATCCCTACACCTACGAGGAACATGGCGGCACCGGCGTGTCGGCGCGCGCGCTCGGCGTGGCCGAACACCACGTGGTCAAGACGCTGGTGATGCAAGACGAGGCGGCGCGCCCCTTGATCGTGCTGATGCACGGCGACCGCAAGGTCTCGACCAAGAATCTGGCGCGCGCCATCGGCTGCAAGTCGGTGCAACCGTGCCAGCCCGAGGTGGCGCAGCGTCATTCCGGCTTCCAGGTGGGCGGCACCTCGCCGTTCGGCACGCGCAAGGCCATGCCCTTATATGTGGAGGCCAGCATCCTGGAGCTGGAAACCATTTATATCAATGGCGGCCGGCGCGGTTATCTGCTCGGCCTGGCGCCGGGCGTGCTGGTGTCTTTGCTGGGCGCCAAACCGGTGCACTGCGCGCTGCAAGACTGAGGCGCGGGAAATCGGGCGCGGCCCGCGCCCATGGTGTATATTCAGCGGCCGGCGGACCGGCGGCCGGCGATCCGGCGGCCGCGCCGATACGGCGACACGCATCGACAACTAGAGGAAACACATGAATATCATATGGATGACGGCGGCGGCTTATCTGCTCGGCTCGATTTCGTTCGCCGTGGTGATGAGCAAAGCCTTCGGCATCGCCGATCCGCGCACCTATGGCTCGAAAAACCCCGGCGCGACCAATGTTTTGCGCAGCGGTAATAAAGCGGCCGCCGTCATGACCTTGCTGGGCGACGGCGCCAAGGGTTGGCTGGCCGTGTGGCTGGCCGCGCGCTACGCCGACCGGCTGGGCGTGGGCGACGCCGCCATCGCCCTGGTGGCGCTGGCCGTGTTCCTGGGCCATTTGTGGCCCGTGTTTTTCCGTTTCGTGGGCGGCAAGGGGGTGGCCACCGCGCTCGGCGTGCTGCTGGGCCTCAATCCCTGGCTTGGCCTGGGCACCCTGGTGACGTGGATGGCGGTGGCGTTCGCGTTCCGCTACTCGTCGCTGGCGGCCCTGGTGGCGGCGGTGTTCGCGCCCTTCTATTACGCGCTGCTGTTCGGCGTGGACGCGCAACTGGCGGCCGTCGTCGTGATGAGCGCGCTGTTGGTGTACCGCCACAGCGGCAATATCTCCAATTTGTTGGCTGGCAAGGAAAGCCGGTTGGGCAGCAAGAGCGCGACCGTGGTCAAGGGTGCCGGCAAGGCTAAATAGACGCGCATCGTCCCAGCCACGGCCACTATTGAATTCGCCGCGGCCGGGCGCATATGCGAACGGTGCGGCTGCATGGTGCGGCGCCGTTGACCGCCGGTGTACGGCGAAGGCTTGCAGATGACTACTCCGATCAAGATCGATTTCGTGTCCGACGTGTCGTGCCCCTGGTGCGCCATCGGTTTGCAATCGCTGGAACAAGCGCTGGCCAGGTTGGGCGACGCGGCCAGCGCGCAAATCCATTTCCAGCCTTTCGAGCTCAATCCGCAGATGGGGGCCGAGGGCCAGGACATCGGCGAACATATCGCCGAAAAATACGGCGCCAACCCGGAGCAGACCGCGCAGTCGCGCGAGACCATACGGCGACGCGGCGCCGAGCTGGGTTTCACTTTCGATATGGAGCGCCGCGCCCGCATCTACAACACCTTCGACGCGCACCGCCTGCTGCACTGGGCCGGGCTGGAAGGGCGCCAAAGCGCCTTGAAGCACGCCCTGCTGCGCGCCTATTTCACCGATGGCGACAACCCCAGTTCGCGCGAGACGCTGATCCGGGTGGCGGTGGCGGCCGGCCTCGACGGCGCTGGCGCGGCCCGGGTGCTGGAATCGAACGCGTATGCCGACGAGGTGCGCGCGCGCGAACGCTTTTACCATCAGCAGGGTATCAACTCGGTGCCGGCCGTGATCGTCAACGACCGCCACCTGATTTCGGGCGGTCAGCCGCCCGAGGTGTTCGAGCGAGCGCTGCGCCAGATCATGGCGGAGGCGGCCGAGTCGGTCGATTAAGCGGCCGGCCGTCGGCGGCCCGGGTTTTTGCGCTACACTAGACCGATGGCGGCGGGCCGCCGCGACAATGACGGAATCATCATGACAGTCCCTCCAGCGCGCGCCTTGCCGGTGGCGTCCCTACCCTTGCCGCCGGACGAGCATCAGCGTCTGGCCGCCCTGCATCGCTATCAATTGCTCGACACCCCGTCCTGCGACGATTTCAGTTTTCTGACCGAGATGGCGGCGCGCATCTGCGAGGTGCCGTTCGCCTTCATCACGCTGGTCGACCGGGAACTGGTCTGGATCATGTCGCACTTCGGGGCGCCGATCAAGTCGATCCCGCGCGATCAGTGTTATTGCTCGTTGGCGATCATGGGCGGCGAATCGACCGAATTCGTCGACTTGAGCGCCGATCCGCGCAGTGCCTGCATGACGCCGCTGGCGAACGCGCCGCTCATGCGGCGCTACGCCAGTTTCACCCTGCGTTCTTCGGACGGCTACGCGCTGGGCACCTTGTGCGTGCTCGACACGCGGCCCGGCGCGCTGAGCGCCGACCAGCGCCGCATCCTGCACCGCTTGTCGCGCCAGGTGATGGCGCTGATCGAATTGCGCGCCAAGGAAAGGGCGCTCGAGGCTTCGCTGCGCCAGCTCGAGCAGGTCGCCGCCACCGACGAGTTGACCGGTTTGCGCAGCCGGCGCGCCCTGATGGAGCGGCTGGAACTGGAGGTGGCGCGCGCGCGCCGCTACCGCGCGCCGCTGTCGGTCATGATGATCGATCTCGACCATTTCAAGCAGATCAACGACCGCCACGGCCACCAGGCCGGCGACACGGTGCTGCGCAACGTGGGGCGGCGGGTGGCCGCCGGGGTGCGCGCCAGCGATCTGGCGGCCCGCTACGGCGGCGAGGAATTGTGCGTGCTGCTGCCGGCCACCACGCTGGACGGCGCGCGCCGCCTGGCCGAGACCTTGCGCGCCGCCCTCGCCGGGCTGGCGCATGGCGCGCCGGAGCAGGGCATCGGCAAGGTCAGCGCCAGCTTCGGCGTGGCCGAACTCGATCAAGGCGAGGCGCGCGAGGATGGCGACGGCTTGCTGAAACGGGCCGACCAGGCGCTGTACCGCGCCAAGCACCTGGGCCGCGACCGGGTCGAGGCCGACCCCGCGCCGGCGGCCGGGGCGCCAACCGCCGATGTATTTTCCCCTGAATCACCCGACCATATAAAAGGAGTGCAAGCATGCCAACCGCAAGCTGGAACGGCGCCGTGATCGCGCAAGCCAAGGACGATGCAGTGGAAATCGTCGAAAACAATGTGTATTTCCCGCTGGCGTCGGTCGACCGCCGCTACCTGCAAGAAAGCGCGCACCATACGCTGTGCCCGTGGAAAGGCAGGGCCAGCTATTACCATGTGACGGTCGACGGCAAGCTCAATGAAAACGCGGCCTGGTATTATCCGCAGCCGTCCGAGAAGGCGCGCGCCATCGCCGACCACGTCGCGTTTTGGCGCGGGGTGGTGGTGGAACGCTGACCCGGGCGGCCGGCGGGCCAATGTTAATTTATACAAATTGATTATTGCCTGCCGGGTATTTTCTGCCGTGGTATATTGCTTTTTTGGTAATTGGTATCGACCGGGCCGCAGAGGAATCATTGAACAAGCAAGAATATATGCAGCTGGTGCGACGCCTGGAGGTGGACTCGACCATCAGCCCGGCCGCGTTTCGCACCAAGGTGATCCTGATCAGCGCCAGCGCCTACCTGGTTCTGCTGGCCACGCTCGCTTGCGTGACGGTCTTGATCTGGCTGTGTTTCAGCTCGGCCCGCGACGGCCAGAGCACCTTCACCATGATACGGCTGGGGGTGCTGGCGCTGGTCATGCTGCCCTTGTTTTTCGTGGTGCTGCGCATGTTTTTCATGCGCTTGCCGAAGCCGGCCGGGCGCCGCTTGACGCGCGCCGAGGCGCCGCTGCTGTTCGAAGCCCTGGCGCGCATGCGCCGGCGCCTGAACGGCCCGCCCATCCATCACGTACTCATCAACGACGAATACAACGCCGCCATGTCGCAATTGCCGCGTTTCGGCATGTTCGCCGGCCACAGTAATTATCTGATGCTGGGCCTGCCCTATCTGCTCGGCGTGCCGGTCAAGGAAATGCTGGCCACCGTGGCCCACGAATATGGCCATCTGGCCGGCAACCACGGCAAGCTGGGGGCCTGGGTCTACCGCCAGCGCCGCACCTTCGGCGCCTTGCACGAGCAAGTGTGCGACGCGGCCGACGCCAGCGTGGTGCACGCGGGCATCGCCACCGCCCTGAACCGCTTCATGCCGTATTACAACGCGTACACTTTCGTGCTGTCGCGTCAAAACGAATATGAGGCCGACCACACCGCGACCCAGTTGATCGGCTCGGAAATCAACGCCGCCGGCCTGGTGCGCGACGCCTTGCTGGGGCGCTGGATACACGAAGAGTTTTGGCCCAAGCTGTACAAACAGGCCGACCATGCCATGCGGCCCTCGTTCATGCCGTTCAAGTCCATGCGCACCGCTTTCAAGGCCGGTTACGAGCAGTGGGCCAGGCCGGAGCGGCTGGCCGCGGCGCTGATGGAAAAATCGGGCTTGCACGATACTCACCCGGCCTTGCGCGAGCGGGTCGAGGCCACCGGCGAGGCGGCCACGCTGCCGCTGTGCGTGGACGTGACGGCGGCCGAGGTGCTGCTGGGCGCCACCACCAGCAAGGTCTTGATCGACGAGTTCGACCAAAATTGGTGGAAAAACGGCAGCAAGCGGTGGGAAGCGCGCTGCCGCTACGCCAACCGCTCGCGCGCGCGCTTGACGGCGCTATCGATCCGCGCCATCGAGGACGTGCCCTTGCAGGATTTGCAGGAGCTGGCCTTGCTGCGCGCCGAATTCGTCTCGCCGCTGGCGGCCAAGCCCGTGCTGGAGCATTTGCTGCGCCAGGAGGGCGGGCCGTTTCCCAAGGCCGAATTCATTTACGGGCGAATTTTGCTGGACGAGGGCAGCGAGCTGGGCCTGACGCATCTGGAGACGGCGGCCCGCCACGACCGCAGCCTGGTCGACGAGGCCGCCCATCTGGGGTTTTTTCACCTGCTGCGCCATCAGGGCGAGGTGGCGGCCCGGGCTTGGTGGGAGCGCATGCTGCCGGCCCAGGACTAGCCGCTTCGGCGGCGGTTCGCGTAGGACGCGGCGAGCGCCGTCCGATAGCGCGGCCGGTCGCTCGCTTGCGCCCGGCCGCGCCATCGCACGCCGACAAACCTTGTATCATGCCGCATGGATAATATTAGTCACTCGGTCATCGGCCTGGGCGTGGGCGAACTGCTGCAACGCAGCCTGCCCCCCGAAAGCGCCCCCGAACAGCAAGCCACGCGCCGGCGCATGCTGCTGTTTGCATGCTGGGCCGCCAGCAATTTCCCCGATCTGGATTTGTTGCTCGTCAGGCTGATGCCACGGCCGTTCGGCTATATGCTGCTGCATCGGGGCCACAGCCATACCGTGTTGTTCGCCATTCCGCAGGCCTTGCTGCTGTGCGCCTTGATTTGGCTGTGCTGGCCGGCCGCGCGCCGTTTGCTGCGCGACAGCGCCGTGGCGCGCGCCGCGCTGCCGTTTTGCGTGGGCCTGGGACTGGCGTTGCATCTGTCGCTCGACTACCTCAATTCCTACGGCCTGCATCCGTTTTATCCGTTCGACGCGCGCTGGTGGTATGGCGACATGACCTTCATCGTCGAGCCGTTGTTCTGGGTCGCGCTGGGCGCGCCGATGGCCATGACGGTGCGCCGCCGCTGGCCGCGCGCGCTGCTGCTGACGGCGCTGGCGGTGCCGCTGCTGATGTTCGCCGTCAAGGCCTATCTGGGCTGGGGCAGTGTGGCTTTCCTGCTGCTGACCGGCGCCGGGCTGGCCGCGTTGCAGTGGCGCGCCGGGCCCGGCGGCCGGCGCGCCCTGCTGGGCGGATTGGCGCTGTGCTGCGCTTTCGTGGCCTTGCAAGGCGCCTTGTCGGCCCTGGGCAAACAGCAGATCCGGGCCGCCTTGCACGCCGCCGATCCGGCCACCCGGGTGCTGGACGTGGCCATGACGGCGTTTCCATCCCAGCCCCTGTGCTGGAATTTCGTCACGGTCGAGAGCAACGAGGCGGCCGGCACCTACCATCTGCGGCGCGGGCTGGCCAGCGTGGCGCCCGGCTGGCTGGCGCCGGACGCTTGTCCGGCCGCGCTGGCCGGGCGGGCCGGCAGCGCGCTGGCGCCCGGCCTGCTGCAACAGAGCGAGCGTGGCGCCAGCCTGGCGCTGCTGCGCCGCTTGCGGGACGACGATTGCCAAGTCGACGCCTGGCTGCGCTTCGCGCGCGCGCCCCTGGTCGAGGCCAGCGTGGCCAGCGATCTACGCTTCGCGCCCGGGCCGGAGGGCAATTTCAGCGCCATCCCGGTCGGGCCGGCGCGGCCGTGCACCCTCGCCGGCGGCGCCGTTGGCACGCCCGGCTGGGGCTATCCGCGCGCCGACTTGCTCGAGCGCGCGCCACCGTGATCCCGGCGCCGCGCTATCATGCCGTTTCGGGGCCGCCGCCGGCCCCGTTCATCATCGGGAACCCGCATGCCGCACTCCGATTCCGTCCGCGGTAAGGCCGAGG
Source organism: Janthinobacterium sp. (assembly GCA_043787615.1). GTDB lineage: Bacteria > Pseudomonadota > Gammaproteobacteria > Burkholderiales > Burkholderiaceae_D > Janthinobacterium. Next base: position 9,925 of record JAYVUV010000143.1, on the reverse strand, counting down.
CCGCGGCGTCTTCCGCCGCCGATCCGAGCGGCAGCTTCGGCAAACCCGCTGGCCGTTGGCGCGGACGGGTCTACGCCGTCATTTTCGAATCGGACACGCGCGCCGGCCGCGCCTTCGACCTGGCCCTGATCGCCGCCATCGTGCTCAGCGTGGCCGTGGTGGTGCTCACCAGCGTGGCGCCGGTGGCGGCCCGCCACGGCGACTTGCTGCTGGCGCTGGAATGGCTGTTCACCGGCTTGTTCACGCTCGAATACGCGGCACGCTGCCTCTGCGTGAAACGGCCGCTGCGTTACGCGCGCAGCTTTTTCGGCGTGATCGATCTGCTGGCCATCGTGCCGACCTATGTGGCGCTGGCGCTGCCGGGCGCCCACGTGCTGCTCGACGTGCGCATCCTGCGCCTGTTGCGCATGTTCCGTATCCTCAAGCTCACTTCCTACGTCCACGAATACGGGGTGCTGGGGCGGGCTTTGCTGGCCAGCCGGCGCAAGATCCTGATCTTCCTGTCGGTGGTGATGATGGTGGTGTTTTTGCTGGGCACGGTGATGTATGTGGTGGAGGGGCCGGGCAACGGTTTCACCAGCATTCCGACCGCCGTCTACTGGGCCATCAGCACCGTCACCACGGTCGGCTTCGGCGACATCGCCCCCAAGAGCGACCTGGGGCGTACCATTTCGTCGCTGATGATGTTGCTCGGCTGGGGCATCTTGGCGGTGCCTACCGGCATCATCAGCGCCGAAATGACGGCCCAGCGCCACCAAGCGGCCGCCGCGCGCCGCTGCGCCGCCTGCCTAACCGACGGCCACGAGGCGGACGCGCGGTTTTGCAAGCGCTGCGGCACGCCCCTGCCGCCCGAGGCGCCGGCGTGATACGCGTGGTCGCGGGCGCGCGTGCCGTTCGCATGATCCAGGTTTGGCTTCCACGGCAAGTATCTTGCCAAATTAAATTGACAAAAAGAAATGCTTGGCACACTATGCCGCATTCGGAGCTGAAAATATTGCTTCCTCCGTCTACTTTTTGCAATTAGGAAATTCATGTTTCGCTGTGATATCGCTGCGGCCGCCTTGCGCCTGGATCCTTCAACCCCGCGCGCGCGCCAGCCGCGCATGTTCTGCCACCGCGCGCCGCTGGGTGGCCGTCGATGAAGCGGGTTCTGGTAACGGGCGCCACCGGCGCCTTGGGCCGCAACGCCGTCCAAGCGTTGCTGGGCAAGGGGGTGCGGGTGCGCGCCAGCGGGCGCGATGCCGAGCTCGGCGCCGAACTGGCCGCCGGCGGCGCCGAATTCGTGGCGCTCGACTTGGCCCTGGCCACCCCGGACCAGCTGGCCGCCCTGGTGGCCGGGGTGGACGCGGTCTGGCATTGCGCCGCGCTGACGGCGCCCTGGGGCCGGCCGGCCGACTTCCATGCCGTCAACGTCGAGGCCAGCGCGCGCTTGCTGGACGCGGCCGGCCAGGCCGGGGTGGGCCGCTTCATCCACATCTCGGCGCCGGCCGTATATTTCGACTACCGGCACCGGCGCGAGGTGGAGGAGGGCTTCCGCCCGGCCCGTTATGCCAACGCCTACGCCGCCAGCAAGGCCGCCGCCGAACTGCGGGTGCAAGATGCCGCGCGGCTGTACCCGACCATGGTGAGCGTGATTCTGCGCCCGGGCGTCATGTTCGGCCCGCACGGCCAGCTGCCGATAGCGGGTCTGGAGCGCACGCTGGACCTGCGCGGCGGGCGCCTGACGCTGGCGCGGGGCGGGCGCGTGACGCTCGACCTGACCTATGTCGACAACGTGGTGCACGCCATGTGGCTGGCCACGCTCAAGGGCGCGCTGGCCTCGGGCAGCGTGTTCAATATCACCAACCACGCACCGCTGCCGCTGCGCGACTTCTTGCGCATGTTGTTTGTCGACGCTTTGCAGCGCCCCTTGTCGATCGCGCGCCGGCCTTACTGGCTGATGGCGGCGCTGGCTCGCGCGATGGGGCTGTGCGCCCGCTTCGGCGGCAAGCCTCCGGCGCTGACCGCCTTTGGCGTGGGCGCGCTCGGCTTCGACACCACGCTCGACAATATGAAGGCCAAATACCTGCTCGGCTACGTGCCGCCGGTGGCTCTGGATGAAGGCGTGCGCCGCACCGCCGCGTGGATGCGCGAGCATTAGCGCCCGGTTGCGTTTGAAAACGGGTGGGCCCGTATTCGACGCATGGTTCCTCTTCCATTCTTCGCCAATACCGGCTCGGCCGCGCCCGCGACAGGCGCGCGCCGGCTCCCTCGCGCGGACGCCGCTCCCGTCCGCGTCCGCCGGCTACGGCTGGTTTCCCATGGCGGCCCTACCGCCCGCCCGGCGGCCGATCCCGGCCCTTGCCGGGGATGGGGTTCGACCCTGACAAACTTTGCCCGGTCCATCCGCGCCACACCGTTGCAAAAAATTCAACTCGCTGCTAGACTTGCCAAAAAATAAACTGCGCGCGACGGCTCGCAGGAAGCATGGGCGAGCGGCTTTGCCGCGAAGTCGCTCCGCCAACCAGGCAGTAAATCGCCCCGCACCCGACGCGCCGTGCGGGAAACACAAATGATGGTCAAACTCTGGAGAATGGTGATATGAATGACATGGAATTACACGATTTCGCTGTGTCCGATTATGTGGCCCAATCGGCCAAGTGGTGCGCGGAATTCAACATCCAGGAAGATTTCCCTTACGACTTGAAGGTGGAGCTGGCCGATCGCGCCCTGTTCGACGCCGGTGATAAATACGATGAGATCGCCGAGGAAGCAGAGGCTTGGCTGGAAAAGGAACGCGAACGGCGCGAGGAAGCGCTGCCAAAATATAACGCGACGGCCGATTTCATCGTGCAGTCCGAACAGTGGAGCAAAGAGTTCAACATCCCGGCCTTTTTGCCCTATACCGAAAAAGTGAAGCTCGCCGAGGAAGTGCTGCGCACCATCGAACGCGAAAAATACGCCGCTTTGTTCGCGGCGGCCGAGGAGTGGAGCCCGAAACAAGCCGGCCGCGGCGAACAGCCGTTCGATACCTGGGAAGAGCAGCTGCGGCGCCAATTGCTGCAAATTCGGACCGGTAAATATTTGATGATTTACCTTCCCTATCATACGACCAGTTTCACCATCGAACAGGGTGAGCTGAAGAGTATCGACTGGCACAATGGCAGCGTACTGCTGCGCAATACGGTGTATGACAGAGACGTCACCGTCTGGATAAACAACATTCAAAGCGTCGACGAAAGCCGCAGCGGCTCGGGCGCGCTGGGCGCGGTGCAAAGCGCCGATTTGCGGCGCGTGGGCAGCGACTGGTATCGCGGTAATCAAAAACTCTGATAGCGCTCTTTTCGCCCGCTGGCGCGGGGCGAACTCCCGTTTTCCCGCCGGTCGATTCGGGCCGGTGGTTTCCATCCTCTCGTTACCACCCGTACGGCTGGCGGCCGCGTTTGCGCTCCCCGATCCGCGAAAACGCTTGACTGGCGCCGTCAAATCGTCTCTAATTTCTGTAACGACAGAAATTAAGGAAATATGATGGAATTGAGTCCGACCGCGCAAAAATACATCTTGCATTGGGGTGAGATGGGCACCCGCTGGGGCGTGAACCGCACGGTGGCGCAAATTCACGCGCTGCTGTTCCTGTCCAACCATCCGCTGACGGCCGAGGAGATCGCCGACACGCTGACGGTGGCCCGCTCCAACGTGAGCAATAGCCTGAAGGAACTGCAAAGCTGGGGCTTGGCGCGCGTGACCCACGTGATGGGCGACCGGCGCGACCACTTCGTCGCGCTGCACGACGTGTGGGAGATTTTCCGCGTCATCCTGGAAGAGCGCAAACGGCGCGAGATCGACCCCACGCTGACTGTGCTGCGCGAATGCGCCATCGAGGGCGAACAGGATGGCGCGCTGGAAGCGGCCACCCTGGAGCGCATGAACCAGGTGCTGGAGTTTCTCGAAATGCTGGGCTCCACCTATAACGACTACAAAAACCTGCCGCCCGCGACCATGCAGCGCTTCCTTAAAATGGGCGGCAAGATGGCGCGCTTTTTAAGCCCCGACGAGAAGGGCGGTAAATCGTGAGCGGCCCGGCCCTGACCCTGTATTTCGACGGCCTGTGCCCGTTCTGTCACGCCGAAATGGCGCGCCTGCGCGCCTGGGACGCGGGCGGGCGGCTGGCCTTCGTCGACATCGCGGCCGGCGATTTCGAGCCGGCCCCGCTGGGTATGAACATGGCCGCCCTGAACCGCGAACTGCATGCCCGCACCGCCGCCGGTGCGCTGCTGGTAGGCCTGGACGCCATGCTGGCCGCCTACACCCTAGCGGGGCGCGGCTGGGTGGTGGCGCCGCTGCGGGTCGGCTGGCTGCGGCCACCGCTGGCAGCCGCCTATCGCCTGTTCGCACGCCACCGCTACGCCATGTCGCGCTGGCTTGGCTACCGGCGCGCCACGGACTGCGCCGACGGCGCCTGCCCGGTCGGCAATCCATTCATGACGAAGTCGTCGCGCACAAAATAGAAAGGTCGTATGGACAAGACAATGGCGAGGAAGTGGGCGATCCGGTGCTTGTATGCGACGGCGGCCGGGCATCTGGTGGCCGGCGTGGCGCTGCCGTGGATCGCCGACGCGGGCGTGTTCGAGGCTTACCACCGTGGCATCGAAGCGGTGTTTTGGCAAGGCGCGGGGGGCGCCCCGGCGGCCGCGCGTGCCCAGCAAACCTGGTGGATCGCGCTGTTCGGCCCCACCGTGCAAAGCCTGGGCTTGTGGATGCTGGCCTTGATACGTTTCGGCGAGCGTCAGCGCGACGGCGCCGCGTGGGGCTGGCTGATCGCCGGCGTCGTGCTGTGGGCGCCGCAGGACATCGCCATTTCGCTGCGGGCCGACTGCTGGCCGCACGTGTGGCTCGATTGCGCCGCGCTGCTGGCGCTGCTGCCGCCGCTGGTGTGCTTGTTCGCGCATGACCGTCGCGCGGCGGCGGCGGGGGCGCGCGCGTGAGCGCCATATTTTAAACCGTCATGCGTGGGTTGGCATGACATGTAGGCGAGCCGGCGCGTGCGCCGCGCTCGCGCCCATGGTCGAACCGGGAGAAACCCAATGAACACGTATTTACTGGCGCTGCAATTGATGGCGTTTCAAGGCTGCCTCGGCGCCTTCGACACGCTGTATCACCATGAGTTGACCGAAGCGCTGCCGGCGCGCGAGGGCGCGCGCCTGGAGTTGGCCATCCACGCGGGGCGCGCGCTGCTCTACAGCGTGTTGTTTGTGGGCTTGTCGGCCTGGGCCTGGCACGGCGCCTGGGCGCTGTTGCTGGTGGCCGTGTTCGTGATCGAGATCGGGCTGACCTTGTGGGATTTCGTGGTCGAGGACCGTACCCGTTTGCTGCCGGCCAGCGAGCGCGTCACGCACACGGTGCTGGCCATGAACGGTGGCGCCTTTCTCATGCTGCTGGCGCTGAACACGCCGCAATGGCTGGCCCGGCCCAGCGCCTTGGTGTGGCAGCCGCAGGGTTGGCTGAGCGTGTTCCTGGCCGTGTGCGGGGTGGGCGTGGGCTTGTCCGGCTTGCGCGATGGCTGGGCCGCGCGCGGGCTGGCGCGCCGCGCGGGGCGCGAACGGGACGAGCCGGCGCCGCGCTTCGGCGCGCCCGGCCAGCAGGTGCTGGTCACCGGCGCCACCGGTTTCATCGGGCAGCGATTGGTGGCGGCGCTGCTGGCCGACGGCCATCAGGTGACCGCGCTGGCGCGCCGGCCCAGGCAAGCGGCCTGGCTGTTCGGCGGCCAGGTGCGCTGCGTTCCCAGCATGGCCGCGCTGCCGGCCAGCCACCGCATCGACGTGGTGATCAATCTGGCCGGTGCCCGCATCCTGGGCTGGCGCTGGAGCGCGGCGCGCCGTCGCGTGCTGCTGGCGAGCCGGGTCGGCTTGACGGCCGGCGTGGTGGACTGGATCGCGCGCGCCGAGCACAAGCCGCGACTCATGTTGTCCGGCTCGGCGATCGGCTACTACGGCGTGCAGCGGCAAGGCGACGCCAGCGTGCTGACCGAAAGCAGTCCGCCGCAGGAGATTTTCATGTCGCGCTTGTGTCGCGACTGGGAGGCGGCGGCGCAGGCCGCGCGCGCGCACGGGGTGGCGGTGGCCTGCCTGCGTTTCGGGCTGGTGCTGGGCACCCAGGGCGCCTTGCCGATGATGCTGTTGCCGATCAAGCTGGGGCTGGGCGGGCCGCTGGGCGGCGGCGCGCAGTGGCTGTCGTGGATTCATGTGCGCGATGTGCTGGGCGGGATCGCCCATTTGATGCGGCAGCCGGCCGCCGGGCTGGCAGTCGCTTATAACTTCACGGCGCCGGAGAGCTTGTCGCAGCGCGCCTTCAGCCGGGTCGCCGCGCGCGGCATGGGCCGGCCCAGCTTTTTCCCCACGCCGGCGCTGCCCATGCGCCTGATGCTGGGCGAGCAGGCCGACTTGCTGCTCGAAGGCCAGCGGGTGGCGCCGGCCCGGCTGCTGGAGGGCGGCTTCACGTTCCGCTACCCGACCATGGAGGTGGCGCTGCGCAGCCTGGCCTAGCAGGCTGTCGGAGCGGAAGCGCCGAGGCCGAACACGCCGAACACGCCGAACACGTCGAACACGTCGAACACGTCGAACACGCGCTCGATTTTGGTGCGCCGCACGAAATGGGTGCCGAGAAACGGGGCTTCGGTGCGGCGCGCCCCCCCGGGTTTGCTCCGCCCGGCATAGCTGTTCGGCTTTTTCATTCGGCTGGCACAGCTATTGCTGTTACATTGATAAGCGAACCGCCCCGGCGCGGTTTCCGATCGATGCCACCGAGGGCCACCATGAGCAGCGATACCAAGATCAATCCGCGGCGCCGAAAACTGGTCGCCGCCGGCGCGGGCGCGGCGGCGCTGGGCGGGCTGGCCACCGGCGGGGTGTGGGCGGCCGGCTCGGACAAGCCGGAGAAGGAAGAGGTCAAGGTCGGCTTCATTCCGCTGACCGATTGCGCCTCGGTGGTGATGGCGTCGGTGCTTGGCCTGGATAAGAAATACGGCATCCGCATCGTGCTGAGCAAGGAGTCGTCCTGGCCCGGGGTGCGCGACAAACTGGTCAACGGCGAACTCGATGCGGCCCATGTGCTGTATGGCCTGGTGTACGGCGTGCACCTCGGGGTCGGCGGGCCGAAGAAGGACATGGCGGTGCTGATGAACTTGAACCAGAACGGCCAAGCCATCACCTTGTCGAAAAAGCTGGCCGACAAGGGCGCCGTGGACGGCCCGTCGCTGGCGCGCCTGATGCGCAGCGACAAGCGCGAATATACCTTCGCCCAGACCTTCCCGACCGGCACCCACGCCATGTGGTTGTACTACTGGCTGGCCAGTTACGGCATCGATCCTTTCAAGGACAGCAAGGTGATCACGGTGCCGCCGCCGCAGATGGTGGCCAATATGCGGATCGGGAACATGGACGGCTTTTGCGTCGGCGAGCCGTGGAACCACCGCGCCATCGTCGACGGGGTCGGCATTACGGCCGCCACCACCCAGGACATCTGGCCCGACCATCCCGAGAAGGTGCTGGGCGCCACCGCCGAATGGGTCAAGACCCATCCCAACACGGCGCGCGCGCTGACCGCCGCCGTGCTCGACGCCGGGCGCTGGATCGACGCCTCGCTGTCGAACAAGAACAAGATGGCGCAAACCATCGCCGACAAGTCGTACGTCAACACCTCGGTCGATGTGATCAACCAGCGCATTCTGGGACGCTACCAGAATGGATTGGGCAAGACCTGGGACGATCCGCACTGCATGAAGTTCTTCGACGACGGCGGCGTCAATTTCCCTTATCTGTCGGACGGCATGTGGTTCCTGACGCAGCACAAGCGCTGGGGTCTGCTCAAGAGCGATCCCGATTATCTGGCGGTGGCCACGGCCATCAACCAGATCGCCTTGTACAAGGACGCCGCCGCCCAGGCCAAGGTGAGCGTGCCGAAGTCGCCCCTGCGCGCCGTGAAAATGATCGACGGCGCGCTGTGGGATGGTAGTAATCCGAAGGCGTACGCCGCTTCGTTCAAGATCAAGGCGTAGCGGCCGGCCGGGCCGGCAATCGTGGTGGGCGGGGCATAACGGGGAGGTTGAAATGGGCGTGGTTCTCGATACGATGTCGGCGCCGGGGCTGTCAGCCACGGCGACCGAGGGCAGGGACAAGCCGACGCGCAGCGAGCGGCTGGCCGCGCGCGGGTATGCGATCGGCGGTGGCCATTCGCGCCTGCGCCCGTATGTGCTGGCGATACTGCCGCCGGCGCTGGGGCTGGCGTTGCTGCTGCTGGCGTGGCAGATCATCGCCAGCCGGAACAGCGCCTTTCCCACGCCGCTGGCGACCTGGGACGAGGCGCTCAAGCTGTTCGCCGATCCGTTTTACCGCAAGGGGCCGAACGACCAGGGCATCGGCTGGAACGTGCTCGCCTCGCTCAAGCGGGTGGCGCTCGGCTTCGGCCTGGCGGCGCTGTTGGGCATCCCGCTCGGCTTTTTGATCGGCCGCTTCCGCTTCGTGGCCGGGATGTTCAATCCCGTCGTCAGCCTGCTCAAGCCGGTCTCGCCGCTGGCCTGGCTGCCGCTCGGGCTGATGGTGTTCAAGGCCGCCGATCCGGCCGCGATCTGGTCGATCTTCATTTGCTCGATCTGGCCGATGGTGATCAACACCGCGCTCGGGGTGCGGCGCGTGCCGCAGGATTATATGAACGTGGCGCGGGTGCTCAATCTGTCGGAATGGAAGATCATCACCAAGATCCTGCTGCCGGCGGTGCTGCCCTACATGCTGACCGGGGTGCGGCTGGCGATCGGCACCGCCTGGCTGGTGATCGTGGCGGCCGAGATGCTGACCGGCGGGGTCGGCATCGGCTTTTGGGTCTGGGACGAGTGGAACAATTTGAATGTGGCGCATATCATCATCGCCATCATCGTGATCGGGGTGATCGGCTTGCTGCTGGAACTGGCGCTGGTCGCGCTGGCCCGCGCGGTCACGTACGAAGACGTGGGGAGCGCGCCATGAGCGAGGCCAAATTCATCGACGTGCGCCACGCCGAGATGGTGTTCGAGACCAAAAAAGGCCGCTTCCACGTACTCGCCGACATCAATCTGAGCGTGGCCAAGGGCGAGTTCGTGACCCTGATCGGCCACTCGGGCTGCGGCAAATCGACCTTGCTCAATCTCTTGGCCGGCCTGACCCGGGCCACGCGCGGCGCGCTGGTGTGCAATGGGCGCGAGATCGACGGGCCGTCGCCGCAGCGCGGGGTGGTGTTTCAAAACCATTCGCTGCTGCCCTGGTTGAGCTGCTACGACAATGTGCATCTGGCGGTGGAGCGGGTGTTCGGCGCGGCCGAATCGTCGCGCCAGCTGCGCGAGCGCAGCATGGCGGCGCTGGCCCTGGTGGGCTTGACGGCGGCCGCCGCCAAACGTCCGCATGAGATCTCGGGCGGGATGAAGCAGCGGGTCGGCATCGCGCGCGCGCTGTCGATGGAACCCAAGGTGTTGTTACTGGACGAACCGTTCGGCGCGCTCGACGCGCTCACCCGCGCCCATTTGCAGGACGAGCTGCTGCGCATCGTGGCGGCCACCGGTTCCACGGTGGTGATGGTCACGCACGACGTGGACGAGGCGGTGCTGCTGTCGGACCGGATCGTGATGATGACCAACGGCCCGGCCGCCACCATCGGCGACATCGTCCAGGTGCGCCTGGCGCGCCCGCGCGACCGGCTGGCGCTGGCGCAGGACGTGTTGTATGCCCAGTACCGCACCAGCGTGCTCGAATTTTTGTATCGGCGCCACGCCCGGGCCGCGTGAGGCCGCCGTGCGGGTCAGACCGTTTTGATCTCGTCCAGCGGCCAGCGCGGCCGCACGTTGAAGGCGTAGTCGCGCGTGGCCGCTTGCGGGTTGATGCGCAGGCGCATCGCGCCGGCGAAGGCGATCATGGCGCCGTTA
>JAYVUV010000142.1:0-10319 GCA_043787615.1 Janthinobacterium sp. | reverse complement strand
GCCTTCAACGAAGCGCTGCGCTCGGTCGGCCTGCACCCGAACATGGCGCCCTTCATCAGCCGCCAGTTGATCCAGCGCCTGGTCACCAGCAATCCCAAGCCGGCCTACGTGGGCCGCGTGGCCGACGCCTTCGACAGCGGCCGCTACGGCGACATCGGCGGCGGCGCCAAGGGCGACATGAAGGCGGTGCTGGCCGCCATCTTGCTCGACCCCGAGGCGCGCGACCCGGCCCTGGCGGCCGAGCGCACCTACGGCAAGCTGAAGGAACCGATCATCTTCATGACGGCGCTGTTTCGCGCGCTCGAAGGCTCGACCGCGGACGGGCGCGAAATGGGGCCGCACAGCATCGGCGAAGCGCTGGGCCAGATGGTGTTCGAGGCGCCCACCGTGTTCAACTTCTTCCCGCCCGACAGCCCCCTGCCCGGCTCGAACGGGCGCGCCCTGGTGGCGCCCGAGTTCCAGATCAACGGCTCCAACGAGCTGGTGGCGCGCGCCAATTTCGACAACAACCTGCTGTTCTATCGCTACAACGAGGGCGCCGGCGTGCTGCCGGACTGCGACGTCGGCCTCAAACGCGTGAACGGCGCCTGCCCGCTCGGCACCGACGGCAAGCCGCTGTACGACTCGCCGTGGGACAGCGGCACCCGGCTCGAATACCAGACCCTGGCGGCCCGGGCCGGCGACGCGAGCGCCTTCGTCCATTCGCTCAACGAGGTGTTCGCCGCCGGCGCCATTCCGGAAAAGGACTTGGCCGTGATCATCGAGGCGATCGGTAAATGGACCCCGGCCGCCGACACGGCCAATAACGGCGAGCTGGTCAAGGTGAAAAAAAGCGGCTACCTGATCGAGCGCACCAAGCTGGCCTTGTACCTGATCCGCAAATCGGGTTACTACCAAATTCAACGCTAAGGACGACCATGCTACGTCGACAATTTTTGAAGACCGGCGCCGCCGGCATGGCCGCGCTGGGCGCTGGCGTGTCGCTGTTTTCGGTCAGGGACGCCAAGGCCCAATCGGCCGATTACAAGTGCCTGGTGTATATCTACATGACCGGCGGCAACGACGGCTTCAACTGCTTCGTGCCGCTGGAAGACGCCATCTACCAAGTCTATAACCGCTCGCGCGGCGCCATCGCCATGCGCCGCGGCGCCGCCGACAGTGGCGCTGCGGCCGGCAACGGCTTCCTGCTGCCGCTAGACGGCCCCGACCGGCTCGGCATGCACGCTTCCCTGGCACCCCTGCAAGCGCTGTGGAACGACAAAAGCCTGGCCATCGTCGCCAACGTCGGCCCGCTGGTGCGCCCGATCAACAAAAGCGAATACGAAGGCTTGATACGCGACGGCGACACCAGCCAGATCCCGAGCCAGTTGTTCGACCACGGCGGCCAGCAAAACTGCTGGCACAACGCCATGGGCGACCCCAAGGTGCAGTCGGGCTGGGGCGGGCGCGCGCTGCAAAACGCCGGCCTGGGCACCTCCTACTCCTTCGCCGGCGAAAAGCGCTGGGGCCAGTCGCCCACGGTGGCGCAACTGCGCCTGTCCGGCACCGCGCTACGCTACGACGACAGCGCCATGAAACCGGCCAACGCCACCATGACGGCGCGCCTCGATTTGATCAAGTCCTTGCTCAGCTCCGCCGTCAACGAATCGGCCGACCTGGTGCAAGCCTGGGGCGGCCAGGAAAAAAGCACCATCGAAGTTAGCGAAACCATCGGCCCGCTGTTGAGCGGCGCGGCGCCGGCCGAAGTCACGGCCGGCTTCGCCAACGCGCGCGACGTCGATTTCGTGCACCACTTGATGCGGGCCGCCACCATCATCGGCGCGCGCTCGCAACTCAAGGGCGTGCGCGACATCATCTGCGTCGGCACCGGCGACTTCGACACCCATTCCAACCAAATCGACCGCCATCCGCTGCTGCTCAAGGACTTGGCCGAGGCGGTGGCCGGCTTCGTCTCGACCATGAAAAACATGGGCTTGCACGACAAGGTGACCTGCATGAGCGCCACCGATTTCGGCCGCTCGCTGGCGCCCAACAGCAGCGACGGCACCGACCACGCCTGGGGCAATTGCCACTTCGTGGTGGGCGGCGCCGTCAACGGCCAGCGCTCCTACGGCATCTGGCCCGACTATACGCTGGGCGGCCCGGACGACAAGGCCAGCGGCCCGGACGCCAAGGGCAGCTTCATCCCCACCACCTCGGTCAACCAGTACGCGGCCACGGTGCTGAAATGGTTCTTGCCGCAGCTGGACCTGGTGCAGACCCTGCCCGACCTGAAAAACTTCAAGGTGCAGGACCTGGACTTCATGAAGCCGCCCGGCACCACGTGATCAGGGATACACGAACGATTTCACCAGGGTCAGCTCGCCCGAGGAGCGCATCGGCACCATGAACACCTGCTGCTTTTCGGCGGGCGTGTTTTCATTGCTGATGATGGCCACCTGGGCGGTGGTGAGCACCTTGCTGTTGCTGCCGCTGCCGTAGTAATTGACGTAGACGTGGTAATTGCCCTTTTGCGGCGAGGGGCTGGAAAAAATCTCCGGCCCGAAGCCGGTGGTGACGTCGACATCGAGCGCGCCGCCGTTGGCCAGCACCCGTTCGCCGTACCAGGCGTGGCCGCCGTCCGGCGTGACCACGTGCAAATCGAGATCGGTGCCGTCGCTGTCCCAGGACAGCACCACCCGCAGGCGCGACTGGGTCTTGCCCGGATTGACCTCGACGAACTGGGTCCGCGCGCGGGCGCCGCCGTCCGGCGCGCGCACTTCCACGTTGTTCGAATTACGGCCGAACATATACGGCCGGGCGAAGCTGCCGTCCTCGTTGACGTGCAGCGGCATGGCGATGCCGTTGACGATCATGGTGGCCGGCTTGCGGTTCGGCTTCGCGGACTCGGCGCCGTCCGCCCCGTCCTCGTCCTCCTTGGGCTTGACCTTGATCCCGGCCTTGGCCAGGCCGCCGATGCGGCCCCGTATCATGGCCAGCTCGCTCTGGCCCGGGCGCACGTTGACCGAGGACGCCGGATAATTCACCTCCTGGGTGTATTGTTCGGGAATGCCGGCCGAATGACGCCAGCCGCCGGAAGGCGTATCGATATGGACTTGGCCAAAGGCCGGCGCGGCCAGCAGCAAACCGGAAAGCAGCAGTGTTTTCATGGACATCTTAATAGACAAAGGTTTTAACCAGGGTCAGTTCGCCGATGCTGCGCAGCGGGACCACCAGCTCTTCGCGCCGCTCGCGCGGCGTGTTTTCGTTGAACACCAGCGTGACGCGGCTGGTGATGATGGGGCGCTGGCGGGTCGCTTCGTCGAAATGATAGCCCGACTCGCCGAAATTGCCCCAGTAATTGATCCATACCTGATACTGCCCGTGCAGCGGCGACGACATGACGAAGTTTTCCGGCCCCGGCCCGTCGACGGTGTCGAGATCGAGGCCGCCGCCGTTGTCGAGCACCGGATGGGCGAAAAACGCGTGCTGGCCGTCCGGCGTGATCACGTGCAAATCGACTTCGGCCTGGCTGTCGTCCCAGGCGCCGATGATGCGGATGGCCGGCTGCGGGCGACTGCGGTCGGTTTCGTAAAACTGCAACCGGTGCACCGGCTTGCCGTCCGGGCCGCGAATCTCCACGCTGTTCGAACCGCGCCCGAACACATACGGCCGCACGAAACGGCCGTCGGCGTCGGTGTAGAGCGGGGTCGGATTGCCGTTCACGACCAGGGTATGCCACTTGCGGTCCTTGCCGGCGGCGGCCACCCGGCCCCGTATCAGGGCGCGCTTGGTCTGGGCGCCGCGCTGGATCGGCGAAAACGGATACGCCGCCACCGCGTCGTCGCCCGCCTCGTTGTGGCCGAACTTGTTCCAGCCGCCGACCGGCGCGGCCAGCTCGCGGGGCGCGCCGGCGCCATCGCGCGCCGGCCGCGCGTCCTGCGCGTGCGAAGGCGCGGCGGCCAGCGGCGACAACAACGCCAGCGTCAACAGCCGCGATGGGCGGGAAGGGTTCACAGTTTCTCCAGTTTCAAATCGGTCAGGCGGCGCGCCAGCCGCTCGACGGCCGCCTCGTCCTGGCCGCGCGGATGGTTGCGCAAACCCAGGTGCAAAAATTCATGCGCCAGCGTGATGCGGTCCTCGCGCGTGGCCAGGCCGCGCACGAAGATGCGGTTGCGCGACTGCTCCGAATACGGCGCGCCGGCGCCCAGTTCGCACACGGCCGGCATGTCGTTCGGGCGTTCGTAGCCGGCTTCGCCGCGCAGCAGGCGCTCCCAGTCGGGCAGCTGGCGCGCCAGCCAAGCCTCGGCCGCCGCCAGCCGCACGCAGCGCACGCCGCTGCTGTTCATGGTGGTCAGCTCGCCCTGCGGGTAGGCCTTGGCCAGGATTGCGTCGAAATAGTCGCCGCGCCCGGCCTGCGCCAGCGCGTCGCGCCAGGACAGCACGTTCGTTCCCGGCGTGGTGGTGTGATAACGCACCGTCACCCCGGCCACCACCAATTGATCGGTCCAGCGCGCGATGGCCCGCGCCGGCGCGCCGGCCGGGCTGGCGCCCACGCGCTGGGCGCCGCTGCTGTCGGCGATCCGCTGGCAACCCTCGGCGCGCGCCGCGTTCTGCTGCAAATAACTGCGGGCCGCGATCGCCAGCGCCTTGGCCGCCTCCGCTTGCTCGCTGCCGCCTTCGCGTTCGAGCACCCGGGCCACGTATTCATTCACGCCCAGGCGGCCACGCAGATGCGGGCGCCCGGCGTCGTCCAACCACAGTTGCAGCTCGCCGTCGCTGCGCAGGCCGACGCTGTTGCCGTTATCGAAGTACACCCGGTACCGGCCGTGCAGCGCGCCCGGCGGCGCCGATGCGGATACGCCAGCGCCCGCGAGCTTGACCGCCTTGATCGGATAGCGCGCGAAATAGTCGACCAGCACGCAGCCGGCGTCCTCCGACTCGGCGCTGTCGGGCAGCGCGGCGCTCAGTTGCTCGCTCCACTTCTGGAACACGGCGCTGCTGCTGCCGGCCGCGCCGAACCACAACGGGGTGCCGTCGGCCAGCCAGCCGGCCGCGCCGCCCAGCTTTTCCTTGGGCCGGCCGGCCTGGTGCCAGGACTAAGTCTTGACCCGCAGCCGGCTGCCGAACCAGCGCGCCGATCCCGCCGCGCGGCCGCTCAGCACCACATGCAGCAAAGCCGATTCCGCATCCGCGCGCGATGCCGGCGGCAGGCTGCCCAGCGCGCGCAGCAAGCTACCCAGGCCGACCTGGCGCTGCGGCGTCAAGCCGGCCGGATCGGCCAGCCAATCGAACTCGCCATCGACAGGCCGGCCCAGCCGCCCGCTCCAGTAGCGCCGCCACGGTTCGCGCGTGAGCAGCAGCCGCGCGGGCGCGAAAAACAAGCCGCAGGACTGCGCCAGCGCGGCGTCGCGGCCAACGCGCTGGCCCGCCTCGCAGCAGTACACCTCTTCCTGGTCGCGCCCGGCGCAGGGATAATCCGGCATCGGCAAGCGGGTATCGACCGCGTACACATACACGAACAGCTTCCACAGGCTACCCAGCGGAACGGCGCGGCCGGCGTCGAAACCGGCCGGCCGGCTGGCGCCGTCCTCGCTCAATTGCACCGCGTGCAGACGGCCGTCGCGCCACCACGCCACATCGAGCGTGGCCGCCAGCGGCGCGCCAACCGTCAGCGTCAGCGTCAGCGCCAGCGCCGCCGCCATCAGCATGCGAAGCCACGGCCGGTACGGCGCCATCACTCCACCAGCAGTTTGCGGTTGGTCTTGCCCTCGCCTTCGAGCGCCTTTTGCTCCGGCTGATACATGCGGTAAAAGCGCGCCGGCGGCAGCACGTAACTGCCCTTCTGGGCGAAGCGCAGCAGATGGCGCAGCGTGACCGCACCGGCCAAAGGCTCGACCGGCACCACGTACCCGTCGCGCCGCGCCTCGTGCCGCGCGCGCTCCAGCGGCTCGGTCTTGTCGCCCTTGATGGTCACGCCCCAGGTGCTGGCCTCCACCGACGCGCCGGGCGGCAGCGCCACTTCCAGCAAACCGTAACGGTGGCGCGCGCCGGCCGCCGCCGTCAGCGTGACTTCATCGAGATACAACTCGTCGGTGCGCAGCGCCTCGCCATCTTTCATGGTTTCGGTGCTAAAGCCCTCCTTGCCCTGTTTCAGGCGCAGGATGCGACGCTCGACCCGCACCGGCAAGGTGTGGGTTTCGGCGGCGCGGCTTTCATACTGCACCACCGCGACCGTGCCGGCCGGCGCGGCCTGGGCCAGCTGCAACTGGGTCGGCACGGCCTTGGTGTCGGTCCAGCGCCAGACCGGTTGACCCAGGCTGCTCAGCGATTTCTGCCAATTGCCGGCCGGGGCGAAGTCCTGCCCCTTGAAGGCCGGCGCGCCGCCCAGCTTTTTCTGTATCCACACCAGCGTCAACGCCCGGTCCAGGGTCGGCATGTCGGCACGCACCTTGGCCAGCACCGCGTCGGCCCCGCTCACCGGGAACTCGCCGCCGAGAATGGCCAGCGCCTGCGCGGCCGGCGCCGGATTGGCGCGCACCGTGCTCCAGGCCTCGGCCAGCCCGGCTTGCAGGATGTCGGGCAGCGCCAGCGCCTCTTGTTTGGCCACCACCGACAGCAGCGCCAGGGTCATGGCGGCGCTGTCGCGGTCCTCGGCGCCCAGCAGCAGGCTGCTGGTGTCGGCCAGCGCCACCGTCTTGGCCGCGACCGGCGCGCGCGCCAGCTCGTCGGCCAGGCCGGAGGCCAGGGTCTTGACCGGCAAGCCCATTTCCTGCGCCATCCAGAGCGCCATGGCGCGTTGCAGCGGCGGCTCTTTCAAGCCCAATTCGCTGTACACGGCCAGCAGGTTTTGCCAGTGCTCGGACGGCAGCGCGATGTTCAGCGCGCGCGCGGCGTACCAGTCGGCGTAATAGGCGTAGGCGGTCATCATGGCGCTGCCCTGGGTGGCGTTGCCCCACCAGCCGAACACCGCTTTCGGCCCGGCCATGGAGACCAGGCGCAGGCGCTGCGACTGCAAGGTGTTGAGCAGGCTCTCGCGCACCTTGGCGCCGTCCGGCCCCAGGTTCTGTAAACCCAGGGCCAGCGGAATCAGGCGGCTCGAGGTTTGCTCCACGCAGCCGTAGGGATAATCGATCAAGTCGTCGGCGATGCGGGCGAAATGGGCCGCCGCGCCGCCGGCGAACGAGAGCCGGATCTGGCGCGCGTCGGCCGGCAGCGCCAGCGCCGCCGTGGCGCCGTCCAGGGCCACGCTTAGCGAACGGGCGCTGTTCCAGGCCACCGGCAAGCTTTGAATGGTCGTGTCGAGCGCGTCCACCAGCTTGCCGTTTTGTTTCACTTCCAGCCGCATCGAATTGGTGCCTGCTCCGGCGGTCAGCGCGAATTGCACGTAATTGACCCCCGGCTTGGCGCTGATTTTTTCGGTCTGCGGCACGCCGGCCGCGCCGCTCAAGGTCAACTCCAGCGCTTGTTCGGTGCCGCTCTGGTTGAACAGCGCGACGGCCGCGCGCGGCGCGTCGCCGACCCGCATCCAGTCGGGCGCGGTCCACTTGGCGTAAAAGCTTTTGTCCGAACGCAGATAGCCGGTGCGCTGGCCGACCCTGCCCTCGCCGTCGAGCGCCCGGCCGGTGATGCGCCAGCGCGTGAGCGCGTCCGGCATGGTGAAGCTGACCGTGGCGTGGCCGTCGGCCCCGGTGCGCAGCGACGGCGCCCAGAACGCGGTGTCGATATTGTCGCGGCGCGGCCGTTCCAGCACCTTCACGCCACGCTCGTTGTAGTTGTGGCGCGCGGGCGCGCCGGCGCCGCGCCCCTGGGCCAGGTCGTAACTGATGAAGGACAGGCTGGCCGTGGTGCGCACGTTGTTGCGGCGCGGGTGGTAGAAAAAGTCGCCGATGTCGGGCGCGATCTCCGGTTGCAGCACGTAGATCATTTCATCGACCACGCCCAGGGTGACCAGGGTCGCCACCGGCTTGCCTTCCAGCGCGGCGCTGACGTCGATGGTGACTTTCTCGCCCGGCTGATAGACTTCCTTGTCGCTCTTGAACTGCAAGGCGATGCGCGGCTCGATGATCTGCAAGCCCGCGTTCTGGAACACGAACTCGCCCTTGCGCGTGTAAGCCACCGAGAACGTCACGTTGGGACCGTAGTCGGCCTTCACCGGCAGCTTGACGCGCCATTGATTGGGCGCGATGCGCACCGGCTGCATCCAATCGGCACCGCCGGCCAGCAAGCCCACCTGCTCGACCTTGTCGCGCTCGATGGTCAGCAAGGCCTGCTCGACCGGATCGGAAAAGGTGATCAAGGCCTCGGCCGTGTCGCCGGCGCGGTAACGCTCGTGATCGAGCACGATCTCGACGCTGCCCGGCGTGGCCTTGACGCCGGCGCCGCTGACCCAGTGGCTGGCGGCGGCCAGCAAATTACCGCTGGCGTCGCGCAGGCTCAGTTGATACGAGCCGGAAGCGGGGAAATTGACGTCCCAGCCGGTCTTGGCGGGATCGAACGGCCCGCTGGTCTTGGCCTGGGTTTCAAGCAGCACCATCTCCCAGCTCACCGGCTTGGCGCTGGCCTGGCCTTCCGGCACCAGATCGAAATGCACGCTCTCCTTGGGCGCCGAGAATTGGCGGGTGGCGGTGAGGCGGTACACGCTGGCGGAGCGCTCGATCATCAGCTCGCGCGTGGTCTTGACCCGGTAGGCGGCGCCGTCCGAGGCCAGCAGGGTCAGGATGTAGCGCGACGGGTCGGCCGCCGGCGGCAGCGAAAAATCGACATTGCCGGCGCCGTCGCTGACCAATTCCTCGCTTTTGAGCTGGATCGGGAACAAGCCGCTGTAACGCAGCTCGCCCTCGACCATGGTGTTTTTCTGCGCGCGCAGCGACAGCGACACCTTGGCGTTTTTGACCGGCTTGCCGTCCGGGTAGCGCAGTTCGATGCGGCCGCCGACCTTCTCGCCGGTCTTGAACTCCGGCTTGAGCGGCACGATGTTGATCTCGAAATGCGGCTTGACGTATTCGGCCACGCGGAAGGCCGCGCCATATTGCGCGTCCAGGTAGCTGAAACGCAGTTCGTAGCCGCCGGCGCCGGCTTGCTCGGGCAGGCGGAAGCGGGTCTCGGCACCCGTTTCGCCGCTCAGTTGCAGCGCTTGCGTGAGGATAGGGGTGCCGTTCGGATCGAGCACGCTCAATTGCAGCGGCGCGTTGGCGGCCGCCTGCGACAGGCGCGCGGCCTTGAATTCGCGGCCCAGGAATTTGACATTGACCTCGTCGCCCGGTCGGTACAGGGGGCGGTCGGTGACGGCGTAGATCTTGGTGTTGTAGATTTCGCTGTCGTAGTAAAAATTCTCGGACACGAACACGCCGCCGTCGCGGTCCTCGCCCATCACATAGGTGTGTTCCGGGCTGCCGCGTTCGAGCGCGAGCACGCCGTTGGCGCCGGTTTTCCCCGATTGCAGCACGCCGGAGCCGTCGGTCCAGGCCACGTCCACCGCGTCCACCGCCGCGCCGTTGTCGCGCCGCGCGGCCCACACCAGCATCTGGTTCGAGGAGACCTTGGTCACGGCCATGGTGTCGGACACGAACACCAGGGTGTTGGCGCGATGCTGGCCGATGATGGCTTCGACCAGATACAGGCCGGGTGTGCGTTTGCCGATCGGGATCATCACATTGCCGGCGCTCGGCTTGATGAAATCGCTGCTCGAGCCATCGAGCTTGACGCCGGCGGGCGGCGCGATCGGCTTGGCCTGCCACATCGGATAGCGGAAGCGCTCGACCAGCTCGTAGCCTTTGAGCGGGGCGAACTGGGGATGGTCGCGGAACTCGGTGGGCCGGCGGATCGCCTCGTTGGTGGCCAGTTTTTCATTGACGCCGGTGACGGCCAGGCGCGCGTCCGGCGAAAAAATCTGGCGCCACAGACGGCGCGACTGCTTCCACCAGCGGTCCCACAGATAGCTCAAGGTATTGGCCAGCCCTTCGCCCTGGAAGTTGCCCTCGACCTGGATGCGGTGCAGATTGCGCTGCTTCTTGAGGAAGTCGAGCGGCGCCGGCACCTTGTAGACCACGATATCGACCCCGGAATAGGCGGCCAGACTGGAATGGTCCATGTCGCGCCCCGGCACTTCCAGGCGCACGCGCGCCTCGTCGGCGCTGCCGTAGGCGGCGTCGGACAATAAGAAAAAGGGCTCGCCCTTGAACGGGGTGTACAGACTGCGCTCGGCCGGCGCGGCGTCCGCCGACGCCGATGCGGCCGCCTTGGCGCGCCGTTTGGCCGGCGCCGCGTTGTGCGCCGCCCCGCCTTGGGCCGCGTCGGCGGCCGGCGCCTGCTGCTCCTGGGCGGCGGCGCCGCACGCG
>JAYVUV010000141.1:0-3234 GCA_043787615.1 Janthinobacterium sp. | reverse complement strand
GCTACATCGGCTTGCGTGCCAGTTTAAGCAAGCACACCGAGGCCACCCTGGCCGCCTACCACGAGGTGGTGACATTGGCGCCACCCGCCGCCAACCTGCTTATCACCTTGCCCTGAACGGCCGACGCCGATCAACTCTCCGCGGTCAATTTCAAGAAAAAATTCAAGATATGAAAATGGTCCTCGAAGAATTGGTCTTCCATGTCGGACAAACGTTCGATCGGCATCCATTTGGCGTGCGCGGCATCGTCCGCGCCTTCCACGGCCGGCAATTGCTGCGTCTTTAAATCGAAGAAATGCGCGTGCGTGATGGTTCTGCCGCGCAGGCTGCGATCCGGATGGTCGAACACTTGCACCGCGACCAAGGCCTCGGCCAGCGAGGAGGACAAGGTTCCCAGCTCGGTTTCCTCCAACAATTCGCGTATCGCGCCTTGCAGCAAGCGTTCGCGCTGCTCGACGAAGCCGCCGGGAATCGCCCACAGCCCTTTGCCCGGAAAATCGCCCCGCTGTATCAGCAGCACGTGACCGGCGGTTTTCACCACCGCGTCCACGGTCGAAAATATCGGCGCGTACGGCGCGCTTTTCCAAGCCGTGCGATACGCTTTCAAACTGCGGTATTCCTGCACCAACCCATCGTAATGCGGCAGCAGGGTCCAGGCCCGCAGATATTGGCGCACCGCCGGCGGCAAGCGGTCGGCGATCACGGCCAGCGAGACATCGATATCCTCCGCCTCGAACAGCACGTCGCGAATACCGGTGGCGTCGATATCGTGCACCGCGTTCACCGATGTCAACTGCCAATGGGGAAAGTGGTGCAGATAATAGCTCGACGCGTCCTTGACGTAGCCGATCAGGGCGACCCGGCTGGCGGAGCCGGCCACGCGCGCCACTTCGCGCCGCACCGCGTCGGCCCAGCGTGTGTCTTCGTAATAGTCGCGCACCGGAACATAACTGACCCGCTCGCGCTCTTCCGGGGCCAGCGTGGCGCCGATCATCGCGGCCCGCTCCTGCCAGGTGAAAGGATTTTTGGCGCTGCGCGCGTGAAACGAGGAACCGAGCACGATCACCACGGCGGTCCCGCTTTCCAGGGCGGTGCGCAACAGGGTCGCGTGACCGTGATGAAAAGGTTGAAATCGTCCGATCAAGACCGCGACATCGGCGTGTAAGCTTGTCTGCATTTTTTAGTATCTTCTTAATATTTCGCGGCGATCGGCATTTGGCGGCCGCTGCCAAAAGCGCGCGAACGCACGCGGATGATGGGCGGCGCTTGCCGGCGTTTATATTCGTTGCGCGCCACCATGCCCAGAATACGCGTCACCAATGTGGCGCCATCGGCGCCGGCCATCAAGGTCTCGACAAATCGGCAGGCCGAGCGCGACTCGGCGACGGGTAAACGGATGCCTTCGATATGCCATTTCAAAATCTCATCGAGCACTTCGTAGGGCGGCAGCGAATCGGTGTCTTGCTGACCCGGCGCCAATTCGGCGGAGGGCGGCTTGCTCAGCACCGCCTCGGGGATGATTTCGCGTCCGGCATGCGCGTTCACGTGGCGCGACAAGGCGTAGACCTCGGTTTTGTACAAGTCGCCGATCAACCCCAAGCCGCCATTGGTATCGCCATACAAGGTGCAATACCCGACCGAGATTTCGCTCTTGTTGCCGGTGGTGAGCAGCAGCGCGCCGAAGGTGTTGGAATACTCCATCAAGATGGTGCCGCGCACGCGCGCCTGCAGGTTTTCCAAAGGCAGTCCGCCCAGCGCGGCATCGAAAGCGGCGCCGAAACCGGCGCGATATTGCTCCACCAGGGCCAGAATCGGATGGGTATACAGCTTCACCCCCAGATTGCGGCACAGCGCCACCGAATCGGACACCGATCCCTCGCTGGAATAAGCCGATGGCATGGTGACGGCGATCACATTGTCGGCGCCCAGCGCTTCCACCGCCAGGGCGATGGTCAGGGCCGAATCGATGCCGCCCGACGATCCCACCACGGCCTGGGTAAAGTGGCAGCGCCGCGCATAGTCCTGCAAACCCAGCACGATCTGGCGCCGCGTGAAATCGGCCACGTCCAAACCGACATCGGGCGGCACGGGCAAGGCGCTACCATCGCGCGCCGCGAAACGGCCGCCATCGAAACCGATCAACTGGAAGTCTTCACGAAAGCGGGCCGCTTCGAAAGCGAGGCCCTGCGCGGGTGACACGGCAAACGAGGCGCCATCGAATACCAATTGATCCTGGCCGCCGATCTGGTTCACATACAGCAAAGGCAAGCCGGTCAACGCCGACGCGGCGCCAAACAATTCGTGGCGCTGGCTGCGCTTGCCGAGATCGGAGGGGCTGGCATTGATGCTCACCACCAGTTCCACTTCCGCCTGACGCAGCGCGGTGAACGGATTGATTTGGTAATCACGGCCGGCGTTGTTCCAGCCGTCTTCACACACGATGAAGCCGACCCGGTGGCCCGCCACGTCCAGCACGCAGGCGCCTTCCGGACCCGGTTCAAAATGGCGCCGCTCATCGAAAATGCCGTAAGTGGGCAGCAGCTGCTTGTAATACTCGGCCACCACCGCGCCATTTTGAATCGCCAGCAGCGCGTTATGCAGCGGCTTGCCCGGCCCGGGATTGCGGCGCGCGGTGCCGATCACGGCCACCAGTTCCGGCGAGCGGCGCGACGCCTGCTTGACCTGCTCCAGCGCGGCGTCCAACTTGTCCAAAAAAGTGTCGTCTTCGAGCAGATCACCGGGGTAATAGCCGCACAGCGATAGTTCGGAAAACACCACCATGTCGGCACCCTGTTCGGCGGCCAAAGCCATGTGGTGGGTGGTGGCGGCGGCGTTGGCGGCGAAGTCGCCCACGGTGTAATTGAGCTGGGCGATGGCGATGGTCAGCATGGTGGTGTCCTTTGAATTAAGCGGCGGCATGGTTGAAAATCTGGCGCAGATAAGCCAGGAAAGTCTCGTCCTTGCACAAGGTCTTGCCGGATGAATCGGACAGTTTGGCCACCGGTTGCCCGTTACACCACATCAGCTTCATGACGATATTGAGCGGCGCCACTCCGGTGTCGTTGGTCAAATTGGTGCCGATGCCGAATCCCGTCATGCAGCGGTCGGCGAAATGCCGGTACAGCGACAGCGCGGTGGGAAAATCGAGACCGTCGGAAAACACCAGCCGCTTGGTATGCGTGTCGATCCGCAGTTTCGCGTAATGCGCCAGCGCCTTCTCGCCCCAGACCACCG
>JAYVUV010000140.1:0-7381 GCA_043787615.1 Janthinobacterium sp. | reverse complement strand
GATGATAGTGCTGCAACCAGTGTGAAAGTAGGTTATCGTCAGGCTAGTTATAGTGAAAAACCCCCATCAGCCTAAACGCGCTCAAGCTCGCGTTTAGTGCGGGTGGGGGTTTTTTTACGTTCGCGGTTTTTGTCGTCCTTCTAAGGCCGGCGGACCATGCGCCGGCGAAGAGGACGACTTTATTCGCCGGCCTTGCTCCAACCGCTAACATACGATGGCGTCGGCAGCTCGCCATTATCGGCCGGTATCGGCTCACCACGGCGCATTCCCAGTGGCAGCACGCCGGTCCATACCGGCAAATCGCGATCCTCCTCTTTATCGGAGGGGCCGCCGTCGCTGATTTTCGCCACCGCTTCATCGAGCGACATACGTAACACCTTGGTCGCGTCCAATTCCTTGGTATTGCCGATGCGCGCCTCGTGCCGGCGTCCTAGTGCGATCTTGTCCATGAAATCATCCATCGCGTCCATTTTCGCGCTGTTGCCTTCGATTTCTTCAAAATGGCCATACATAACGGCGGAGCGGTAGTTCATCGAATGGCTGAAGGCCGACTTGGCCAGCACCAGCCCGTCCATATGCGTGATCGCGATCGACGCCTGGGCGCCGGCCAATAAGGCTTTGACCAGGCGGCTGCCATTCGATCCATGAATGTAGAGGTGATTGTCGACGCGCCAACACGCGGTCGGAATGCAATGACTGCTTTCGCCGTCATGAAACGCTATATGGCAGACATAAGCCTCGTCCACGATGGCGTGCAGTGTCGCGCGTTCGTAGTCGGCTAATTCGGGAAGGCGGCGGACGCGGGTTCGATTGGATGGCGATGCGGAGAACTGCTGACCCATTCATTTTCCATTATAAAAACATGTTATTCGGCCGAGCATATTAACATGCTTTTAATGCAACTGATGAGGCGAATCGGATGCCACCGGCACAAGACCGTCGCGGGAAAAGGGACAGCCGCCGCGCCCAAGGCCCGCGGCTATCGCATCCTGCGCTGCCGGCTTAAAAGTGATAAGCCAGTTTCACGACCGCGTAATTGACGCCACTGTTCGGTTTTTTGTAGCCGCCATTGGAAAAATGCTGGATCTTGGCAGCGAGTTCCCATTTATTGTCGAACACGTAGCCGACACCGAGGTGGTCGCCGAACTGGAAGTGAGTCGACAAGCGGTTGTCGTCGTTGTCGTACAGCTTGGACAACATGTGGACGCCGATGCCGCCCTCATAGTACAAGCCTTTTTTATTACTGTTTTCAAAGCGGAACACAGGAGTGAGGCCGACGTCGACCAAGTTTTGATGTTCGCCTGGAATATTGTGATGCTGATTGCCACGCCAGGCGCCGAAGCTGGCGTCCCAATAGCCGCTCAGGCGAGTGCCGTTGGAATCGAACCAGCGCTGGCTCCAGTCGGAGGTGGCGCCGAAGCGGACCATTTTGATCTTGGCGCCGGTGGCCAATTCGGTATAGACCGAGTCGACCAGCTTGTCGTCCGACGCGGAAGCGACTTGGGCCACCATCATCGACGCGGCCAGCGCGATCGCGCTCACTAGTGTTTTCGAAAACATGGACTCTCTCATGTAAAGCTGCCTATCAATGGGTATCAAAAGGGTATTGTACCGGTGTTCGCCGATAGGCACCGGCGCGTCCGAATTGTACAATTGACCCCGCCCAACCACCGACACAGGAACCATGCATATGCCATCCTCACCCCGTATCAGCTTTCTCGGCCTCGGCCTGATGGGCGCGCCGATGGCGGGGCGCTTGCTGGCGGCCGCTTACCCGCTGACGGTGTGGAATCGCAGCGCCGACAAGGCCGTGGCCTTGTCGGCGGCGGGCGCGCGCGCCGTCGCCCACTTGCCGGACGCGGTGGCCGACGCCGATATCGTGATGTCGATGCTGGCCGACGGCGCGGCCGTGCGCGCGGTGATGGAGCAAGCCCTGCACGCCTTGCGGCCGGGCGCGTTATGGATCGATATGAGCTCCACTCGTCAGGATGAGGCGCTGGCGTCGCATGCCCTTCTCCAAGCCCGTGGCCTGGCTTTCCTCGACGCGCCGGTGTCGGGCGGCGTGGCCGGCGCGCAAGCCGGTGCGCTGGCGATCATGGCCGGCGGCGCGGCCGCCGATTTCGCGCGCGCGCGGCCGATATTGAGCGCGATGGGTGCGCCCACCCTGGTCGGCGCGGTCGGTAGCGGCCAGGTCGCCAAGCTGTGCAACCAGCTCATCGTTGGCGCGACCTTGAACGTGGTGGCCGAGGCGCTGTTGCTGGCCGAGGCGGCGGGCGCCGATCCGGCCGCCGTACGGCAAGCGATACGCGGTGGTTTCGCCGGAAGCAAAATTTTGGAGTTGCACGGCCAGCGCATGTTGGCGCGCGACTTTTTACCTGGAGGGCAAGTCAAGACCCAGCTCAAGGATATGCACAATATTCTCGCCGCCGCCGCGGCCGCCGGTGTGCGATTGCCGTTGACCGAACTGGTGACGCAGCGTTACGCCAGCATCGCGCAGGCCTATCCCAACGCCGATCACAGCGCGGCGCTGCTCGCGCTGGAGCAAATCAATCCGGGACGGCGCCTGGGCCTGGCCCCGGATCGCTTGCCGGAAACGACGGGCTAGCGCGCCGCCGGCAAGGCCATTTCCGCCAGCCGCACCCAGAAGCTGGCGCCGATCGGCAAGAGATGGTCGTTGAAGTCGTAACTGCCGTTATGCAGCACGCAGGGACCCAGGCCGTGGCCGCCGGCCCGATGTTCGCCCTCGCCATTGCCGATAAAGATGTAGCAACCCGGCTTTTCTTGCAGGAAAAAAGCGAAGTCTTCCGCGCCCATGGTCGGTTCGGCGTTGCTGTCGACCCGGTCGGCGCCGACCACCGCTTTCATCACCTCGACCGCGAACGCGGTTTCCTTGGGGTGATTCACCAGCGGCGGATAATTGCGCTTGAACGCGAAGTCGACCTCGGCGTCGAAGCCGGCCGCCGTATGCTCGGCCACCGCGCGCATGCGGTGCTCGATCAAGTCCAGCACCGGGGTGCTGAAGGTGCGCACGGTGCCGACCAGGGTGGCTTGGTCCGGAATCACATTGGTGGCGCTGCCGGCGTGGATCTGGGTGATCGACAGCACGGCGCTGTCGAGCGGACTTTTTTCACGCGTAATGATCGCTTGCCAACTTTGCGCGATTTGCACCGCCAGCATGATGGGATCGATGCCCTTGTGCGGCTGGGCCGCGTGCGCGCCCTTGCCCTTGACGGTCACGTGGAACTCATTGCTGGACGCCATCATCGGCCCCGCCACCACGCTCATGGTGCCGGTCGCCAAGCCGGGCCAGTTATGCATGCCATAAATCGCATCCATCGGGAAACGGGTGAACAAGCCGTCGCGTATCATTTCACGCGCGCCGGCGCCGCCTTCCTCGGCCGGTTGAAAAATCAGATACACGGTGCCGTCGAAGTCGCGCTGCTGGGCCAGATGGCGTGCCGCGCCCAGCAGCATGGCGGTGTGGCCGTCGTGGCCGCAGGCGTGCATCTTGCCGGGATGACGGGAGGCATGCTCGAAGGTGTTGACTTCTTGCATGGGCAAGGCATCCATGTCGGCGCGCAAGCCGATCGCCCGCGTGGACGTGCCGTTGCGCAGGATGCCGACCACGCCGGTGCGGCCCAGCCCGCGTACCACCGGGATGCCCCACTCGGTCAGGCGGGCCGCCACCACGTCGGCGGTGCGTTGTTCTTCGTAACACAGTTCCGGATGGGCATGCAGATCGCGCCGGATCTGCTCCAGCTCGGATTGAAACGCGATGATGGGTTCAACTAATTT
Organism: Janthinobacterium sp.; assembly: GCA_043787615.1. Classification (GTDB taxonomy): domain Bacteria; phylum Pseudomonadota; class Gammaproteobacteria; order Burkholderiales; family Burkholderiaceae_D; genus Janthinobacterium. The sequence goes on along the minus strand of JAYVUV010000140.1, from coordinate 3,586 downwards.
CATAGGGTTCTCCGCGCAGTGCTTGCCGCCGCATGCACCCTGAACGACAGGGTTGTGGTTTATTGGTCATAAGGAAAAATAGCGCTTTTTACCGACGGCAATCTTGTTTTAGGGCTATATCCCGCATCTTTGTGCCGAAAAACATGCAGGACTACTAAGACATTGTAGCCCTTGTTGCTGATGCAAATCCAGCGCGGCAAGAAGCAATGGATATGTATGGGCAGAATCGTTTACAGTAATGCTTTCCACCGCCATTTTGGACCGTCATGACCACCACCCACGTGCGCGCGGTCTGCCCGCTCGATTGCCCCGATACCTGCGCCCTGTTGGTGACGGTCGAGGACGGGGTGGCGACCGAGGTCAAGGGCGATCCCGGGCATCCGACCACGGCCGGTGTGCTGTGCACCAAGGTGTCGCGCTTCACCGAGCGCACCTACCATGCGGACCGGCTGCTGTATCCGCTGCGCCGCATCGGCCGCAAGGGCGAAGGCAAGTTCGAGCGTATCAGCTGGGAGCAGGCGCTGGACGCCATCGCCGCCCGCCTGGGCCCGCTGGCCGCGCGCGCGCCCGAGGCGATCCTGCCATACAGTTACTGCGGCACCATGGGCTTGCTGCAAGGCGAATCGATGTCTTCGCGGTTTTTTCACCGCATCGGCGCGTCCCTGCTGGATCGCACCATTTGCGCCAGCGCCGGGGTCACGGGATATAAATACACCATCGGCGCCACCGTCGGCACCGACCTGGAACAATTTCAAAACGCGAAACTGATCCTGATCTGGGGCGGCAATCCGATCGCCTCCAACCTGCATTTCTGGATGCGCGCGCAGGAAGCCAAACGGCGCGGCGCGACCTTGATCGCCATCGATCCGTATCGTTCCCTGACGGCCGAAAAATGCCACCAGCATATCGCCCTGCTGCCCGGCACCGACTCGGCGCTGGCGCTCGGCATGATGCATGTGTTGATCGCCGAAGACTTGCTCGACCATGACTATATCGCCGCGCACACCCTGGGTTTCGCCGAACTCAAGCGGCGCGCCGCCGACTGGCCGCCGGCCCGCGTGGCCGAGGTGTGCGGCATTGGCGAGGCGGAGGTGGTGGACCTGGCCCGGCTATACGGGCGCACCGCGCGCGCCGGCGAGCCGGTTGCCATCCGCACCAATTATGGCGTGCAAAGGGTGCGCGGCGGCGGCATGGCGGTGCGCAATATCGCCTGCTTGCCGGCCTTGGTGGGCGCCTGGCGCCACGCCGCCGGCGGTATCCAGCTGTCGAGCTCGGGTTCCTTCCCGGTCAACCGGGCCGCCTTGCAGCGTCCGGACTTGCTGGCGCGCCAACCGCGCACGATCAATATGAGCACCATCGGCGACGACTTGTTGCGCGACGGCTCGGCCGCATTCGGGCCGAGGCTGGAGGCGCTGATCGTCTACAATTCCAACCCGGTGGCGGTCGCGCCCGATTCGGCCCGGGTCGCGCGCGGCTTCGCGCGCGAAGACTTGTTCACGGTGGTGCTGGAACAGTTTCAAACCGACACGGCCGACTACGCCGACATCGTGCTGCCCGCCACCACCCAGCTTGAACATGTCGATGCCCACCTGGCTTACGGTCATTTGTACATGATGGCCAACAACGCCGCCGTGGCGCCGCTGGGCGAGGCCAAGCCCAACACCGAGATCTTCCGCCTATTGGCCGAGCGCATGGGCTTCGACGAGCCCTGTTTCAGGGAAAGCGACGACGCCCTGGCGGCCCAGGCCTTCCATGCCGACGATGCGCGCGCCATCCATTTCGACTGGGAGTCGCTCAAGCAAAAGGGCTGGCAAAAGCTGGCCGTGCCGGACGCGCCGTTCGCCGAGGGCGGCTTTACCACGCCGTCGGGCAAATGCGAATTCTATTCGGCCAGCATGGCGCGCGACGGCCTGGACCCGTTGCCGACCTATATCGCGCCCTACGAATCGGTGGCCAGCAACCCGCGACTGGCGGCGCGTTATCCGCTGGCCATGATCTCGCCGCCGGCCCGTCATTTTTTGAACTCCACCTTCGTCAACGTCGCGAGTTTGCGCGCCAGCGAGGGCGAACCGCGGCTCGACATCCATCCCGACGACAGCGCCCGCCGCGGCATCGCGCACGGCGAGATGGTGCGCATCTTCAACGACCGCGGTTCCTTCGTGGCGCGCGCGCGCGTCACGCCGAAAGCCCGGCCGGGACTGGTGGTGGGCTTGTCGGTGTGGTGGAAAAAACTGGCCAGCGATGGCAAGAACGCCAATGAAGTGACCAGTCAGCGCTTGACCGACATGGGCCGCGCGCCGACGTTTTACGATACCCTGGTCGAGGTTGAAAAAGTAGCCGCCTGAAAGCTTAGCCATGATGAGCTTGCCAAATCGCCGTGTCCTGACCAAGCGCCTGCTGGCCGCCAGCGCCTTGGCGGCCTTGTTCGCGGGTTGCTCTCAGCTCAGCTATTACGCCCAGGCCGCGCAAGGCCAGTATTCGCTGTGGTCCGACAGCCGCTCGATCGACGACTGGCTGGGCGATCCTGCCACCGATCCCAAGCTCAAGGCGCGCTTGGCCAAGGCCCAGCAAATCCGCTTGTTCGCGATCCGCGAGCTGGGCTTGCCGGACAATGGCAGTTATAAACATTACGCGGCCCTCAAGCGACCGTATGTGCTGTGGAACGTGGTGGCCACGCCGGAGTTGTCGCTGCAACCGATACAGTGGTGTTTTCCCATCGCCGGCTGCGTCAGCTATCGCGGGTACTACAGCAAGGACGACGCCCAAGCCTACGCCGACGAGTTGCGCTCGGAAAAATACGATGTGCAAGTGGGCGGGGTGCCGGCCTATTCCACCCTGGGCTGGTTCGACGATCCCTTGTTGTCGACCTTCATCAATTACAGCGACGCGGAATTGGCGCGCATGATTTTTCACGAACTGGCGCACCAGGTGGTGTACGTGCCGGGCGATTCGCAATTCAACGAAGCCTTCGCCACCTCGGTCGAAGAGGCGGGCGTGCAGCGCTGGCTGGATCGTTTCGGCAACGACATCATGCGCGAAGACTTCATGCGCTACACCAAGCGGCGCCAGGATTTTCTGGAACTGTTGCTCAAGCACCGGCGCGCGCTGGAAGCCAATTACGCGCGCAAGGCCTCGCCGGCCCGTAAGCGTCAAGAAAAAGCGCGCATCTTCGCCGCTCTCAAGGCCGAATACCAGACCATCAAGCTGAGCTGGGGTGGTTACGCCGGTTACGACCGCTGGTTCGCCGAACCCTTGACCAACGCCCATCTCGCCTCGGTGGCCACCTACAACGATTTTCTGCCCGGCTTTCGCACCATGATGGCGGCCGAACGCCACTTTCCCGCTTATTACGACTTGGTGCGCAAGCTGGCCACCAAGGACATGGGCGAGCGGCATCGCCTGCTGGCCGACTTGAGCCAACCTCAACACTTGGCGCAACCCTAGCAGCCTGTCGGACTTGGGGAGTCGAAGCGAGAAATGCGCTGGACGAGGCCGGATTTTGACGATTTCGCAGTGCCAATAGCGAGCTATTGGCCGAGAAAGCGGCGAAATATGGACCGTCCCAGCGCATTTTGCAGCCGACGAG
>JAYVUV010000139.1:0-6528 GCA_043787615.1 Janthinobacterium sp. | reverse complement strand
GACCCGGTCGGCCAGCCAGCCCAGCGCGAACTGCGAACCGGTGTCGCCCGCCAGCACCACCGTGGCTGACATCAGCGCCAGTTCGGTGCCGATGCCGTGCCGCAGCGCGTACAGCGGCAGCAAACTCAGCGCCAGCGTGTCGAACAGCGCGAAAAAGGCCGCGCCCAACGCGATGGCCGGCATCTTGGGCAGCACCATTTTCCAATCGTGTCCCTCTTCCGGGGCCGGTCCGGCGCGCTCGGCGATCAACATCAAGCCGGGCAGGGCCAGCAAGAACAGCGCGCCGCAGGCGGCGAAGCTCCAGGCCAGCCTCGCGTTGAACAGCGCCACCAGCGCCGGCCCGATCAGCTGAAACAGCGTGAAACTGGTGGTGTACAGCGCCACCACGCGGCCGCGCGAACGCTCGGGCGCCAGCCGGTTGATCCAAGCCTCGCCGATGGTGAACAACACCCCCATGGCGCCGCCGAAAAGCAGCCGCAGCGCGCCCCAGGCCAGCAAATGATCGGTGCATTGCATCAGCGCCGTGCTGGCGGCGGCCACCCACACCGCGCCGATCATGGCGCGGCGCGGGCCGAATCGCCTCACCCAGCCCGCCACGAAAGGGGCGGCCGCTAAAATGCCGAGCGCGCCGAGCGCCGTGATCAACCCGATCACATCGGTGCCGGCGCCGCGCCGGTCCAGTGTCAGCGCCGTCAGCGGCATGGTCGCGCCCAGTCCCAGGCCGACCACGCCGATGCTGGCGACCAGGGCGCTAAAGTCGCGCCAGGGCAGGGTGCGCATCGGCGGCCGGGGTGGTTTTGTACTTCATGCTCGCAATCATAGCAAATTCGGATTATGATTAATATAAATGCATCATTACCGGCTTGACTGTTCAAGACACATTTCACCGATCCTGATAAGAAAACATCATGCCCCGTCCTATCGTCATCGTCCCCGCCTGCGTCAACCAGATCGGCGCGCACGCCTACCACACCGCCCAACTCAAATATGTCGCCGCCGTCGTCACCGGGGCGCGCTGCATGCCGCTGGTGCTGCCCGCGCTGGGCCTGGACGGCGACCTGGAGGCGGTGCTGGCCGCCGCCGACGGCGTCATGCTGACCGGTTCCCCGTCCAACGTGCATCCCGGCCTGTACGGCGAGCAGGTACGCGACGCGGCGCTGCCGCAAGACCCGGCGCGCGACGCCACCACCATGCCGCTGATCCGGGCGGCGCTGGCGCGTGGCATCCCGCTGCTGGCGATTTGCCGCGGCTTCCAGGAGATCAATGTGGCGCTGGGCGGCACCTTGCATCAGGCGGTGCAGGAGGTGGCCGGCATGGCCGACCACCGCGAAGCGGACGACCAAACCTTGGATCGGCAGTACGGCCCGGCCCACCGGGTGACGCTGGCGCCGGGCGGGCGCATGGCCGCCATCCTGGACGGCAAATCCGAGTTGATGGTCAATTCCCTGCACGGCCAGGGCATCGCCCGCCTGGCGCCCGGTCTGACGGTGGAGGCGCGCGCCGACGACGGCCTGGTCGAAGCGTACACGGTGTCGCAGGCGCCCGGCTTTACAATGGCGGTGCAATGGCATCCGGAGTGGCGGATCGCGGAAAACGCCGATTCGATGAAGCTGTTTCTCGCGTTCGGCCAGGCTTGCCGGACCTATCAGAGCATGCGGGGCTCCGCATGACGCGCCGCGCCCGATGGGGGCTGCACATCCCTTAGCTCCCCCGCCATGTAGTCCCGGTGCGCATGTGGCCGCGGCCTGACGCCCGATTCCTATAACACGAGAGAGAGCAATGGCAATTCGAGAGAACTTCACCTATACCGACATGGATTTGTGGCTCAATGAAAAACGGGTCACCGAAATCGAATGCCTGGTGCCGGATTTGACCGGGGTCGCGCGCGGCAAAATTCTACCGCGCGGTAAATTCACCCAGGAGCGCGGCATGCGCATCCCGGAGGCGGTGCTGGGCATGACCGTGACCGGCAATTACCCGATCGAGGACGCCGGCTACGACCGCGCCATCTCGACCACCGACCGCGACATGATCCTCAAGGCCGATCCCACCACCATCACCATGGTGCCGTGGGCAACCGACCCCACCGCCCAGGTGATCCACGACTGCTATTTTTCGGACGGCATGCTGGTCGATTTCGCGCCGCGCTCGGTGCTGCGGCGCGTGCTCAAGCTGTACGCCGACCGTGGCTGGCGCCCGGTGGTGGCGCCCGAGCTGGAGTTTTACCTGACCGCCAAAAACACCGATCCGGATTTGCCGCTGCGCCCGCCGGTCGGCCGCAGCGGGCGCGCCGAGACCAGCCGCCAGGTCTACAGCATCGACGCCGTCAACGAATTCGATCCCCTGTTCGAGGATATCTACGATTACTGCGAGATGATGAATCTGGACGTCGACACCCTGATTCATGAAATCGGCGCCGGCCAGATGGAGATCAACTTCCTGCACGGCGACCCGCTCGGCCTGGCCGACAAGGTATTTTTCTTCAAACGCACCCTGCGCGAGGCCGCGCTCAAGCACGACATGTACGCCACCTTCATGGCCAAGCCGATGGCGGGCGAGCCGGGTTCGGCGATGCATGTGCATCAGAGCGTGGTCGATAGCAAAACCGGCTTGAACATCTTTAGCAACGTCGATGGTTCGGCCGCGCCCATCTTCAAGCACTACATCGGCGGCCTGCAGCGCTACATGCCGTCGGCCATGGCGATCGTGGCGCCCTACGTCAATTCCTATCGCCGCATCGTGCGCCACACCGCCGCGCCGATCAATATCCAGTGGGGTCTGGACAACCGCACGGTCGGTTTCCGGGTGCCGGAATCGGGCGTGCAGGACCGCCGCGTGGAAAACCGCATCATCGGCGCCGACGCCAATCCCTATCTGGCGCTGGCGGTGACTTTGGCCTGCGGCTATCTGGGCATGGTCGAACAACTGGAGCCGACCCCGATGACGGTCGGCAGCGCCTACGACCTCAAATTCGAGCTGCCGCAAGGCTTGCCGGAAGCGCTGCACGCCCTGCGCGCCGAGGACAAGTTGCGCAGTGTGCTGGGCGAGCGCTTCATCGATGTCTATGCCGCCATCAAGGATCTCGAACACCAGGAATTCATGACCGTCATCAGCCCATGGGAGCGCGAGCATCTGCTGCTGCACGTGTAAGTGTCTGTCCGCCGGCGCCGTGGCGCCGGCCTGCGCGGCCCGGCCCGCGCGGCCCGACACACTCATATAAAGGATCACCATGTCACTCAACCCTTTGGCGCCGAGCGCCGCTTTGGTCGCCTCGGTCAAACACGGCGTCGCCCAGCCGCAGGTGTACGACACCGCCGCCATCCAGGCGCTGGACACGGCCCATTACCTGCATCCGTTCACCGACCACAAGGAGCTCGGCGCCAAGGGTGCGCGCGTGATGGTGCGCGGCGACGGCATCTATCTGTGGGATTCGCTGGGCAAAAAGATCCTGGACGGGATGTCCGGCCTGTGGTGCGTGAACGTCGGCTACGGCCGCACCAGCATATCGGAGGCGGTCTACAAACAGATGGAGACCCTGCCTTTCTATAACAGCTTCTTCAACACCACCAACATCCCGGCGGTGCAACTGGCCGCCAAGCTGGTCGAATTGTCGCCGCCCCAATTCAACCATGTTTTCTTCACCGGTTCCGGCTCGGAGGCGAACGACACCAACCTGCGCATGGTGCGGCGCTACTGGGATCTGCTGGGCCACCAGGAAAAGCATACCGTCATCAGCCGCCACAACGCCTATCACGGCAGCACCGTGGCCGGCGCCTCGCTCGGTGGCATGGAAGGCATGCACGCCCAGGGCGGCTTGCCGATCCCCGGCATCGTCCACATCGGCCAGCCGCATTACGCCGAGGCGGGCCACGGCATGAGCGAGCACGATTTCGGCCTGGAGGCGGCGTCCTGGCTGGAGCAAAAAATCCTGGAACTGGGCCAGGACAAGGTGGCAGCCTTCATCGGCGAGCCGATACAGGGCGCCGGCGGCGTGATCATCCCGCCGGCCAGCTACTGGCCCGAGATCCAGCGCATCTGCGACAAGTACGACATCCTGCTGATCGTCGATGAGGTCATTTGCGGTTTCGGCCGGCTCGGCGCCTGGTTCGCTTCCGAGCTGTTCGGCATCAAGCCCGATCTGATCACTTTCGCCAAGGGCGTCACCTCCGGCTACGTGCCGCTGGGCGGGGTGCTGGTGGGCGACCGCGTCGCCAACGTGATGATCGAGCACGGCGGCGACTTCAATCACGGCTTCACCTATTCCGGCCATCCGGTGGCGTGCGCGGCCGCGCTGGAAAACCTGCGCATCATCGAGACCGAAGGCTTGGTGGCGCGCGTGGCCGACGACACCGGACCTTATTTGAAACAGCGCTTCGCCGCGCTGACCGACCATCCGCTGGTCGGCCGCGCCGACACCTGCGGCCTGGTGGCCGGCCTGGATCTGGTGCGCGTCAAGGGCGCGACGCTGCACGAAAACGTGGCGTTCGCACCGGAGCGGGGCGTCGGCATGATCTGCCGCGCCTATATGTTCAACAACGGCATGATCATGCGCGCCGTCGGCGACCGCATGATCATCGCGCCGCCGCTGGTGATGACGCGCTCGCAAATCGACGAGATGGTGGCGCTGATCCGCTCCTGCCTGGACCTGACCCACGCCGATCTGCTGGCGCGCGGCTGGGTGTGATCTGGATCGAACACCGCGCTGGCCTGGATGTTGCTTAATAATTATCGAAAATCCGACGCGGCGGCATGCCGCGTCCCCGCTTCAACTATGGGAAGTCATCACTCACTCTGACGAAGGAATCGCCATGCTGCTCGTACCCTCGGCTCGACCGTTGAAGCACCGTTCAGAATCTGGTTTCGCGCGCGGCATCGGCGCCTTGCTGGCCGCCTTGGCCGTGAGCGCCGCGCTGGCCCCCGCCGCCGCCGTGGCGCAAGAGGAGAAGGTTCTCAATATCTACAACTGGTCCGACTACATCGCCGAGGACACGGTCAAGAATTTTGAGAAGGAAACCGGGATCAAGGTCCGCTACGATAATTTCGACAGCAACGAGGTGCTGCACGCGAAGCTGGTGGCGGGTAAAACCGGCTACGACATCGTGGTCCCGTCGGCCAACTGGGCGCGCATGCAAATCGACGGCGGCCTGCTGCGTGAACTGGACAAGAGCAAGCTGCCCAACCTGGCCAATCTGGACCCGGCGCTGCTGGCGCAGATCGGCAAACTCGATGTCGGCAACAAGCATCTGGTGGTGTGGTTGTGGGGTTTCACCACGCTGGGCATCAACGTCGACAAGGTCAAGGCGGCCCTCGGCCCGTTGCCCATGCCGGACAACGCCTGGGACTTGATCTTCGATCCCAAATACGTCGCCAAGCTCAAATCCTGCGGCGTGTCGATGCTCGACTCGCCGTCCGAGATCCTGCCGCCGGCGCTCCAGTACATCGGCAAGCCGGCCTACTCCAAGGTGAGCAGCGACTATCAGGAGGCGGGCCGTTTGCTGCAATCGATCCGGCCCTACATCACCCTGTTCAGCTCTTCCGGCTACATCAACGACATGGCCAACGGGTCGGTCTGTCTGGCGCTGGGCTGGTCGGGCGACATCAACATCGCGCGCCAGCGCGCGCTCGACGCCAAGAACGGCAACAACATCGAAGCGCTGGTGCCCAAGACCGCCACCCTGTTCTTCGACACCATGGCCATTCCGGTCGACGCGCCCCATCCCAACAACGCCCACCTGTGGCTCAACTACATCCTGCGCCCGGAAGTGCACGCCAGCCTGAGCAACAAGGTGTTTTACGCCAATCCAAACGCGGCCGCGCTTAAATTCGTGCGCAAGGATATCGCCGAAAACAAGACCATTTATCTCAGCGACGAGGATAAAAAACGCATGATCGTGCCCGAGCCGGCCAACGCCGACATCCGCCGCACCATGACGCGGGTGTACACCAAGTTCAAAACCGGGCTGTGACGATCCGTTAAAATCTCGGCCGCGGTCCGTTTTGAGCGGATCGCGCGTGTTTGTTCATCGACGATTTTTTTATCCATTTGACTTGATCCCCGCCCCGACATGACACTAGGACCACCCGCCGCACCGGCCGCCGACGCTAACGATCGCAGCCAGCCCTACCTGCTGATCCGTAACCTGGTCAAGGAATTCGACGGCGTGCGCGCCGTCGACGATATCTCGGTCGCCATCGACAAGGGCGAGATCTTCGCCCTGCTGGGCAGCTCCGGCTGCGGCAAATCGACCCTGCTGCGCATGCTGGCCGGCTTCGAGACGCCGACCGCCGGCCAGATCACCCTGGCCGGGCAAGACATCGTCCGCGTGCCGCCCCACCAGCGCCCGATCAACATGATGTTCCAGTCCTACGCCCTGTTCCCGCATCTGACGGTGTGGGACAACGTGGCATTCGGCCTGCGCCGCGACGGCTTGGACAAGGCCGAGGTGGCGGTGCGGGTCGAGCAGATGCTGGCGCTGGTGCAGTTGAGCGCCTACGGCAAGCGCAAGCCGCATCAACTGTCCGGCGGGC
>JAYVUV010000138.1:0-1875 GCA_043787615.1 Janthinobacterium sp. | reverse complement strand
CGAAAAACACGATGCGCTTGTTGGCGCCGAAGCCGGAAAAATAGGCGTTGCCGTGCGCGCTGCGTTTCGAGCCATCCATCACGAACAAGCCCTTGGAGGCGAAGCCGACCCGGCCCATCAAGCCTTCGATGCGGGTCTTCAAGGCCGCGTCGGCCAGCGGGGTAAAGGTGTTGAACAGGGGCGCGATAACGGTGGGGAACAGCACCATCATCAGCAGCTGGAAGCCGCTCCACACCAGCCAGGCGTACAACCACCACAGGCCGCCGGTCTTGTCCATCAAGCTGAGCACCACCCACACCAGGGGCAGGCCGATGGCCGCGCCGATGGCCAGGCCCTTGAGCATGTCGAAGAAGAACAGGCGCTTGCTCATTTTGTTGAAGCCGAAGCGCTGCTCCATGACGAATTGTTTGTAATAGTCGAAGGGGAAGTCGATCAAGCCCGAAATGGCGGCGTAAGCCACCAGCAAGCCGATTTGATACAGCATGCCGGGGCCGGCCAGTTTGTAGACCGCCACCGACAGCCATTGCAAGCCGCCCAGCAGGGTGAAGCCGATCAGCACGGCGCTATTGACGAGCGTGGCCAGCAGGCCGAACTTGGTCTTGGCCACGGTGTAGTCGGCCGCCTTCTGGTGCGCGGCCAAGGGGATTTTTTCGGCGAATTCGGCCGGCACGGCGGCGCGGTTGGCCATCACGTGGCGGATGTGGCGCGCCGCCAGCCAGAACCGCACCAGCAGCGTGAGGATCAGGAAAGATACAAACAAAATGGAAAACGCGAGTGAATACATTCTATGCCTGTGAGAAAATGGCGGATTGATTAGGCTAAGAGAGAATTATGTCACAAGCGACCGATGTAGCAGCACCCGCCACCCCAATCCGCCCCAATGAAATGAATTTGATCTGGGTCGACATGGAAATGACGGGCCTGGAGCCGGACACCGACCGCATCATCGAGGTGGCGGTGGTGGTGACCGATATGCATTTGAACATCCTGGCCGAAGGCCCCGTGTTCGCCATCCACCAATCCGACGAGACGCTCGACAAGATGGATGCCTGGAACAAGGGTACCCATGGCCGCTCCGGCTTGATCGAGCGGGTCAAGGCCTCGAGCGTGACCGAGCAGCAAGCGGAGGCGGAATTGATCGCCTTCCTGAAGAAGTATGTGCCCGCCGGCAAGTCGCCGATGTGCGGCAACACCATCGGCCAGGATCGCCGCTTCATGGTGCGCGGCATGCCGAAACTGGAGACGTTCTTCCACTACCGCAATATCGACGTCTCGACCTTGAAAGAATTGTGCAAGCGCTGGAAGCCGGAGATCGTGTCCGGTTTCAAGAAGCATCAAATGCACACCGCCATGGCCGACATCATCGAGTCGATCGAGGAATTGAAGTATTACCGCGAGCATTTCATCAAGCTGTGAGCGGGAGCCGCGTGTAGGCTTTTTCGCATCTTCCGTTCGCGCCGACTTGCGCGCCGAACAGGGCAAGGCCGACCGCCGGCTGATCGAGTATTGCCGGCTGCTCAGGGACGCCGATGTGGGCCGGCGCGTCGCCATTTTGCGCTGCGACGGCGTGAAACACGACACGCGCGGCCGTTTGCTGGCGCATGTGTTCCAGCACCAGATAGACCACCGGGGCCAGATTCACGCCATGTTGGCCGGCACCGCAGTGGCGCCGCCGCAGTTGGACGAGTTTTATAGCGAGGGCGAGGCCGATGCGCGCGCCCGATTTCGCCGCGCTGGGCTAAACGGAGGCGATGGTGTGGTCGAGCGATGGCGATGGCGATGGCGAGGACGGGTGAAACGGACCGTTGCAGCGCACGGTCCCTTCGGTTTTTATTCCGGCGCGGCGTCGGCGCCGTGGCACTTCTTGAATTTCTT
>JAYVUV010000137.1:0-9834 GCA_043787615.1 Janthinobacterium sp. | reverse complement strand
CCGGCCGCCAAGGCGGGCGACGAGGTATTCGCCCTGTCCGATCCGGCCCAGCCCTGCGGCATGGTGGTCAACACGGCGCCCAACGGCCTGGGCGGAGTCGATGCCTTGGTGGAAATGAAATTGGCGGCGATCGGCGACGGCGCCGCGGCGCCCGGCGCGGTTCGCCTGGGATCGGCCGAGGGCACGGCCTTGCGCTTTCTGGCCATGCCCTACGCGCTGGACGCGCTCGACCTGTAGCGCCATGATCGACCTCTATATCTATTACACGGCGCCGGTGAAGCACGCACCCGCCTTGACGGCCGCGCTGGCCGTCATGCAAACGCGGCTGGCGCCCCTGTGCGGCGCCGCGCCGCAACTCAAGCGCCGCGCCGCCGCGCGCGATGGCGCGTTCACCTGGATGGAAGTGTATCCGGGCACCGGACCTGGATTCGAGAGCGCGCTGGAGGCGGCCTTGGCGGCGGCCGACGTGGCGCGCTGGATAGTCGGCCCGCGCCACAGCGAAGCCTTCACGGATATGACGCCATGTGCTTGATCGTCTTCGCCTGGAAAGTCATTCCCGGTGTGCATCTGGTGGCCGCCGCCAACCGTGACGAATTCTACCGCCGCGCGGCGGCGCCGGCCGCGCCCTGGCCCGAACATCCGCAGGTTTTCGCCGGCCGCGATTTGCAAGCCGGCGGCAGCTGGATGGGCATCAGCACCGACAGCGGCCCGCGCGGACGCTTCGCGGCCATCACCAATATCCGCGCCCCCGGCGAACGGCGCGCCGACGCGCCTTCGCGCGGCGCGCTGGTGGCCGATTATCTGGCGGGCGGCATGTCGCCGCGCGAATACGTGGCGACCTTGAGCGAGGAAAACCTGGCCTACAACGGCTACAACCTGGTGCTGGGCGACCGCGACACCCTGATCTGGTATTCCAACCGGGGCCAGGAAGATGTGCGCAACGGTCAGCCGCTGGCGCCCGGCATTTATGGCATCTCGAACGCCTTGCTCGACGCGCCTTGGCCCAAGGTGGTGCGCACCAAGGCCCAGTTCGCCAGTTTACTATGCCAGGGCGCGCCGGACGCCGCGTATTTCGAGATGCTGGCCGACACCACCCGCGCGCCCGATTCCCGGCTGCCGGAAACCGGCGTGCCGCTCGACCTGGAACGGGTATTGTCGGCGGTCTGCATCGAATCGCCCGAATACGGCACCCGCACTTCCACCGTGGTCAAGCTGTACGCCAACGCGCCCGGCGAATTGCACGAGGTGTTGGTGCGGTAAGGTTAACCCCGACGGGTGGCTCAGGAAAAAACACGGCGCATAGTGACGTGGGCGATGCCCGCCTCCATGAACCCATCGCCGTCGATGACAAAACCGTGCTGGACATAAAACGGGGCGGCCTGGGTTTGCGCGCTTAATTCGACCGCGGGCGCGCCGCGCTCGCGGGCCACCGCCATCAGCGCTTGTAACAGCGCCCCGCCCACGCCGCTGCCGCGCGCGCTTTTGCGCACCGCCATGCGGCCGATGTGGCCGTCCGGCAGCAAGCGGCCGGTGCCGACCGGCGTGCCAACGGCGTCATAGGCGACCGCGTGCAGGCAATGCGCGTCCATCTCGTCGAGCTCTATCTCGGCCGGCACTTTTTGCTCGTCGACGAAGACTTCGAAACGGATGGTTTTGGCGTCGGCTTGCAAGCGTTCCCAGGTATCCAGGCGGATGTCGTGCGAAGTGGCGATGGTCATGGCGTAAAGATAAAAACTCGGAAACGCCGATTGTGGCACGCAAACGGCCGCGCCACAATCGGCGTGCCGGCTCAGCGGGCGGCGGCTTGCATGCTGGCGCGCAGCAACTGGCCCACCTGCGGCGTGCTGTGATACGGATCGGCCGGATTTTTCCCTTGCACGATCTCTTCCATCCGCGTTTGCACGTTCGCCAAGGCGCCCGGATGCGAATAAATATAGAACTGGCCGTCGCCGATGGCGTCGAAGGTGATGCGCGCCACTTGCGCGGCCGATACCTTGCCCGAGCTGACGGCCTTGTCCGTGACGGTCTGGGCCGCGATCTGGCTGGCCGTGGCACGCGACATGGGCACGTCCCCGGGCCGGTTGCGGTGCGACTGGCTGATACCGGTCGGCACGAAATACGGGCACAGGACGGAGGCGCCGATCGGGGCCTCCACCAATTGCAAGTCGTGATACAGGGTTTCCGACAGCGACACCACGGCGTGCTTGGAGACGTTGTAGACCCCCATCGCGGGCGCGTTGAGCAAGCCGGCCATGGACGCGGTGTTGACGATATGGCCCTCGTAAGCCGGATCGCGCTTGGCGCAGTCGAGCATCAGCCGGGTGAAGATGCGCACGCCATGAATTACGCCCCACAGGTTGACGCCCAGCACCCACTCCCAATCGGCCTCGCTATTTTCCCAGATCAAGCCGCCCGAGCCGACCCCGGCGTTGTTAAACACCACATGCACGGCGCCATAGCGCTCCATGGCGGCGTCGGCCAAGGCTTGCACTTGTTCGCCCTTGCGCACGTCGCAAATACGGGCCAGCACCTCGGCTCCGGCGGCGGCCAGCTCGGCGCTGGTGGCGTCCAGCGCGTCGCGCTGCACGTCGGCCAGCACCAGTTTCATGCCCAGCTTGGCCGCCGCCAGGGCGAATTCACGGCCCAGTCCACTTGCCGCGCCGGTGATCACGGCGACTTTGTCTTGAAATGTTTTCATCAGATGAGTTTAACCAGTTGTTTACCGAAGTTTTTGCCCTGAAGCAGGCCGATGAAGGCCTCGGGCGCCGATGCCAATCCCTGCGCCACCGTTTCGCGGTAGCGCAGCTTGCCGCCGGCCACCAGCAAGGCCAGTTCCGACAAGCCTTGCGGCCACAATTCCATGTGCTCGGTGACGATGAAACCGCGCATGGTCAGACGGTTGGTCAGGCAATAGCGAATATTGTCGAGCGGGGTAGGCTCGCCGTTATAGCCGGCGATCCAGCCGCACAGGGCGACCCGGCCGTAGGCGTTGCTGCGCGCCAGGGCCGCGTCGAACACGGCCCCGCCCACGTTTTCGAATAGGGCGTCGATCCCGTTCGGGGTGGCCGCCGCCAGATCGTCTTTCAAGCGGCCGGCCTTGTAATCGACGCAGGCGTCGAAGCCCAGCTGGTCGACCACGTAGGCGCATTTTTCGGCGCCACCGGCGATGCCGACCGCGCGGCAGCCGCGCAACTTGGCGAGCTGGCCGACCACGCCGCCGACCGCGCCGCTGGCGGCGCTGACCACCACCGTCTCGCCCGCCTTGGGTTGCATGATCTGGTTCACGCCGTACCAGGCCGCCATGCCCGGCATGCCGGCCACCCCCAGATAGGCCGACAGCGGCACCTGGCCCGGATCGACTTTACGCAACAGGTTACCGTCGGAGACGGCCAGCTCGGTCCAGCCCAGCATGCCAGCGACAAAATCGCCAGCGCGAAACTTGGGGTGGCGCGATTCGAGCACCTGGCCCACGGTGCCGCCTATCATGGTGTGATCGAGCGCCTGCGAGGCGGCATAGCTTTTCGCCGCGCTCATGCGTCCGCGCATATACGGGTCGAGCGACAAATAATGGTTGCGCACCAGCAGTTGGCCATCCTCGATGGGCGGCGCCTCGGCCGTCTCCAAGCGGAAGTCGCCCGGCTGGACCTGGCCGCGCGGGCGCGCCGCCAGCACCACACGTTGAAATGAGCTCATCTGTTTCCTTTCACACTGCCGAGACGCCGCCGTCCACAGCCAGGGTTTGTCCGGTGATATGTTTACCCGCGTCCGAAGCGAACAGCAGCGCCGCCCCTTTGAGATCCTCGTCGTCGCCGATGCGTTGCAGGGGCGCCAGTCGCGCCAGTTGTTCGGCGCCAAACTTGTCGAGCACGCCCTTGGTCATGCGCGAAGGGAAAAAGCCGGGCGCCAGCGCGTTGACGGTGATGCCGTGCCGGCCCCACTCGCCGGCCAGCGCGCGGGTGAAGTTGATCAGCGCCGCCTTGGAGGTATTGTAGGCCAGGGTTTGCATGGTGCCCAAGGGATTGCCGGCCAGGCCCGCGATCGAGGCGATGTTGATGATGCGCCCGTAGCGGCGCGCAATCATGGAGCGCTTGCCGACCGCTTGCGTGAGCAGGAAGACGCCGCGCACGTTCACGTTCATCACCTTGTCCCAGGCTTCCAGCGGATAATCCTCGGCCGGCGCGCCCCAGGTGGCGCCGGCGTTGTTGATCAGGATATCGATGTGGCCCAGCTCGGCCAGGGCGGCGTCCACCAGCGGCCCCACCGCGTCCTCGCGCGACAAATCGGCCGCCACCGCGCTGGCCCGGATGCCGCGTTCGGCCAGGAAAGCCACCGCCTCGTCCAGATCGGCCTGCTTACGGGCCGATAGCACGATCTTGGCGCCCTGCTCGCCCAGCGCTTGCGCCATTTGCAAACCCAGGCCGCGCGAACCGCCCGTCACCAAGGCGGTCTTGCCGGTCAAATCGAATAATTGCTGCGTGGTGCGCATACATGTCCTTGTTGGGTTGGCGAAAACGCTAAATTTCGTAATCCATGCACTGGCGCGCCTCGCGCACGGCGCCAATGAAGGGCTTGATCGCCACGTGCTCGGGATGGTCTTGATAGGCGTCCAGCGCCGCCTTGTCGGCGAATTCCGAATACAGCACCAGGTCGTAGCTGGCTTCCAGCCCGGGCTGGGCCAGCACCGCCTCGAAGCGCAACATGCCGGGCACCAGCTCGGCGCAGGCGTCGAGCAAGGCTTTCATCTTGACGGCGTTGGCGGCGCGGTCGGCCCCCTCGGCATGCGCTTTCAATTTCCAAAAAACGATGTGCTTGATCATGGCATCCGGCTGAAATGGTTAAAACCACGCATCTTGCATGTCCAGCGTGGTGGTGTCCAGAGCATGCAGCAAATCGAGCTGCGGCCCCACCTTGGGCAATTCCCATCGGAAAAAATATTGGCAAGCCTGGAGCTTGCCGCGATAAAAACACGCGTCTTCGCTACCCTCGGGCGCGGCCGGCAAGGCCCGGGCCGCCACCAAAGCCTGTTGCAACCACAGCCAGGCCACCGCCGTGTGTCCGAGCGCCTCCAGGTACAGGCTGGCGTTGGCCAGGGTGTGGTTCGGATCGCCGGCGCCATGCAGCGTGTGCGTGACCGACTCGATGCGCTCCCACAGCGCCGCCAGCGCCCGCGCGTAACCTTGCAAGAGTGGGCCGGCCTCATCGGCGGCCAGGGTCTCGGCCACGCTGTTGCCCAACGCCTGGCCGAAGGCGCGCAGCAGCGCACCGTCCTGCAAGGTGGTTTTGCGGCCCAATAAGTCCAAGCCATGGATGCCGTGGGTACCCTCGTGGATCGCGTTCAAGCGGTTGTCGCGGTAAAACTGTTCGACATGGTATTCGCGCGTGTAACCGTAACCGCCATGCACCTGGATCGCCAGGTTGTTCGCCTCCAGGCACCACTGGGCGGGCCAGGACTTGGTGATCGGGGTCAGGAAATCGAGCAGGCGCAGCGCTTGCGCGCGCGTTTCCGGCTCCGGCGCGCTGGCCGCCTCGTCCACCAGGCGCGCGCTGTACAACACCAAGGCCAGCCCGCCTTCGACATAGGCCTTTTGCGCCAGCAACATGCGGCGCACGTCGGTGTGCTCGATGATGGCGATCTGCGGCAAAGCCGGGTCCTTGGCGGCCGGGGGGCGGCCCTGCGGCCGGTTGCGCGCGTAGTCGAGCGCGTGCAGATACGCGGTGTAGCCGAGCATGGCGGCGCCCAGGCCGACGGCGATGCGCGCCTCGTTCATCATGTGGAACATATTGGCCAAGCCCTGGTGCGGCTGGCCCACCAAATAGCCGATCGCGCCCGGCTTGCCTTCCGGCTGGAAGCGGCCCTCGCCGAAATTGAGCAGGCAATTGGTGGTGCCGCGCTGGCCCATCTTGTGGTTCAAGCCGGCCAGCACCACGTCGTTGCGCTCGCCCGGCGCGCCGTTCGCGTCCAGCACGTATTTCGGCACGATGAACAGCGAAATACCTTTCACGCCGGCCATCGTCTTGCCGTCCGGCCCGGCGATCTTGGCCAGCACCAGATGGACGATATTGCCGGCCGCATCATGTTCGCCGCCCGAAATCCACATCTTGTTGCCGCTGAGCCGGTACTGGCGCTCGCCGTCCGGGCCGGCCACCGGGTCCGGCACGGCGCGGGTGGCGATGTCGGACAGGCTGGAACCGGCTTGCGGTTCGGACAGGCACATGGTGCCGAAGAACTTGCCCTCGAACATGGGCCGCACATAGCGCTCGATCTGGCGCGCGGTGCCGCACTTGAGCAAGGTGTTGGCGTTGCCCACCGTGAGGAAAATATACGAAGCGGTGCCGACGTTGGCGCCGATGAAATAGGCCGACAACACTTTTTCCACCACGCAGGGCAATTGCATGCCGCCCAAGGCTTCGTCTTGGCCGGCCGCCATCAGCCCGGCGGCGGCCACCGCGCCCAGCGCCGCCTTCACTTCGGGCATCAGCCGCACCTCGAGCGCGTGCGTGCCCTGCTCCGCCTGCGGCTCGTGCCGGTCGCTCATCTTGTTATGCGGCGCGAACAGGTCGGTGGCGATGTGTTCGGCCGTATCGATGGCCGCGTCGAAAGTCTCGCGGCTGTGATCGGCGAACCGGGGACGCGCCGTTAAGCGTTCCACGTCCAACCATTGGTACAACATGAAGTCGACATCGCGCCGCGACAGAATTTTTGAATGCATGATGGTTCCCGCTCGATTCCATGGAATGCGCCCGGCCCGACGCCGGGCCAGGGCCGGGCGCGTTCTGCCGTTTTCGTCTCAGGCCGGCGATCGGTCCGGCATCAAGCCACCTCGAACAAGCCGGCCGCGCCCTGGCCGCCGCCGATGCACATGGTGACCACCACATATTTCACGCCGCGCCGCTTGCCTTCGATCAGCGCGTGACCCGTCAGGCGCGCGCCCGACACGCCGTAGGGATGGCCCACCGCGATCGCGCCGCCGTTGACGTTCAAACGGTCCATCGGAATGCCCAGCGTGTCGGCGCAATACAGCACTTGCACCGCGAACGCCTCGTTCAACTCCCACAGGCCGATATCGGCCACCGTCAGCCCGGCCCGCTTGAGCAGCTTGGGAATGGCGAACACCGGGCCGATGCCCATTTCGTCCGGCTCGCAGCCGGCCACGGCGAAGCCACGGAAAATGCCCAGCACGGGCAAGCCTTTCGCTTGCGCCACCTTGGCGTTCATCACGATGGCGACCGAGGCGCCGTCCGAAAACTGGCTGGCGTTGCCGGCGCTGATCACGCCGCCCGGCACGGCCGAACGGATCTTGGCCACGCCCTCGAGGGTGGTGTCGGCGCGGATGCCCTCGTCGGCCGAGATGGTCACCTCGCGCGTGAGCAGCATGCCACTTTCCTTGTCGGCCACGCCCATGGTGGTGGTCATCGGCACGATTTCCTGATCGAACTTGCCGGCCGCCCTGGCCGCCGCCGCGCGTTGCTGGCTCTGCGCGCCGTAGGCGTCTTGCCGCTCGCGCGCAATACCGTAGCGCTTGGCCACCGTCTCGGCCGTTTGCAGCATCGGCCAATAAAGTTCGGGCTTGTGGCGCTCCAGCCAGACTTCCTTATACATATGCAGATTCATTTCCTGCTGCACGCAGGAGATCGACTCGACCCCGCCGGCCGCGTAAATGTCGCCTTCGCCGGCGATCACGCGCTGGGCCGCCGTGGCGATGGTTTGCAGGCCGGAGGAGCAGAAGCGGTTGATGGTCATGCCGGCCGTGGTCACCGGACAGCCGCCGCGCAGCGCGATCTGGCGCGCGATATTGCCGCCGGTGGCGCCTTCCGGATTGGCGCAGCCGATCAACACATCCTCCACCTCGCCCGCCTCGATACGGGCGCGCGCGATGGCCGCCGCCAGCGCATGGCCGCCCAGCGTGGCGCCGTGCGTCATGTTGAAGGCGCCCTTCCAGGATTTGGCCAGGGCGGTGCGGGCGGTCGATACGATGACGGCGTCGATCATGTTTGTCTCCGATAGGATGCGGTTTTTATCGGGCGGGCCGGGGCGCTGCCAGGTCCGCCTCGCTCTGTGCGTTCAAATCAGAATAGCACATATTAGTACGGTCGTTCGCAAAGCGAGTTAAGTTTTTATTCATGTTTTGTCGGGCTCGCTACGTGTTTCCCGCAACTTGACCTTGATTTTTTGTAAGCTTCGCGTAAGTTTGAAGCAAGCATGACGTAAGGTTGACCACGCACACTCGGACCAGGCAAGTGATTTCATCATCATTCAGCTAACGTTAGTTTATAAAACAACATGGAGATACACATGGCACTAACATCCGGCAATACCGCTGAGGTGCGTCATCCAGGCAAGGGGCCGGGGATTACGCAAGAGGAACGCAAGGTCATCTTCGCCTCGTCCTTGGGAACCGTGTTCGAGTGGTACGATTTTTACCTGTACGGCTCGCTCGCTCCCATCATCGCCAAGCAATTCTTCGTCGGCGACCCGACCACCACCTTCATCTTCGCCCTGCTGGCTTTCGCCGCCGGCTTCATCGTGCGCCCGTTCGGCGCGCTGGTGTTCGGCCGCCTGGGCGACATGATCGGTCGTAAATACACCTTCCTGATCACCATCTTGATCATGGGTGCCTCCACCTTTATCGTCGGCTTGCTGCCGGGCTACGCGGCGATCGGCATCGCCGCGCCCATCATCCTGGTCAGCCTGCGCATTTTGCAAGGCTTGGCGCTGGGCGGCGAATACGGCGGCGCGGCCACCTACGTCGCCGAACACGCGCCAAACGGCAAGCGCGGCGCCTTCACGGCCTGGATACAAACCACCGCCACCCTGGGCTTTTTCTTATCGTTGATGGTGATCCTGGGTACCCGCCTGGCCATGGGCGAGGAAGATTTCGCGGCCTGGGGCTGGCGCGTGCCGTTCCTGGTGTCGGTGCTGCTGCTGGCCGTGTCGGTCTGGATCCGCCTGTCGATGAACGAATCGCCCGCTTTCGCCAAAATGAAAGCGGAAGGCCGCACCTCGAAAGCGCCGCTGAGCGAAGCGTTCGGACAATGGAAAAACCTCAAGATCGTGATTTTGGCCCTGATCGGCTTGACCGCCGGCCAAGCCGTGGTTTGGTACACCGGCCAATTCTATGCGCTGTTCTTCATGACCCAGACTCTCAAGGTCGATCTGGCCACCGCCAATATCATGATCGCCATCGCGCTCTTGCTGGCCACGCCGTTTTTCATCATCTTCGGCACCTTGTCGGACCGCATCGGCCGCAAATACATCATCCTGGGCGGCTGCCTGGTGGCGGCCCTGACTTACTTCCCCCTGTTCGCCGGCCTGACCCATTATGCCAATCCGGCCTTGGAAGCGGCGCTGAAAAACTCGCCGGTGGTGGTGGTGGCCGATCCGGCATCGTGCAATTTCCAGTTCAACCTGACCGGCACCAAGAAGTTCCCTTCCTCTTGCGACATCGCCACCCAAGTGCTGGCCGCGAACTCGGTTAATTACGCCAAGGATGACGCGCCGGCCGGCACCATCGCCAAGATCATGATTGGCGAAAAGGAAATCACCTCCTTTAACGCGGTCATGACCGCGGACGGCTTGAACTTCGACGCCGACAGCAAAAAACAGGAAGCCGCGTTCAAAAAAGAAGCCAGCGCCGCCATCAAGGCCGCCGGCTATCCCGCCAAGGCCGATCCGGACCAAATCAACAAACCGATGGTGGTGCTGCTGCTGTTCATCCTGGTGCTGTACGTGACCATGGTGTATGGCCCGATCGCCGCCATGCTGGTGGAAATGTTCCCGACCCGGATCCGTTACACCTCGATGTCGCTGCCTTACCATATCGGCAATGGCTGGTT
>JAYVUV010000136.1:0-10039 GCA_043787615.1 Janthinobacterium sp. | reverse complement strand
TGGTCTGGCCTGTTGTGCGGTTGAAATGATGCACGCCGGCGCAGCGCGTTACGACATCGACCGCTTCGGCATGTTGTTCCGCCCCAGCCCGCGTCAAAGCGATCTGATGATCGTTGCCGGCACGCTGTGCAACAAGATGGGCCCGGCCCTGCGCAAGGTTTACGACCAGATGGCTGAGCCGCGCTGGGTCTTGAGCATGGGCTCTTGTGCCAACGGTGGCGGCTACTACCACTACAGCTACTCGGTGGTGCGAGGTTGTGACCGCATCGTGCCGGTCGATGTCTACGTGCCGGGCTGTCCGCCCACGGCCGAGGCGCTGCTGTACGGTATTTTGCAGCTGCATAACAAGATCAAGCGTACCAACACGATCGCCCGTTAATCGTGCGCTAACCGGCTCTTTCATATGACAACAAAATTAGAAGTCCTGGAAGCCGCGCTGCACAGCGCGCTCGGCGAACGCGCCAGCGTCGTCGTGGCGCTGGGCGAGGTGACGTTGACCGTCAAGGCGGCCGATTATCTGGACGCCATGACCGTGCTGCGCGATAACATTTCTTTGCGCTTTGAGCAATTGATCGATTTGTGCGGGGTCGATTACCTGACCTACGGCGAAGGCACCTGGGACGGTTTGCGTTTCGCGGTGGTCTCGCATCTGCTGTCGGTCAGCCACAACTGGCGCCTGCGGGTGCGCGTGTTCGCGCCCGACGACGAGATGCCGTTGCTGGCCTCGGTGGTCGGCGTGTGGCGCGCCGCCAACTGGTTCGAGCGCGAAGCGTTCGACTTGTTCGGCATCTTGTTCGACGGCCACAACGATCTGCGCCGCATCTTGACCGACTACGGTTTCATCGGTCATCCGTTCCGCAAGGATTTCCCGGTCTCCGGCTATGTCGAGATGCGTTACGATCCCGAGCAAAAACGCGTGATTTACCAGCCCGTGACGATCGAGCCGCGCGAAAACGTGCCGCGCGTGATACGCGAAGAACATTACGGGATGAAATAAATGGCTGAGATTAAGAACTACACCCTGAACTTCGGTCCCCAGCATCCGGCCGCCCACGGCGTGTTGCGCCTGGTGCTGGAGTTGGACGGCGAAGTCATCCAGCGCGCCGATCCGCACATCGGCTTGCTGCACCGCGCCACCGAAAAGTTGGCCGAGCAAAAGACCTATCTGCAATCGGTGCCGTATATGGACCGGCTCGACTACGTGTCGATGATGTGCAACGAGCACGCCTATGTGATGGCGATCGAAAAGCTGCTGGGCCTCGAAGTGCCTTTGCGCGCGCAATACATCCGCGTCATGTTCGATGAAATCACGCGTTTGCTGAACCATTTGCTGTGGCTGGGCGCGCACGCGCTCGACGTCGGCGCCATGGGGCCTTTCCTGTACGCTTTCCGCGACCGCGAAGACTTGATGGATTGCTACGAAGCGGTGTCGGGCGCGCGCATGCACGCGGCCTATTACCGTCCGGGCGGCGTGTACCGCGACTTGCCGGACGCGATGCCGAAACACAAGGCCTCGATCATCCGCAACGCCAAGGCCATCGACCAGCTCAATGAAAATCGCCAGGGTTCCCTGCTTGACTTCATCGAGGATTTCACCCGCCGTTTCCCGACCTATGTTGACGAATACGAAACCCTGCTGACGGATAACCGCATCTGGAAACAGCGCACGGTCGGCATCGGGGTGGTCACGCCCGAGGCGGCCAAGGCCATGGGCTTCACCGGTCCGATGTTGCGCGGCTCCGGCGTGCAGTGGGATTTGCGCAAGCACCAGCCTTACGAAGTCTACGATTTGATGGATTTCGACATCGCCCTCGGCACCAACGGCGATTCCTACGACCGCTATCTGGTGCGCATGGAAGAGATGCGCCAGTCGAACCGCATCATCAAGCAATGTATCGAATGGCTGCGTAACAACGCCGGTCCCGTCATGACCGATAACCGCAAGGTGGCGCCACCGGGCCGGGTCGACATGAAGACCAATATGGAATCGCTGATCCATCACTTCAAGTTGTTCACCGAAGGCTTTCACGTGCCGCCGGGCGAAGCCTATAGCGCGGTCGAGCATCCGAAGGGCGAGTTCGGCATCTATCTGGTATCGGACGGCGCCAACAAGCCTTACCGCATGAAGATCCGCGCGCCCGGTTACGCGCACTTGCAGGGCTTAGATGAGATGGCGCGCGGTCACATGATCGCCGACGCCGTGACCATCATCGGCACCCAAGATATCGTCTTCGGCGAAATCGACAGATAAGTCTTCAGAGGCATACACATGTTGTTATCAGAGCAGTCATACAAGAAGATCGACCGCGAGGTCGCGAAATACCCGGCCGACCAAAAGCAATCCGCGGTCATGGCCGCGCTCGCCATCGCCCAGGATGAAAAAGGCTGGCTGGCGCCGGAAACCATGCAGGACGTGGCCGATTATCTGGGCATGCCCGCCATCGCGGTGCAGGAAGTGGCCACTTTCTACAATATGTACAATGTGCGACCGGTCGGTAAGCATAAGATCACGGTGTGCACCAATCTGCCCTGCGCCTTGTCGGGCGGCGAGCGGGCCGGCAACTACTTGAAGCAAAAGCTGGGCATCGATTATCGCGGCACCACGGCCGACGGCCTGTTCACCCTGGTCGAAGGCGAGTGCATGGGCGCTTGCGGCGACGCGCCGGTGATGCTGCTCAATAACAAAACCATGTGTAGCTGGATGTCGGATCAAAAGATCGATGCCTTGCTGGAGGACTTGAAGAAATGACATCGCTCCACAATCGACACATCGATCCCCTGATCCTGAAGGATTTGGACGGCAAGAACTGGCATCTGGAAGATTATGTCAAGCGGGGCGGTTACAGCGCGCTGAAACGCATTCTGGAACAAAAAATCACGCCCGAGCAAATCATCGCCGACCTGAAAGCGTCGGCCTTGCGCGGCCGCGGCGGCGCCGGTTTCCCCACCGGCTTGAAATGGAGTTTCATGCCGCGCCAGTTCCCGGGCCAGAAATACCTCGTCTGTAACACCGACGAAGGCGAGCCGGGCACGTTCAAGGACCGCGACATCATCCGCTACAACCCGCACGCCTTGATCGAAGGCATGGCCATCGGCGCCTACGCGATGGGTATCACGGTCGGCTACAACTATATTCACGGCGAGATTTTCGCCGAGTACGACCGTTTCGAGGAAGCGCTGGAAGAGGCGCGCGCCGCCGGTTATCTGGGCGACAAGATCATGGGTAGCGAGTTCAGCTTCCAGCTGCACGCCCACCACGGTTACGGCGCGTACATCTGCGGCGAGGAAACGGCGTTGCTGGAATCGCTCGAAGGTAAAAAAGGCCAGCCGCGCTTCAAGCCGCCGTTCCCGGCCAGCTTCGGCCTGTACGGCAAGCCGACCACCATCAACAACACGGAAACCTTCGCGGCCGTGCCTTTCGTGCTCAATATCGGACCGGAAAAGTATCTGGCGATGGGCAAGCCGAACAATGGCGGCAGCAAGATTTTCTCGATCTCGGGCGATGTCGAACGGCCGGGCAATTACGAGGTGCCGATGGGCACTCCGTTCGCCAAGCTGATGGAATTGGCCGGCGGCATGCGCGGCGGCAAAAAGATCAAGGCCGTGATTCCGGGCGGCTCCTCGGCGCCCGTGATTCGTGGCGAACTGATGATGAACACCGATCTCGATTACGATTCCATCGCCAAGGCCGGCTCCATGCTCGGCTCGGGCGCAGTGATCGTGATGGACGAGACGCGTTGCATGGTCAAGGCGCTGGAACGGCTGTCGTATTTCTATTATGAAGAGTCGTGCGGGCAATGCACCCCTTGCCGCGAAGGCACGGGCTGGATGTACCGCATGATCCACCGTATCGAACACGGCAAGGGCCGTCCGGACGATTTGGACTTGCTCAATTCGATCGCCGACAACATCCAGGGCCGCACCATTTGCGCCCTGGGCGACGCGGCCGCGATGCCGGTGCGGGCCTTCATTAAGAATTTCCGTGAAGAATTTGAATATCACATCGAGCACAAGCATTGTTTAGTGCCCGCTTACATCTAAGCTGCGTCAGGTAACGATCACTATGGTTGAAATCGAAATAGACGGCAAAAAAGTCGAAGTCCCTGCGGGTAGCATGGTCATGGACGCCGCCAACAAGTTGGGCACCTACATCCCGCACTTCTGCTATCACAAGAAATTGTCGATCGCCGCCAACTGCCGCATGTGCCTGGTCGAAGTGGAAAAGGCGCCCAAGCCTTTGCCCGCCTGCGCCACGCCGGTCTCGGCCGGCATGATCGTGCGCTCGTCCAGCGACAAGGCGGTGCAGGCCCAGAAGAGCGTGATGGAATTCCTGCTGATTAATCATCCGCTGGACTGTCCGATCTGCGACCAGGGCGGCGAATGCCAGTTGCAGGATTTGGCGGTCGGCTACGGCAAGTCCGAGTCGCGTTACGACGAAGACAAGCGGGTGGTGGTGCCGAAAGATGTCGGCCCCCTGGTGTCGATGCAAGAGATGGCGCGCTGCATCCATTGCACGCGCTGCGTGCGTTTCGGCCAGGAAGTGGCCGGCGTGATGGAATTGGGCATGCTGGGTCGCGGCGAACACGCCGAGATCACTTCCTTCGTCGGCCAGACCGTCAATTCCGAAATGTCGGGCAATATGATCGACCTGTGCCCGGTCGGCGCCCTGACCTCGAAACCGTTCCGTTACAGCGCCCGCACCTGGGAATTGTCGCGCCGCAAATCGGTCAGCCCGCATGACGGCCTGGGCGCGAACTTGATCGTGCAAGTCAAGCAAGGCAAGGTCAAACGCGTGCTGCCGCTGGAAAACGACGCCGTCAACGAATGCTGGATTTCGGACAAGGACCGCTTCTCGTATGAAGCCTTGGACAGCGCCGAGCGCTTGACCGTTCCCATGCTCAAGCAAGGCGGGCAATGGAAAGAAGTCGATTGGCAAACCGCGCTGGAATACGTGGCCCATGGCTTGAAAAACATCAAGCACGAACACGGCGCCGGCGCCATCGCCGCGCTGGCCACCCCGCATTCCACGCTGGAAGAAATGGTTTTGCTGAAAAAGCTGGCCAGCAGCATCGGCTCGGACCATATCGATTTCCGCCCGCGTCAAACCGACTTCGCGCTGGATGGTCAGATCAAGCCATGGCTGGGCATGTCGATCGCGGAGTTTGGCGAAATCAAACGCGCCTTCGTGATCGGCTCCTTCCTGCGCAAGGACCATCCGCTGCTGGCCACGCGCCTGCGCGCCGCCGTCAAGGCGGGCGGCAAGTTGTCCATCCTGCACGCGGCCGACGACGATCAACTGATCACCATCGCCAATAAAATGATCGCCGCCCCGGCCGACTGGCTGGCCGCCTTGTCGCAAGTGGTGGCGGCCGTGGCCAAGGCCAAGGACATCGCGCCGCCGGCCGGTTTCGAGCAAGTCGAAGCCTCCGACGTGGCCGCCAAGATCGCCGCCAGCCTGATGTCGGGCGAACAGCGCGCCGTCTTGCTGGGCAACGCCGTGGCCCAGCATCCGCAAGCCTCGGCTTTGCATGCGGCGGCGCAATGGATCGCCGAACAAACCGGCGCCAAGCTCGGTTATCTGACCGAGGCGGCCAACACGGTGGGCGCGCATCTGGTCGGCGCCGGCGCCAAGCAAGCGGCCGCGGCCTTCGCGCTGCCGAAAAAAGCTTACGTGTTGCTGCACGCCGAACCGGAACTGGACGCCGCCAACCCGCAAGCGGCCAGCGCCGCCTTGGCGCAAGCCGAGATGGTGGTGGTGATGTCGTCCTTCAAGCACGGCATGGATTACGCCGATGTGTTGTTGCCGGTGGCGCCGTTCGCCGAAACGGGCGGCACCTTCGTCAATTGCGAAGGCCGCGCGCAAAGTTTCAACGGCACCGTCAAACCGCTGGGCGAGACCCGTCCGGCCTGGAAAGTGTTGCGCGTGCTGGGCAACATCCTCGGCTTGAGCGGTTTCGATTACGATACCTCCGAAGCGATCCGTGACGAACTGCTGGGCAAGGGCGTCACCGACGTGTCGGCGCAGTTGAACAACTCGGCCAAGCTGGCGCCGAAGTCGGCCTCGTACGCGGCCCCGTCGGGCGCGTTGCAACGCCTGGCCGACGTGCCGATCTATTTCGCCGACGCCATCGCGCGCCGTTCCGAGCCGCTGCAACGCACCGGCGACGCGCAAGCGCCGCAGGCCGGCGTGTCGCCAGCGCTGGCAAGCAAGCTGGGCCTCAAGTCCGGCGACCGGGTGCGCGTCACCCAGGGTGGCGGCAGCGTCTTGTTGACCGCCGCGATCCACGCCGGCTTGCCGGAGAACGTGGTGCGGGTGGCCGCGGCGCATGCCTCGACCGCGGTACTGGGCGGCATGTTCGATGCCATCACCATTGAAAAAGCAGGGGAGGGACTGTAATGGCTCTGCCTGAGATCATCACCACCATTAACACCACCGGCCAGGATCTGGTCGGCGCCAGTTGGCCGTTCTTTTGGACCATGGCCAAGATCCTGTGCGTGACCTTGCCGCTGATGGGCCTGGTCGCCTACCTGACCCTGTGGGAACGCAAGTTGCTGGGCTGGATTCAAATCCGTATCGGCCCGAACCGGGTCGGTCCACTCGGCTTGCTGCAACCGATCGCCGACGCGATGAAGTTGCTGTTCAAGGAAATCATCATCCCGAGCAAGTCCAGCAAGGCGCTGTTCGTGATCGGTCCGATCATGACCATCATGCCGGCCCTGGCGGCGTGGTCGGTGGTACCTTTCGGCCCGGAGTTGGTGCTCGCCAACGTGAACGCCGGCTTGCTGTTGATGATGGCGATTACTTCGATGGAAGTGTATGGCATCATCATCGCCGGCTGGGCTTCGAACTCGAAGTACTCGTTCATCGGCGCCATGCGCGCCTCGGCCCAGATGGTGTCGTATGAGATCGCCATGGGTTTCGTGCTGGTCATCGTGTTGATGGTGTCGGGCAGCTTGAACTTCATCGAGATCGTCAACGGCCAAAGCAAGGGGTACTTCTTCAACCATGGCTTGAATATCCTGTCCTGGAATTGGCTGCCTTTGCTGCCCGTGTTCGTGGTGTATCTGGTGTCCGGTCTGGCCGAATGCAACCGTCATCCGTTCGACGTGGTCGAGGGCGAGTCGGAAATCGTCGGCGGCCATATGGTGGAATACTCGGGCATGTCCTATGCCATGTTCTTCCTGGCCGAATACGCCAACATGATCTTGATCGGCGTGCTCGGCTCGCTGATGTTCCTGGGTGGTTGGGCGGCGCCGTTCGCGGGCCTGGAATTCATGGGCGGCTTCTTCTGGCTGTTTTTGAAGGCTTTCTTCATCGTGTCGCTGTTCATCTGGACCCGGGCCACGTTCCCGCGTTATCGCTACGATCAAATCATGCGTTTGGGTTGGAAGGTGTTTATTCCTTTGACCCTGGCGTACTTGGTGATCGTTGCTGCCTGGATGCAGACATCCTGGAATATTTGGAAGTAAGAGGCGGAAATACGAATGGACAGAGTAAAAGATTTTTTCGGCAGCCTGATGCTGCGCGAATTGTTCAAAGGGATGGCGCTGACTGGCAAGTACATGTTCGCGCGCAAGATCACGGTGCAATTCCCGGAAGAGAAGACGCCAATGTCGCCCCGTTTCCGCGGCTTGCACGCGCTGCGCCGCTATCCCAACGGGGAAGAGCGTTGCATCGCCTGCAAACTGTGCGAGGCGGTGTGCCCGGCGCTAGCCATCACCATCGAGTCCGAGCAGCGTGACGACGGTTCGCGCCGCACCACGCGTTACGATATCGATTTGACCAAGTGCATCTTCTGCGGCTTTTGCGAAGAATCCTGCCCGGTCGATTCGATCGTCGAAACCCATGTGCTGGAATACCACGGCGAGAAACGGGGCGATTTGTATTACACGAAAGAGATGTTGTTGGCCGTGGGCGATCGTTATGAAGACGAGATCGCCGCCGCGCGCGCCGCCGACGCTCCTTATCGCTGACCGTCGCCGCGCCGCCCGCGCGCTAGTGCGGGCGCGGCGCGCGGCGGTCCCTCATCTGTACGTCTATTGGGTTTGTTATGGACTTTAAAACTTTTTTGTTTTACGCATTCTCGGCCATTTTGATATTGGCCGCGACGCGCGTGATCACGGCCCGTAACCCGGTCCACGCCGCGCTGTTCCTGGTATTGTCGTTTTTTTCGGCGGCCGGGATCTGGATGCTGCTCAAGGCCGAATTCCTGGCCATCGTGCTGGTTTTGGTGTATGTGGGTGCCGTGATGGTGCTATTCCTGTTCGTGGTCATGATGCTCGACATTAACATCGACAAGATGCGCGAAGGCTTCTGGGGCTATCTGCCCGTGGCGGCCGGCGTCGGCGGCGTGATCGTGCTGGAAATGGCCTCGGTGCTGTGGCGCAGCTTTCTCGAATTCGAGCCGCGCGCGCCGGCCGGCGTCAACATCGGCGGCACCAAGGAATTGGGCAAGCTGATCTACACCCAGTATGTGTACGGCTTCGAGATCGCCGGCGCCATCTTGCTGGTGGCCATCGTGGCCGCCGTCTCGCTGACCCTGCGCAAGCGCAAGGACACCAAATATTTCGATCCGGCCGATGCGGTGCGGGTCAAACGCAACGATCGTCTGCGCATCGTCAAGATGGCCGCCGTGGTCGAGCGTCCAGCCGCCGATGTCGGCACCAAGGAGGCACCATGACTTTATCGCTTGCGCACTACCTGGTCCTGGGCGCGATCCTGTTCGCGATCTCGATCGTCGGGATTTTCCTCAACCGCAAGAACATCATCGTGCTGCTGATGGCCATCGAATTGATGCTGCTGGCGGTGAACATGAATTTCATCGCGTTCTCGCATTACCTGGGCGACGCGGCCGGGCAGATCTTTGTTTTCTTTATCCTGACAGTGGCTGCCG
Organism: Janthinobacterium sp.; assembly: GCA_043787615.1. Lineage (GTDB taxonomy): Bacteria > Pseudomonadota > Gammaproteobacteria > Burkholderiales > Burkholderiaceae_D > Janthinobacterium. The sequence continues at coordinate 1,145 of JAYVUV010000136.1, read as the reverse complement.
CGGAATCGGCAATCGGTCTGGCGATTTTGGTGGTCTTGTTCCGTAATCTGGACACGATCAATGTGGAAGACTTGGATAGCCTCAAAGGCTAAGTTTCAACCTCGAATAATAACGATTAAGGTTCATCATGGCGGGGCAACTACTTAACCCTAACCTCCTTCTTGCCATCCCAATGGCGCCGCTCGTCGGTGCTGCCATTGCGGGCTTGTTCGGAACCCAGTTCCTGGGTAATCTGGTCGGTCGCAAAACGTCGCATACGGTGACGATCGCGGGCGTGCTGATTGCGTTCATCTTGTCGCTCCAGACGCTGCTCAGCGTCTTGGACGGTTCGACCTACAACGGCGTCATCTACAACTGGATGACGGTCGGCACCCTGAAACTCGAGGTCGGGTTCCAGATCGACGCGCTGTCGGCGATGATGATGTGCGTGGTGACCTTCGTTTCGCTGATGGTGCATATCTATACCATCGGCTACATGAAGGATGACGAAGGCTATAACCGCTTCTTTTCCTATATCTCGCTGTTCACCTTTTCCATGCTGATGCTGGTCATGGCCAATAATTTCCTGCAGCTGTTCTTCGGCTGGGAAGCGGTGGGCCTGGTCTCGTATCTGCTGATCGGCTTCTGGTATACCCGCCCGACCGCCATCGTGGCCAACATGAAGGCTTTCCTGGTCAACCGGGTCGGCGACTTCGGCTTCATTCTCGGCATCGGCCTGCTGCTCGCTTACGGCGGCTCGATGAATTACCAGGAAGTGTTCGCCAAACGCGCCGAGCTGGCCGGTATTCTGCTGCCCGGCACCGACTGGATGATGTTGACCGTGGCCTGTATCTGCCTGTTCGTCGGCGCCATGGGCAAATCGGCCCAGTTCCCGCTGCACGTCTGGCTGCCCGATTCGATGGAAGGCCCGACCCCGATTTCGGCCCTGATCCACGCCGCCACCATGGTCACGGCCGGCATCTTCATGGTGGCCCGCATGTCGCCACTGTTTGATCTGTCCGACACCGCGCTCTCGTTCGTGCTCGTGATCGGTTCGATCACCGCGCTGTTCATGGGCTTTTTGGGCATCATCCAGAACGATATCAAACGCGTGGTGGCTTACTCGACCTTGTCGCAGCTGGGCTACATGACGGTCGCTCTTGGTT
>JAYVUV010000135.1:0-4210 GCA_043787615.1 Janthinobacterium sp. | reverse complement strand
TTCTCGGCCAATAGCTCGCTATTGGCACTGCGAAATCGTCAAAATCTGGCCTCGTCCAGCGCATTTCTCGCTTCGACTCCCCAAGTCCGACAGGCTGCTTAGGCGCCCGCCATCAATGCAATAAGACCGGCTGGCTCATGAGCGCATCGTAATTGCCGAGGAATTCGTCGATTTCCTCCATGGTCGGTTCGCTGGCGATTAACTGGTTGACGTCGCGCCGGAACGATTGCGCCATCGTGCCGGCGATGAAGGTTTCTCTTTTGCCGCCCTTGTCGACGATTTCATAACCGCCGAAGCGCAAGGCTTCCAGGTCGCGGTCGGCGCCGAACTCCACCACGCTGTATTGCTCGCTGTTGTAAATCAGGTTCATTTTGCTTCCTTCGCTCAATCGAGGTGCAGGGCACTTCGCGTTTCAGGAAAGAGGTGGGGCTGGCGCCATCGATTTCAAGAGTCTTTCGCCTTCCCGCCTGCAATAGATAACGGCAATCGCGAGGAAAGCATGAGCGGCTATCCGTTGCGTCTACACCACAGCGTCCACTTGGCGATCGGGACCGAGTCGCAGCAAGGCCGCGTACGGCGCACCGCCCAGCCACAGACGCAACTGCGCGACATGGCCGGCGTCGGCCAGGCTGATGAACAGCCGCGCGGGCGGGTGGCGCAGCAGACGATTCAATGTAACACGCAAGATCAGATTGCCGGCGCAGCACAGGCAACCGGGCGCGATGCGCACGATCCGCACCCCGGGCGCGCCGTCCGGCGCGTGCGCCGCTGGCCAGCCGGCCAGGGCGGCGCCGCCGTCGGCCAGCCCCTCCAGGATCACGGCGCTGTCGGGCGCCTGCTCCAGCGCGCTGGCGATCAGCGCCTCGCGCGCGCCGGCGCGCCCTCCCGTCACCAGGGTGACGAGTGTGGCCGGCGCAACGGTCATACCCCTTTTTTCGCCAGCTTGCCCGGCTCCACGCCCAGTTGCTTGAGCTTGCGGTACAAGTGGGTGCGTTCCAGTCCGGTTTTCTCGGCCACCCGCGTCATGCTGCCGCCCTCGCGGCCCAGGTGGTGTTCGAAATACATGCGCTCGAAGGCGTCGCGCGCCTCGCGCAGCGGCAAGTCGAACGACAGGCTGAAGGTGTGGCCGTCGCCGGCCGGCGTGACCACCGCGCCGGCGCGCATGGCCGCGTGCGGGGCCGAGGCCGTGGCGTGGCTGAAGGAGGCCGATTGCAAGGAGGCGCTCTCCTCCATGTGCGGCTGGGCCGGACGGGGCGCCAGGACCGGCGCGCGCACCGCTTCCTGCGCCCGCGTCAAACCCTGCTGCACGGCCTTGAGCAGTTTTTGCAGGGCGATCGGTTTTTCCAGGAAGTTCATGGCGCCGATGCGGGTCGCTTCGACCGCCGTGTCGATGGTGGCGTGGCCCGACATCATAATCACCGGCATGGTCAGCAAGCCGTCGCGCTGCCATTCCTTGAGCAGGGTGACGCCGTCGGTGTCGGGCATCCAGATATCGAGCAAGACCAGGTCGGGCGCGCCGGCCGCGCGAGCCTCGCGCGCTTGCTGCGCGTTTTCGGCGAGTGTGATCGCGTGTCCCTCGTCTCCCAGAATTTCGGAGAGTAACTCGCGTATCCCCATTTCATCATCCACTACGAGAATGTTTGCCATCTATCCTTGCCTTCCCTCATTTCGCCGTCTCCGAGGCACATATGCTTGCGCCCTCCTGTACAGCTATGATTTTATAGTGTTTCGGCCGTTAGGCGAGAGTAACCGGTGCTAACTTTAACAGTAAAATGACGACCGAAGCGCCACTTCCGTCGACCCGATTCTCGATATCGATTCGGCCTCCGTGCTCGTCGATTATTTTCTTTACCATGGGCAGTCCCAAACCGGTGCCGCGCGCCTTGGAAGTGACGTAAGGCTCGAACGCGCGGGCCAGGATTTTGGGCGCGAAACCGGGGCCGTTATCGCTGATGGCGACGCGCACCGCCGTGTTCACGCCGCCGTCCGCGCTACGATAATGGATCGCCTCGCTGGTCACGTCGATGCGCGGATGGGCCGCGCCGACCTGCTGCTCGGCCATCGCGTCCTGGGCGTTTTGCAGCAGGTTGTGCAGCACTTGGCGCAGCTGGGTTTGGTCGCCCATCACCAGCGGCAAACCGGGCGCGAGCGACGGATGAATGATGTCGCCACTGTCGCCGTTCAGATACAAATGCAGGATTTCCTCGATCAACTGGTTCAAGTCCAGCGGCTCCAGCACGGCCGGCGGGGTGCGCGCGTAGTCGCGGAAGTCGTCCACCATGCGCTTCATGGCCGCCACCTGGTTGACGATGGTGCCGGTGCTTTTGTTGAGTAACTCCATGTCCGGGCCGCTCAACTTGCCTTCCAACTTCATCTGCAAGCGTTCGGCCGACAACTGGATCGGGGTGAGCGGATTTTTGATCTCGTGCGCCAGGCGGCGCGCCACCTCGCCCCAGGCGATCGAGCGCTGGGCCGAGATCACGTCGGAGATATCGTCGAACACCACGATATAGCCGGTGCCGCTGTCGAGCGGCAAGCGCGAACCGCGCGTGAGCAGGGTCAAGTCGTTTTCCTCGGCGTGGGTGCCGCGGCGCGGAATTTCGATCTGGCGCTGCCAGTGCAGGCGATGCAGATTGCGCCCGGCCGCCGATTGCGCGCTTTGGGCCGAGAACGCGCTGATCACGGCGGCGCCGAATTCCTGCAAGCCCTCCACCTTGGCCAGCGACAGGCCGAGCATGGCCACCCCGGCCCGCTGCAAGATGCGCTCGACCGACTCGTTGCAGGTGACCACCTTGAACTCGCCATCGAGCACCATCACCCCGGCCGACATATTGGCCAGCACCGATTCCAGATGGGCCTTGGCGTTTTGCAGGGCGGCGCGGTTGCGCTCGACCGCGCTGCGCGCCTCGAACAATTGGCGCGTCATGGTGTTGAACGATTGCGTCAGCGTGCCCAGCTCGTCCTTGGAGGCGACGATGGGGCGCGGCGACAGGTCGCCCTCGGCCACCGCGCGCGTGCCTTCGGCCAGCAGCAGCAGCGGCTGGGCCAGGTTGCCGGCGATCAGAAAGGCGCTGGCGATGGCGCCGAAGATGGCCAGCAGCAGCGTCAAGGTCAGCGTCTCGATATACATCTTGCGCAAGCCGACCCGGGCCAGGTTGCGCGAGTTGTAGACGCTGTAGGCGTTGCGCAGCACCTCGGCGTTGGCGGCCAGGCTGGGCGGCACCGATTGCAGCAATTGCAGATAGCGGGGCGGCGGCAACTGGCCGTTGGCGCGCGGCGCGTCCGGTATCGGCAGCAGCACGCGCAGGCGCAAGCCCACCGGCGGCTCGGCCAGCGCCGGCCCCTGCAAGCCGACCCCGCCGCCGGAATCCTTGGCGTCGTCGCGGATCTCGACCCCGCCCTCGGGCGCGCCGTAGCCGGCCGGCGTGGCCGCTTGCTCCATCATGGCGGCGGTGGGCAGGTCGGCGCTCAATTTGCGGTTCGGCGTGGCGACGGCGCTGGCGATCAAGCCGCCGCCCTGGTCCAGCAGCAAGGCGCTTTGCATGCCGCTGCCCCGTTGCAGCAGCTCGGGCAAGACGGCGCGCCCGGCCTCCGGCTCGCTCGCGGCCAGCTCGCCGACCGCCTTGCGCGCTTGCTGGGTCAAGTCGGCCAGCGCCGCGTCCAGCCCGGCCCGGCCCAGGTTCAAGCCCGATTCGAGCGCCGTCTCGATTGGCACGTTGAACCACGATTCGATCGAATGCGACACGAACTGCACCGACACCAGGAAAATCACCAGGCCGGGCAGGATGCCGATGCCGGCGAACAGCAGCACCAGGCGGGTCATCAGCTTGGAGCCGAACTTGCCGCTTTTGTAGCGCACATACAAACGCGCCAGCGACACCCCCACCAACAGCAGCAGCGAGACGGCCACCGCCGCGTTCAAGCCCAGCAGCCAGGAATAGTATTGATCGAAAAAACGGCTATTGTCGGAGGCCGAGGCCAGCAGGAACAACAGGATGCTGACCACGCCGCCGCCCACCACCAGCAGATAGCGCAAAGCCTGGCTCACTCACTCCGCCTTGTAGAGGAAGGACTTGGTGTTCGACGACAGGCGCCAATCGCTGTTGTTGAAGGCGTTCACCTGGATCGGTTTCGGCAGATAGTCGCGGTCCATGCCCATGCGCAGAGCCACGTTGTAGGTCTCGCCCACCTTCAGCGCGCCGCGCGCGGC
>JAYVUV010000134.1:0-7551 GCA_043787615.1 Janthinobacterium sp. | reverse complement strand
CCTCCCCATGATGATATGTTGAGACTTCTGGGAAACTATTCGTTTCCCCCGTCAACCAAGATGCCGCCAAATATGCATGTAAACAATCGCCCCAGGATCGTCTCCTCCGCGTTGAAAACCCTCACGAGCGCCGTCGCTTGTGCCGTCTTATTGTCCCCGGCGGCCCATGCCGCCGGGCTCGGCAAGCTGACCGTCCTGTCCTCTTTGGGCCAGCCGCTGCGCGCCGAAATCGAATTGACCTCGGTATCGAACGAAGAAGCCGCTGCGCTGGTTGCGAAACTGGCGCCCGCGGATGCGTTCAAGGCGGCCAATATCGATTTCAATCCCACCCTGTTGTCGCTCCATTTCACGGTCGAGCAACGCGGCGGGCGTCAATTCATCCGCATCGCTTCCTCGCAACCGGTCAACGAACCGTTCGTCGACATGCTGCTGGAGTTGAATTGGAATAGCGGCCGTCTGGTGCGCGAATACACCTTCCTGCTCGATCCGGCCGAAATGCGCCAGAACCAGCCGGCCCAGGTCGCCGCGCCGGCCGATGCGCCTGTGCGTGCCGCGAGCGCGGCCAAGCCGGCCGCGATCACCCCGGGCGGCGTGAGCACAGCGGCCGTGGCCGCGCCGACTGGCGCCAAGCCGGGCCGTGGCGGCAAAAACGCGCCGGCGGCGGAAAAACAAGCGGCCGCCGACAAGCCGGTGGCCGACAAGGCCGATAAAGCCGAGAAGGCGCCCAAGGGCGAGGCCGGCGATTACAAGGTCAAGTCGGGCGACAACCTGGGCCGCATCGCCGGCCAGTTGAAACCGACCGAGGTGTCGCTGGACGTGATGCTGGTGGCGCTGTACCGCGCCAATCCGGACGCGTTTGTCGGCAACAATATGAACCGCTTGCGTTCCGGCCAGATTTTGACGGTGCCGGACGCCGCCGCGCTGGGCGCGACCGCCCCGGCCGAGGCCAAGGGCGTGGTGGTGGCGCATGCCGCCGACTTCGCCGCCTACCGCAACAAGCTGGCCGGCCAGGTGGCCGTGGCCGCCCCGTCGAAGTCGTCCGAAGCGAGCCAAAGCGCGGCCGGCAAGATCACCGCCAAGGTGGCCGAACGCGCCACCCCGGCCAATGAATCGAAGGACCAGCTCAAGCTGTCGAAAGCCACTGGCGGCGCTTCCAACGCCGGCGCCACCGCCAACGCCAGCGTGGAAGAGAAGATCGCCAAGGAAAAGCAAGTCGCCGAAGCCGCTTCGCGCGTGAAAGAATTGGAAAAGAACGTCAACGATCTTGAAAATCTGATGGCGGTCAAGAATAAAACCCTGGCCGGCCAGAAGAAACCGGCCGCGTCGGCCGCCGCTTCCGCTCCGGCGCCGGCAGCCGTCCCGGCTCCGGCTCCCGCGCCGACCCCGGCTCCGGTGGCGACCCCGGCCCCGGCCGTGACGCCGCCGCCCGCCGCGCCGGCTCCGGAAGCTGCCGCCCCGGCCGCTCCAGCCGCTCCCGTGGTGGCCGAGGCGCCGCCGGCCGAACCGGCCCCGCCGCCGAAACCAAAACCGGTGGTGGCCAAGCCGTTGCCGGTGGTGGCGCCGTCGATGATGGACACCTTGTCGGAAAACATCACCACCATCGCCATCGCGCTGGGTGTGCTGTTGGCCGGCGCGGGCGCCTTGATCGTCTCGCGTCGCCGCAAGAATGCCTTGCCGACCGGCGACACCAGCATTTTGGGCGATCCGGGCACCCAGGCCCATTCGCTGTTCGCCGAAACGGGCGGCCAGAGCGTCGATACCAACAATAGCGTGTTCAATTCGAATTTCACGCCATCGGCCAGCCAGCTCGACACCAACGAAGTCGATCCGGTCGCCGAAGCCGACGTGTACATCGCCTACGGCCGCGACGCCCAGGCGGAAGAAATTCTCAAGGAAGCCTTGCGCACCCATCCGGACCGCCATCCGGTGCGCTTGAAACTGCTGGAAATCTATGCCGCGCGCAAAGATAGCCGCTCGTTCGAAATCCAGGCCGGCGAGCTCTACAGCATGACCAAGGGCAGCGGCAACGAATGGGCGCAAGCGGCCGCGTTGGGCTTGACGGTGGACGCGCTCAACCCGCTGTACGCCAACAGCGCCACCACCATCAGTCCTGAAGTGCGTCTCGGAAAAGGCGGGGCGTCGGATTTTAATACGGCGGCGCCGACTGTGGGATCGGCGCCAGCGTCCGTGCTCGATTTCGATCTGAGCCAAGGCGGCGCCGATGCCGACCACTTCGCGTTGGATGATTTTGTCGCCCCCGCCGATCTGGTGCCGCAGCACACCGCGGTGCCGAGCCCGGCTCCTGTCGTGCATGCCGCGCCGGCCGCTGCCGCGCCGGCCGCCGCCGCGCCGGCGCCGGTCACGGCCGTGCTGGCCGAGGAAAACTTCCTCGACTTCGATCTGGGTGGTTTGAACGACGAGCACGCCGCGCCCGCCAAACCGGTGGCCGAGGCGCCGAAACCGGCCGCCGCGCCGGCCGCCGACCCGCTCGACATGGCCTTCGATCTGCCGTTCGAATCGGCCGCGCCCGCCGCGCCGTCTGCGCCGAGCGCGAAAGCGGTCGAGTCCGATGCCGGCATGGATTTCAATCTGGACTTGCCTTCGGAGCATGTGGCGCCGAAAGCGGCACCGGCCGACGATCTCGATCTGATGAGCTTTGACTTGCCGGAAGAGCCGGCCCACAGCGTGGTGGTTGAATCGGAGTTGTCGGCCGACGACTTCTTCGCCAAGACCGCCACGCCGGCACCGGCATCGGAGCCGGTTCACGTCGCTCCGGCTCCGGCGGCGGCGCCCGAGTTCGACTTGTCGGCCATCGATCTGGACCTGGAAATGGCCGAGGCGCAGTCGCACCTCAGCCCGGCTCCTGCTCCTGCTCCGGCCCCGGTGCACGCCGCTGCGGCGGCCGGCGTCGACGATCCCTTGTCGGCCATCCACATGGAAATGGACACCAAACTCGATTTGGCCATCGCCTACCAGGAAATCGGCGACAAGGAAGGCGCGCGCGAGTTGATCGACGAAGTGGTCAAGGGCGGCAGCGACGCCCAAGTGGCGAAAGCCCATTCGATGCGGGCCTTGCTGGGCTAAGCGAAGGCGGATGGGGACGGCGTGCCGCCACGCGCACGCCGTTGCCATATAATACGCCGACCCCGCTTAACAAAAGGCAGCACTTGAAACGCATCGCATTAGGTGTGCAGTACGACGGCACCGCCTGGCATGGCTACCAGAAACAAGCCGGCGGCCATACCGTGCAAGACCAGCTGGAAGCGGCGCTGGAACGGTTTGGCCGGGTTGCCCTGGCCACCACCTGCGCCGGGCGCACCGACACCGGCGTCCACGCGCTGGAACAAGTCATCCACTTCGACACCGACCTGACCCGCGACACCCACGCCTGGGTGCGCGGCGTCAACGCCTTCTTGCCGGACTCCATCGCCGTGCGCTGGGCCTGCGAAGTGGCGCCCGACCCCGAACAAGAATTCCACGCCCGCTTCAGCGCGCGCGCCCGCACCTACCATTACCTGCTGTACAACCATTCGACCCGCGCGCCGCTGTTGCACGGGCGCGCGGGCTTCAGTTTCCGGCCGCTCGACATCGCACGCATGCGCGACGCCGTGGCGCCCTTGCTGGGCTGGCACGACTTCAGCGCCTTTCGCTCCTCGCAATGCCAAGCCAAGTCGCCGTTCAAGCTGATGCACGAAATCGGCATCGAGCGGCGTGGCGAGTTGATCGTCTTCACCATTCGCGCCAACGCGTTTTTGCACCACATGGTGCGCAATCTGGTGGGATGTTTGATCTACATCGGCAACGGCCGCCAGCCGCCGGCGTGGCTGGGCGAGGTGCTCGCCGGGCGCGACCGCGCCGTGGCCGCGCCCACCTTCATGCCCGACGGCCTGTATCTGGCCAAGATCGACTACGATCCCAAGTGGGGCTTGCCGCAAGAAAGCAGCGCGCCGCCCTGGTTTTAACGCGCCCGGCGCGACCCCTCAGCGAGACAGACCATGCAACGCACCCGCATCAAAATTTGTGGCTTGACCCGTGTGGAAGATATCGCGGCGGCGGTGGCCGCCGGCGTGGACGCGCTCGGTTTCGTGTTTTACCCGCCCAGCCCGCGCTACGTGCGCCCCGAGCGGGCCGCCGAGTTGATCGCGGCCGTGCCGCCCTACGTCACCACGGTCGGCCTGTTCGTCAACGCCGGCCTGACCGAGCTGCTTGATGTGTGCCGCGTCGCCCCCTTGGGCCTGCTGCAATTTCACGGCGACGAGAGCGCCGCCCAGGCCGCCGCGCTGGCCGACGGCGTGGCGCGTCCCTTCGTGCAAGTGGCGCGCATCAAAACCGACACGCGCGGCGCCGATTTGCTAGAATACGAACAGCGCTACCGTGCCGCCAGCCGGCGTTTCACCGGCCTCTTGCTCGACACCCATGTCGAAGCCTACGGCGGCGCAGGAAAGGTATTTGATTGGTCTCTCATTCCAAAAGAACTCGCGCCTCGGGTCGTTTTAAGTGGTGGCTTGAGCGTACACAACGCGACTGACGCGGTGGTACGTGTTCGCCCTTACGCGGTCGACGTCAGCAGTGGCGTCGAAGCGTCCAAGGGCATCAAGGACGCGCGCGCGATCGCCGCCTTCGTGCGGGCCGTGCGCGCCGCCGACGCCATTTCAGATTGAGAGTCTCCCCATGACAGCCTTGCCCGAACGCGGCCCCGCCGCCGCATTGTTCCACGCCACCGATTACCAATTGCCCGACGCACGCGGCCATTTCGGCCCTTACGGCGGTTCCTTCGTCGCCGAAACGCTCAGCTTCGCCCTGGCCGAGTTGAACGCCGCCTACGCCCATTACCGTGAGGACCCGGCCTTTTTGGACGAATACCGCTACGAATTGAAGCATTTCGTCGGCCGTCCCTCGCCGATTTACCACGCCAAGCGCTGGTCCGAGCTGGCCGGCGGCGCCCAGATCTACTTCAAGCGCGAAGACTTGAACCATACCGGCGCCCACAAGATCAACAACGTGATCGGCCAGGCCCTGCTGGCCAAGCGCATGGGCAAGCCGCGCGTCATCGCCGAGACCGGCGCCGGCCAGCACGGGGTGGCCACGGCCACCATCTGCGCCCGCTTCGGCCTGGAATGCGTGGTCTACATGGGTAGCGAGGACGTCAAGCGCCAAGCCCAGAACGTGTACCGCATGAAACTGCTGGGCGCCACCGTGGTGCCGGTGGAATCGGGCTCGAAAACCTTGAAGGACGCGCTCAACGAAGCCATGCGCGACTGGGTCACCAATATCGAAAACACCTTTTACATCATCGGCACCGTGGCCGGCCCGCACCCGTATCCGATGATGGTGCGCGATTTCCAGTCCGTGATCGGCGAGGAATGCCTGGTGCAGATGCCGGAGATGACGGGGCGCCAGCCCGACTGCGTGGTCGCTTGCGTGGGCGGCGGCTCGAACGCGATGGGGATTTTTTATCCCTATATCGACCAGAAGGAGGTGCGGCTGATCGGCGTCGAGCCGGCCGGAGAGGGCATGGAAACCGGCAAGCACGCGGCCGCGCTGACGGCCGGCTTCCCTGGCGTATTGCATGGCAACCGCACCTATCTGCTGCAAGATGAAAACGGCCAGATCATCGAAACCCATTCCGTGTCGGCCGGACTCGATTACCCGGGCGTGGGACCGGAACACGCCTGGCTCAAAGATAGCGGCCGGGCGCAATACGTGACCATCACCGACGAGGAGGCGCTGGCCGCCTTCCATCAATGCTGCCACATCGAAGGCATCATTCCGGCGCTGGAATCGTCGCACGCGCTGGCCTATGCCGCCAAGCTGGCCGCCACCTTGCCGAAAGACCGGATCGTTCTCGCCAATCTATCGGGGCGCGGCGACAAGGACATGCACACGGTGGCCCAACGCCTGGGGCTCGACTTCAGCTAAGGCTGTTCGCGTCCTCCGCCTTGCCCGGCGCCGTGTTGACGGCGCCGGGTTCGCCGCATCCACCGCTATCACTTATAAAATCGAGCCGCCATGTCCATGATTTCCGCCACATTCGAGGCCCTCAAGGCCCGCAACAAAACCGCCCTGATCACCTTCATCACGGCCGGCGATCCTTCGCCCGCGTCGACCGTGCCGCTGATGCACGCCCTGGTCGAGGGCGGCGCCGACATCCTGGAACTGGGGGTGCCGTTTTCCGACCCGATGGCCGAGGGTCCCGTGATCCAGCGCGCTTGCGAACGGGCGCTGGCCTTCGGCGTGAGCGTGAAAGATGTGTTTGAGTATATACGCCAATTTCGCGCCACGAATAGCCACACCCCGGTGGTGGTGATGGGTTACGCCAATCCGATCGAGCGCATGGGCACGGCCGCCTTCATCGCCGGGGCCAAACAGGCCGGCGCCGATGGCGCCATCGTGGTCGATTATCCGCCCGAGGAATGCCGCGACTTCGCCGCCGCCATGCGCGCCGGCGGGCTCGATGTGATTTTTCTGCTGGCGCCGACGTCCAGCCCGGAACGCATCGCCCAGGTGGCCGAGGTGGGCGCCGGCTTTAGCTATTACGTCTCGCTCAAGGGCGTCACCGGCGCCGGTCATATCGACACGGTGGAAGTGGCCGAGCGCCTGACGACGATCCGCAAGCTGGTCAAGCTGCCGATCGGGGTCGGCTTCGGCATCCGCGACGGCGCCACCGCGCGCGCGGTGGCCGAAGTGGCCGACGCCGTGGTGATCGGCAGCCGCATCATCGAGGAAATCGAAAACGCGCCCGAGGGCGGCGCGGCCGAGGCGGTGCGCGCGTTTGTCGCCGGCATTCGCGGCGCGCTGGACGCGTAAGCGCCGGAACGCCGATCGCGCGTGATGTCGGCGCGTTGGCCTATTCGCTCTCCAGGCAAAATAAAGTTGAGTAGGTGATGGACTGGACGCGCCACAACGGAACCGGGCCAATCCGGGCGGAGACCGCCGCTTACCACGCAACCCGGGATACTTTGCTGGAGAAACGTTTTAAAATTCCGTCGGCTTCGGTATCCGGGCCGGGGCGTGCGCCCCGTCCGTCTTCGGCCGCCTCCCAAGAATAAATCGGTTTTAATCGGTGGGACGGGAGGCAGCTAAACGATGTGCCACTCCCGCTCGCGTCCCCGGCGCTTCCCGCGCCGCTTGTCAAGTCCGGCATGCCGATTGTTGTTTTTCACATTACACTCGTTCTTCCTCTACTCATCCATTGCCGGGGTGATCTCCGGTGGCTATACTGCGCTGCCCGGAGTGTTTCCATTTGGTCAATGTTTTGTGACGGTGGGATGAAGGCGCGTGCGTTCGCCGCGTTGGCGGGTACCCAACCTTGAGGATGATTGATGAGATTGATACGATTGTTTCCGCGCCTGCGTCTGGCAACCGTGCTGCTCGCTTGCGGCGCGGTATTTCCGGCCGCAGCCCAGACCGGCTTACCCCAGTTGCCCGACTATCAGTTGGGAATCTGCCTCTTCGAGCAGGCCAGCAGTCATGGCTGGCAAAATGCGGAGCAGGTGACCACGCTGGTGTGCCCTGGCCGTGGGGTGCGCAAAGTCGACGGCCTACAGATGC
>JAYVUV010000133.1:0-23579 GCA_043787615.1 Janthinobacterium sp. | reverse complement strand
CCGGCAGCGACTTCACCAGGCGCGGGTCGCAGCACACCTGGCGCAGCTTGAGCAGGGCCTCGAGGATGACGATCTGGCTGCGCGCCACGCCCTTGCGGTCGATCTCCTCGCGCACCTTCTGGTCCATCGCCAGGCGCACCGTCTCGTACAGGTCGCGCTGGGCGCCGGTCAGCTCGACCTTGCGCACCATTTCCGTCTTCGGCGGCAACTCCTTGGCGACGCTGTCCTTGGTGCGGCGCAGCAGGAAGGGCTTGATGCGGCGGTTCAGCAGGCTGCGCCGCAGCGGGTCGTCCTGCCGCTCGATCGGATGGCGGAACTGGCTGTTGAAGCCCTTTTCGTCGCCCAGCAGTCCCGGCAGCAGGAAGTGGAATTGCGACCACAGCTCGCCCAGATGGTTTTCCAGCGGAGTGCCGGATAGACACAGGCGATGGCGCGCGCGCAACAGGCCGGCGCTCTGGGCCGCCTTGGAACGCGTATTTTTGATGTAGTGCGATTCGTCCAGGATGACCAGATGGAAGTCGTGCTCGCGCAGCTTTTCCTCGTCGCGCGGCAACAAGGCGTAAGTGGTCAACACCAGGTCGACTTGCTCGATCTGGTCGAACTGTTGCAGCCGGTCCTTACCTTGCAGCAGCAACACGCGCAGGCCGGGCGCGAAGCGGGCCGCCTCGTCCTGCCAGTTGCCCATCAAGCTGGTCGGCGCGATCACCAGGGCCGGATTGGTCAGCCGGCCCGCTTCTTTTTCGATCAAGATGTGGGCCAGGGTTTGCACCGTCTTGCCCAGGCCCATGTCGTCGGCCAAGATACCGGCCAGGTCGTGGTCGCGCAGAAATTGCATCCAGGCCAGCCCGTCGGCCTGGTAATCGCGCAGGGTCGCTTGCAGCCCGGCCGGGGTCGCCACTTTTTGCACCGCCCCGAAGGCGTTCAGCTTGCGGCCCATTTCACGCAATTGCTCGCCGCCATGCCAGCGCAAGGACAGGCCGCGCGCCAGTTCGTCCAGGCGGGCCGCGTCCAGGGTCGACATGCGCAACACGTTCTTGATTTTGTCGCTGAAATACAACTCGCCCAGGGTGCTCAGGATGGGCTTGACACGTCCCCACGGCAAGGCCACCCGCACCCCGTCCGGCAGGGTGGCCAGCATGTGGTCGGCGGGCGCGTGGCCATCCATGTTTTTCGGGTTGAAATCGTTGGGCGCGTTGCGTATCAATTGCACCAGCACGGGCAGCAGCGGCACCCGGGTCTGGTTGACCACGATGCCCAGTTCCAGCTCGAACCAGGCTTTATTACTGTCGGGCGCCTGGTCGTCGACCTCGGCGTACCAATCTTCCACTTCGGCCACGTCGTAGCGGTACTTGGCCGATTTTTCGATCCGCCAGCCCCGCGCTTCGAGCGCCTCGATGCCGCCGTCGGCGAAGCGCAGCCAGTCGGCTTGGCCGGGCAGCAACAAAGCACCCTTGACCCCGTTCAGCGGGGCGGCCGCCGGCTTGCCGAAGCCCAATTCCTGCAAGGCGCTCATGGCGGCCGCTTCCGCCTCGCCGTCGCGCTGGATGATTTCGGTCACGTCGCCGCGCTGGCGCACCACGCGCTGGGCCGGATCGAAGGCGACCCGTTCGCCGTCATATAAATACGACAGCACGGCGAAGTCGTGCCAGCGCTGGTTGGCGCCCTCGGCCAGCAGGGCGCTGTCGAGCAACAGCACGGGCTGGGCCGGAACATCGCCGAGCAAGCGTTGCGGCAAGGGTTGCGGCAACGGCAGCAAGTGTTGCAAGCCATGCGCCAACAGCAATTGCGAGACCCGCACCTTGTCGTTGGGATTGAGCAACGGCGCTTGCGCCACCAGCGCCTGCAATTCGGCCAGGCCGATCTCGGCGCCGCCCTGGTTCAATTGCAGCACGCCGCAGGACAAGTTGTCGATATACCAAGGCGGATCGGTCGGCAGCATGTAGTCGATCTGGTCGGCGCCATGGTGGCTGGCACCCTCGGGCGGCGCGACTTGCCAGCCCAGCCGCATATGCTTGCCTTCCTCGCGCCACACCAGATTGGCCTGGCGCAGCGGGCCGACCTGGAGCGGGTACACCAGGCCGTTGCCAACATCGGCCCAGGAATTCGCCCACAGCAATTTGCCCTGCTCGGCCAGCATGTGCAGCAAGGCCGCGCCGATTTTGCCTTTCGGCTCGGTGGCGCTGCCGGTCTGGGAATTCTGGCCGCTGCGCATGGCCACGAAAAAGCGCACCAAGTCTTCGTCGGCGGGCAACAGAAAGGGCGGCGGCGCCGACAGCAGCGAAAACACTTCACTCACCGGGGTCGCCGCCGCCACGTCGCCGTTGGCGCGCAGGCGCGCCTTGTACAGGCACAGCGCCACGTGGCGGCCGCCGCTGGTGGGCGCCAGCACATAGATCAGCCGGTACTGGTTCTTGGGATCGGGCTCGGCCGTGCTCAGGCTGGCTTTCGGATGCGCGGCCGCGTCCACCCGTTGCAGCCAGGTGGCCACGGCATAGGGCAGGGCCGGGGCCGGACTGGCCGGGGCGGCCCGGGTTTCACTGATCTCGTCGCGGGTCAAATCCATTGTGCGCATTATCGGGTAAAAATTAGTTCGGAAGCGGTTTCTCAAGCGGTCATAAAATCTGCCACAGGCAATATTATCCGCCATACGGGGCTTTGTGGTTTATTCAATATCATTGCGGTCGGCCCTGCACAGTCCATTTGCCCTGTCAAGACTGGCGCAATCGCCCCGATTGCGTATCATTCCGGGCTTGACCGCTCTGGAATGAAGCCAATGTTGCCCTCTATCGAACAACGTCTTGCCCTGGAACTGGCCGCCAAGCCGGTTCAGGTCGCCGCCGCCATCGCCCTGCTCGACGAAGGCGCTACTGTGCCCTTCATCGCGCGTTACCGCAAGGAAGCCACAGGCGGCCTGGACGATATTCAGCTGCGCCTGCTGGAAGAACGCCTGCGCTACCTGCGCGAGCTGGAGGAGCGCCGCGCCGCCATCGTGGCCTCGATCACCGAACAAAACAAGATGACCCCGGCCCTGCTGGAAGCGGTCATGCACGCCGAGGACAAGACCCGCCTGGAAGACTTGTACCTGCCGTACAAGCAAAAGCGCCGCACCAAGGCCCAGATCGCCATCGAGGCGGGCCTGGCGCCGCTGGCCGACGATTTGCTAGCCAACCCCACCCTGGCGCCGGAAACCGAGGCGGCCAAGTATTTGCGCGCGGCCTTCACCACCGACGACGGCAACAATCCTGGCGTGACCGACAACAAGGCGGCGCTCGACGGCGCGCGTCAAATCCTGATGGAACGCTTCGCCGAGGACGCTACTTTGTTGCACAGCCTGCGCGAATATGTGCAGGAACATGGCATAGTTGAGTCCAAAGTGGTGGAAGGCAAGCAGGACGAGGGTGAAAAGTTCGCCGATTACTTCGATTATTCGGAAACCATCGGCACCGTGCCCTCGCACCGCGCGCTGGCGCTGCTGCGCGGCCGGCGCGAAGGCATGCTCGACGTCATCCTGCGGCTCGACACGGAAGCCGAAAAACCAAAGTGGGACGCGCCCCACAATCCCTGCGAGGGACGGATCGCGGCCCGTTTCGGCATCAAGCAACTGGGCCGGGCCGCCGACAAATGGCTGGCCGACACGGCGCGCTGGACTTGGCGGGTGAAAAGTTTCATGCATCTGGAAACGGAACTGATGGGCGCGCTGCGCGAACGTGCCGAGCAAGACGCCATCAATGTGTTCGCCACCAATTTGAAGTCCTTGCTGCTGGCCGCGCCAGCCGGCCCGCGCGCCACCATGGGCCTGGACCCGGGCCTGCGCACCGGGGTCAAGGTGGCGGTGGTCGACGCCACCGGCAAAGTGATGGATACGGCCGTGATCTACCCGCATCAACCGCGCAACGACTGGGACGGCTCGCTGCATCTGCTGGCCCAGCTGGCGGCGCGCCACAATGTATCGCTCATTTCGATCGGCAACGGCACCGCCTCGCGCGAAACCGACAAGCTGGCCCAGGACTTGATCAAGGCGCGCCCGGAATTGAAGTTGACCAAGATCGTGGTGTCGGAGGCGGGCGCTTCGGTGTATTCGGCGTCCGAGTTCGCCTCGCGCGAATTGCCCGACATGGATGTGTCGCTGCGCGGCGCGGTGTCGATCGCGCGCCGCCTGCAAGATCCCTTGGCCGAACTGGTCAAGATCGACCCGAAATCGATCGGGGTCGGCCAGTACCAGCACGATGTCAGCCAAACCCAGCTGGCGCGCTCGCTGGACGCCGTGGTGGAGGATTGCGTCAACGCGGTCGGGGTCGATGTCAACACGGCTTCGGCGCCGCTGCTGGCGCGCGTCTCGGGCTTGTCGGCGAGCGTGGCGCAAAGCATCGTCAGCCACCGTGACTTGAAGGGCGCGTTCACCTCGCGCGCGGCCTTGAAAGCGGTGCCGCGCCTGGGTGAGAAGACCTTCGAGCAAGCCGCCGGTTTCTTGCGCGTGATGGGCGGCGACAATCCACTGGACGCCTCGGCGGTGCATCCGGAATCGTATCCGGTGGTGGAAAAGATCCTGGCCGATATCAAGAAAGAGATCAAGGCCGTGATCGGCGAAGGCGCGCTGCTGAAGACGCTCAACCCGGCCAAGTATGCCGATGAGAAATTCGGCGTGCCAACCATCAGCGACATCATCAAGGAATTGGAAAAACCGGGCCGCGATCCGCGTCCGGAATTCACCACCGCCACCTTCAAGGAAGGGGTGGAGGAAATCCGTGATTTGCGCCCGGACATGATTTTGGAAGGGGTGGTCACCAACGTGGCCGCCTTCGGCGCTTTTGTGGACATCGGTGTGCATCAAGACGGTTTGGTGCATATCTCGGCTTTATCGAGCACCTTCGTCAAAGACCCGCACTCAGTGGTCAAGGCCGGGCAGGTGGTGCGCGTGAAAGTGTTGGAAATCGATGAAAAACGCAAGCGCATCGCCCTGACCATGCGCCTGACCGACAGCGCGCCGCAGCCGGGCGCTAAACCCGAGCAGCGCGCCGACCGCAATGACCGCAAACAATTGTCGCAGCATCAGCAGCGTCAAGCACCGGCGCCGGCGGCGGGCGGCAGCATGGCCGCCGCCTTCGCCAAGCTGCGCGGCTAAGCGGCGCGGTGCGGCCTGCCATGACGCGGGCCCGGCCCGCGTCATGGCAGGGCACGCCATCGCGCGCGGGCGTGGCGCCCTGCCGGCTCGTCAAGCTGTCGCGCCGGCGCGAGTCCGGCGTACCGGCGGCCCGGTTTTCTTATAAAATGGCGCCATCTTTTCATTTCCCACCGAGGCAGCCATGAGCGACGTACAAACCTGGATCAAAGAAACCGTGACGAGCACGCCGGTCGTGCTATTCATGAAGGGCACCGCCCAATTCCCCCAATGCGGCTTTTCCGGACGCGCGATCCAGATCCTGAAGGCTTGCGGCGTGGACAATATCGCCACCGTGAACGTGCTGGACGATCCGGAAGTGCGCCAAGGCATCAAGGATTACTCGAACTGGCCGACCATTCCCCAGCTCTACGTCAAGGGCGAATTCATCGGCGGTTCCGACATCATGAACGAAATGTTCGAGTCGGGCGAGCTCAAGACCCTGATCGATGCCTGAGCAAGAACGGCGGCCGCCCCGGCCGTCGCGTTTGATCGTCGCCATCACCGGCGCCACCGGCGCCGTGTATGGCGTGCGCCTGTTGCGACAGCTGGGCGCCACGGCCGGGGTCGAGACACACTTGATCCTGTCCGACGCCGCCCTGCTGACCCTGCATCAAGAAACCGGCTTGCAACGCGGCCAAGTGGAAGCCCTGGCCGACGTGGTGCATAAGGCGCGCGACGTGGGCGCCGCCATCGCCAGCGGTTCTTTCCAGTCGGATGGCATGGTGATCGCGCCGTGCTCGATGAAAACGCTGGCCTCGGTGGCCCACGGCTTGTCCGACAATTTGATCGCGCGCGCGGCCGATGTGGTGCTCAAGGAGCGCCGACGGCTGGTGCTGATGGTGCGCGAGACGCCGTTCAATCTGGCGCATCTGCGCAATATGACGGCCGTCACCGAGATGGGCGGCATCATTTTCCCGCCGCTACCGAGTTTTTACCACCACCCCGAGAGCATCGAAGAAATGGTCGACCACACCCTGGGACGGGTGCTGGACTTGTTTGACATCGACCACGCGATGGCGCCGCGCTGGGGCGGGCTGAAGTTGGCAAAGACGGCCCCGGAAGCGTGATACGAGGCGGTTGATCGCGGGCGGCCGCACCGGCCCCGCAGCGGCTTGGCCGCCGCGTACCCGCCGCGCGCCGCTCAGCGTTTCTCGAACTGAATCCCGCTGGCGTTCTTCAAGTCCCGCGCTTCCTCGACCATGCGGCGGTGGGCGATACGCTTGCGCATCACTTCGGCGTGCTGGGCGGCGGTCATCGGCGGGACCGTCATCAAATCTTTCAGCTGAGCGACATTGCTGTAATTGCTTTTCATAGGACGGCTCAATGCAAGCTCCGTAGTAGGTGGCAAGGCTGAAGTGGCGGGCTGGTGCCCAAACACTGCTGTGATTATGAGCCACTATTCGATCTTGCGCTGTTCTTCAGAGAATTATTGCCAAAAAGATTGGTTTAGCCCGGGACGGCGCCCGCACAATCCATTTTGCCTCCGCTGGGTGCGGTGGGCCTGACAAAACGCAAAGCGGCATCCATCGTCTTCCAAGGGATGGAAAGCAGGCGCGATAAGTTGTAAATAAGAAACTATCTGGAACTTGTGCTCCTCCGCGCTTGCCTTGCACGGCGGCAATAACCGGATAACGATATCGCCCCAAGATGGTCATTCCGCCAAACAGAAAAATTAAGCAAAATTGCCTAAAATGCCTAACAATGGGCCGCCTTTTGTTACTTTTGGTAGTTAACGCGCACCAGCATGCGAATAAATTCTCGTGCAATTTGACGATGATGTTCATCAAGACGTTGTAAATCGGCGATTAATTTGACGTCGGCCGACTCGAAACGGGATAAACCGTTGCCCGCCTCGCCGCTCGGCGCCGCCGTTTCGGCCCCGCCGAAGCGCAGCCACTCGGCCGGCACGCCCAGCCACTGTGCGATCATGCGCAACTTTTCCTGGGTCGGAATGGCCTCCCCCACCAACCATTTCCGGGCGGCATGGACTGTAATCGGCCTGCCATCGAAACGGATGTTGAATTCGCGCGCCAGCCTGGTCGGACTGTCGGGAGAATAGTGGGCGTTTTTCAGCGCCTGCTGGAGGCGTTGGCTAAAACTTTCGCGTTCATTTGAAGAATTCATAGTTACACTATTTCATGTCAAAGCATGAATGTCAGTTGCATGGCGGCACAGCCAATCGTGACAAACAATATTTTTGAATTTAACAATTTACCCTCCTTGTACCCACGTAATGCCGCCGAAGGGACCGAATAAAATATTGTGAGTAAAGTAAGCGAAGGAGAAATCGTCAGCCCCGGGGTGGGTGCATAATCGCGATCAATCAGACAACATCGATAACACTACGACATCATAATGTAGGCGGGGACCAGAATACCAGCTACCTTCGCTAAGTCGCTTTGCTTTGTCTCATATGAAACGCCATGGCGGCCCCCATCGCGGGCCGCCGAGGCGGTTCAAAACGCGCGCGGCGATGGCGCTAAACGTGCCAAACCGTGACGATAGCCCGCTTTCCCGCCTTTTGCGCCACCCGGCACGGCTTTCAAGAAAGCGCGAAGGACAGCGCGCAGGCGTTTAGCGCACAACGGCGAAAAAAATCCGCCGCCCTGAAATACAACAAAATGCGCGGCGGCGGCAGCCGTTCCAACGCGGATCGGTGCTACCGATCGCGCCGGGCGCGCTACAATGCATGTGACGTTGACGTAAACGGAACGCGGCCCCGCTTTCACGCCGCGCGCGGCGCCACCTTTCATCACAGCAAATCAGCCCATCCGATGCCCACCTATACCATCACCGAATTGGCGCGCGAGTTCGACATCACCGCCCGCGCCATCCGCTTTTATGAAGACCAGGGCTTGCTCAGTCCCACCCGCGAGGGAGCCGGCGGGCGCAACCGGGTCTACACGCCGCGCGACCGCACCCGCTTGAAATTGACCTTGCGCGGCAAACGCCTGGGCCTGGCCTTGTCCGAGATCAAAAGCCTGGTCGACATGTACGAGTCTCCCAAGGACACCAGCGCCCAGATGCACCGCTTCCTGGGCGTGCTGGCCCAGCACCGTGAAACCCTGGAGCAACAACGCGAAGATATCGCGGTGGCGCTGGCGGAAATCGGTGCCCACGAAGAGGAATGCCGGCGCATGCTGGCCGAGGTGGACAAGCCCTAGCGCTCAAGCGCGCTGGACGATCGCGGCCCGACTTGACGTTTACGTTAACGTCATCCCGGCGTATGATGAGCCTTCACGCCAACCAGAATAACGAGGACGACATGTTTCATCTCCCAGGCTTGCGCTTCGACCACGGCGAAGACATCGATGCCCTGCGCGACACCGTGCAGCAATTCGCCGCTGGCGAAATCGCGCCCCGCGCCGCCGAGCTGGACCGTACCGATCAGTTCCCCATGGATTTGTGGCGCAAGATGGGCGGCTTGGGCTTGCTGGGCATCACCGTCGACGAGCAATACGGCGGCGCCGGCATGGGCTATTTGGCCCACATCGTCGCGATGGAGGAAATCTCGCGCGCCTCGGCCTCGGTCGGCCTGTCGTATGGCGCGCACTCGAACTTGTGCGTCAACCAAATCAAGCGCAACGGCAGCGCCGAACAAAAAGCCCGCTATCTGCCGAAACTGATCACGGGTGAGCACATCGGCGCGCTGGCCATGTCGGAACCGAACGCCGGCTCCGATGTGGTGAGCATGAGCTTGCGCGCCGATTGGAAGGGCGACCGCTGGGTCTTGAACGGCACCAAGATGTGGATCACCAACGGCCCCGACGCCGATGTGCTGGTGGTATATGCCAAGAGCGATCCGGAGGCGGGCGCGCGCGGCATGACCGCCTTCCTGATCGAAAAACATTTCACAGGCTTTTCGGTCGCGCAAAAGCTCGACAAGCTGGGCATGCGCGGCTCGCACACGGGCGAGCTGGTGTTCCAGGATTGCGAGGTGCCGGCCGAAAACGTGCTGGGCGGCCTGGGCCAGGGTGTCAAGGTCTTGATGTCCGGCCTGGACTTCGAGCGCACCGTGCTGTCGGGCGGCCCGCTCGGCATCATGCAAGCCTGCATGGATGTGGTGCTACCCTATGTGCACGAGCGCAAGCAGTTCGGGCAAGCCATCGGCGAATTCCAATTGATGCAGGGCAAATTGGCCGATATGTATTCGACCATGATGGCGTGCAAGGCCTATGTCTACGCGGTGGGCCAGGCTTGCGCCCGGGCCGCCACCCCGGAAGCGGTGCGCCAATTGCGCAAGGACGCGGCCGGCGCGATTTTATACAGCGCGGAAAAAGCCACCTGGATGGCGGGCGAAACCATCCAGGCGCTGGGCGGCAACGGCTACATCAACGATTACCCGGCCGGGCGCCTGTGGCGCGACGCCAAGCTGTACGAAATCGGCGCCGGCACCAGCGAAATCCGGCGCATGCTGATCGGCCGCGAATTGTTCGCCGAAACGGCTTAATTTGTCGCCGGCTTCACCCGGACGCGGCCGGCGCGATGGCACGCCGGCCCGGCCGGCTCACAAGCGAGACGAACGATGACACAAGTTGCGTTCCCAAAATTGCTGCGCTCGCAGATCGCCTTCGATATCGCGCGCACCATCCGCGACGGCTTCGACAAGCATTACCGCTTGTTTCGCCGCACCAGTCAACACGCCAAGCAACACTTCGAGCGCGGCGACTGGGCCGTGGCGCAGCAGGCGGCGCGCGAACGCATCGGCTATTACGACCAGCGCGTGCAGGAATGCGTGCAGATGCTGGAAGATGAATACGAACAGTCGGACTTGAGCGACGAGGTGTGGCGCGAACTCAAGCTCCACTACATCGGCATGCTGTCCGACCACAAGCAGCCGGAGCTGGCCGAAACGTTTTTCAACTCGGTCTGCTGCAACATCTTGCACCGCACCTATTTCCACAACGATTTCATCTTCGTGCGCCCGGTGGTGTCCACCGAATACATCGAAACCGAGGAGTTGGCGCCCACTTACCGCGTGTATTACCCGGTGCGCGACGGCTTGCATTTCACCTTGAAGCGCATCGTCACCAACTTCCAGCTCGAGCGCCCCTTCGCCAACCTGGAGCGCGACGTCGATCTGGTCGAAGCGCGCCTGCGCCAATTGTTCGATGGCGACAAGCTGGAGCCGAACCACCAGATCCAAGTCTTGTCGAGCCTGTTTTACCGCAACAAGGGCGCTTATATCGTCGGCAAGACCATCAACGGCAACCGCGACTATCCCTTCGTGGTGCCGATTTTGCACAACCGCCATGGCGAATTGATACTGGACACGGTGCTATTCGATCAGCAACAGATCACCATCCTGTTTTCCTTCACGCGCGCCTATTTCCTGGTCGATATGGAGGTGCCGTCCGCCTATGTGCAGTTTTTGCGCAGCCTGCTGCCACGCAAGCCGCGCAGCGAGATTTACACCATCCTGGGCTTGCAAAAACAGGGCAAGACCCTGTTTTACCGCGATTACTTGCAACACTTGAAGCATTCGTCCGATCATTTCGAGGTGGCGCCCGGCATCCGCGGCTTGGTGATGCTGGTGTTCGCGCTGCCCTCGTTCCCCTACGTCTTCAAGGTGATCAAGGATTTTTTCCCGGCGCCCAAGGAAACCAGCCGCGCCCAGATCAAGGAAAAATACTTGCTGGTCAAGCACCACGACCGGGTCGGGCGCATGGCCGACACCCTGGAATACTCGAACGTGGCGTTTCCGCGCGCGCGCTTCTCGGAAGAATTGCTGGCCGAATTGCGCCATTTCGCGCCCTCTCTGGTCGAGCAAGACAAGGACCAAATCATCGTGCGCCATTTATATATCGAGCGCCGCATGGTGCCGCTCAATATCTGGCTGGCCAACGCCGAGCGGGAGCATGACGACGCCGCCATCGAGCATGGCGTGCAAGAGTACGGCAACGCCATCAAGGAATTGGTGGCGGCCAACATCTTCCCCGGCGACATGCTGTACAAAAACTTCGGCGTGACCCGCCACCGCCGCGTGGTGTTTTACGATTACGATGAAATCGAATACATCAGCGATTGCCATTTCCGCGCCATTCCGGCCGCCCGCAACGAAGAGGACGAGATGGCGTCCGAACCCTGGTATCCGGTCGGCAAATATGACGTATTTCCCGAGCAATTCGGCAGCTTCTTGCTGGGCAACGCCAAGATCCGGCGCTTTTTCCTGCGCCACCACGCCGATCTCTTGACCCCCGCCTTTTGGCAACTGCGCAAGCGGCGCATTCTGGACGGCGTGATCGAAGATGTGTTTCCGTATCCGCAGCACGTGCGTTTCTGCAATCAAGCCAGCTACCCGGCCCGGCCCCCTGCGAGCCGCTGCCCTCCCTTATTTCGGAGCAAATAGACCATGAATGATCCTATCGTAATCGTGGGCGCCGCCCGCACCCCCATGGGCGCCTTCCAGGGCGACTTCGCCAAGCTGAGCGCCAGCGACCTGGGCGCGGTGGCGATCCGCGCCGCCGTCGAACGGGCCGGGGTGGCGCCGGCCCAGGTCGAACACGTGTTTTTCGGCAATTGCCTGATGGCCGGCCAGGGCCAGGCGCCGGCGCGCCAGGCGGCCCTGAAGGCCGGCTTGCCGCCCTCGACGGGCGCCGTGACCCTGTCCAAGATGTGCGGCTCGGCCATGCAGGCGGCCATCTTCGCGCACGACACCTTGTTGGCCGGCAGCGCCGAGGTGATCGTCGCCGGCGGCATGGAATCGATGACCAACGCGCCCTACCTGATCCCCAAGGCGCGCGGCGGTTACCGCATCGGCCACGGCGCCCTATACGACCACATGATGCTGGACGGCCTGGAAGACGCCTACGCCAAGGATGAAAAAGGCAACGGCCGCTCGATGGGCACCTTCGCCGAGGAATGCGCGAGCCAATACCAATTCACGCGCGCGGCGCAAGACGCCTTTGCCATCGCCTCGGTGCAACGCGCCCAGGCCGCCGCCCAGGACGGCGGCTTCGCCTGGGAAATCGCGCCCGTCACGGTGAGCGGACGGGGCGGCGACAGCGTGATCGAGCGCGATGAAGGCCCGCTCAAGGCGCGCCTGGAAAAAATTCCAACCCTCAAGCCGGCTTTCAAACAGGATGGCAGCATCACCGCCGCCTCCTCGTCCTCGATCAACGACGGGGCCGCCGCGCTGGTGCTGATGCGCGCCTCCACCGCCGCCAAGCTGGGCCGCACCGTGCTGGCCACTATCCGCGGCCACGCTACCCACGCCCAGGCGCCCGAGCTGTTCACCACGGCCCCGGTGGGCGCGATCCGCAAGCTGTTCGCCAAGACCGGCTGGACCAGCGGCGCGGTCGACCTGTTTGAAATCAACGAAGCCTTCGCCGCCGTGCCCATGGCCGCCATGCACGAGCTCGATATCGCGCACGACAAGATCAACCTCCACGGCGGCGCCTGCGCCCTGGGCCACCCGATCGGCGCGTCCGGCGCGCGCATCCTGGTCACGTTGATCGGCGCCCTGCGGCGTAGCGGCGGCAAGCGCGGCGTGGCGGCCCTGTGCATCGGCGGCGGCGAGGCCACCGCCATGGCCATCGAATTGGCATGAGAATTGGCATGACCACGGCAGCGGGTGCGCGCGCGCCGACCGCCTTGATCGTGGGCGCCTCGCGCG
This sequence comes from Janthinobacterium sp., assembly GCA_043787615.1. Taxonomy (GTDB): domain Bacteria; phylum Pseudomonadota; class Gammaproteobacteria; order Burkholderiales; family Burkholderiaceae_D; genus Janthinobacterium. The sequence goes on along the minus strand of JAYVUV010000133.1, from coordinate 10,803 downwards.
GCATCGGCCACGCCTTGGCGCAACAGTATCTGGCCGACGGCTGGCGGGTGCTGGCCAGCGCGCGCCGAAGCGCGCAGTGCGCGGCGCTGAGCGCCATGGGCGCCGAAGCCCACCTTGTCGACGTGACCGACCCGGCATCGTGCGCCGCGCTGGGCGCGCTGTTGGGCGCCGAACGGCTCGACGTGGCCATCTTGAACGCCGGCGTGTACGGGCCGCGCGATCAAGGCGCGCCGAGCCGGGACGATTTCGACCTCGTGATGCACACCAATGTGCTGGCCGCCCTGCGCCTGCTGCCGCTGCTGGCCCCGCCGGTGGCGGCGCGCGGCAAGCTGGCCGTCCTATCCTCGCGCATGGGTTCGCTCAGCGAGCGACGCGGCGCGTCCGCCAGCCTGTACCGCGCGAGCAAGGCGGCGCTCAATTCGGTGCTGATCGACACCGCGCTGCAATTCGGTCCGCAAGGCGTCGGCTGCGTCGCGTTTCACCCGGGCTGGGTGCGCACCGACATGGGCGGCGAGGGCGCCGACTTGTCGCCGCAACAAAGCGCGGCCGGACTGCGCGCCACGCTGGCCGGCTTGGCCCATTCGCCACGCGCGGTCTATCTCAACTATGACGGCACGCCGATCGGCTGGTAGTCATTTCACGGGCGACTATGATACTGAGCAACGAGCACCACATGATACGCGACACCCTGCGCGACTTCGCCCGCGAGCGCCTGGCGCCGAACGCGGCGCGCTGGGACCGGGAACACCATTTTCCGCAGGTCGAATTGGCCGAATTGGCGGCGCTGGGCGCGTTCGGCGTGGCCGTGCCGGAACACCTGGGCGGGGCCGGGCTCGACTACCTGTCGCTGGCCCTGGTGCTGGAAGAAATCGCAGCCGGCGACGGCGGCACCTCGACCATCGTCTCGGTCAATAATTGCCCGGTATGCAGCATCGGCATGGCCTACGCCACGCCCGCGCAACAGGAACAATGGCTGCGTCCCCTGGCGCAAGGCGGCATGCTGGGCGCGTTTTGCCTGACCGAGCCGCACGCCGGCAGCGACGCCTCGGCCCTGCGCACCACCGCACGGCGCGAGGGCGACGCGTATGTGCTCGACGGGGTCAAGCAATTCATCACCAGCGGCAAGTACGCCGATGTCGCCATCGTGCTGGCCGTCACCGACAAGGTGGCCGGCAAGAAGGGCATCAGCGCGTTTTGGGTGCCCACCGACAGCCCCGGCTATATCGTGGCGGGGCTGGAACAAAAAATGGGCCAGCATTCGTCCGACACGGCCCAGATCCTGTTCGAGGCTTGCCGCGTTCCGGCCGCTAACCTGATCGGCGCCGAGGGGCAAGGCTACAAGATCGCGCTGGCCGGATTGGAAGGCGGGCGCATCGGCATCGCCGCGCAAGCGGTCGGCATGGCGCGCGCCGCGTACGAGGCGGCGCTGCGCTACGCGCGCGAGCGCGAAAGCTTCGGCAAGCCGATTTTCGAGCATCAGGCGGTGCAGTTCCGGCTGGCCGAGATGGCCATGCACATCGAAGCCGCGCGCCAATTGATCTGGCACGCGGCCTCGATGAAGGATGCCGGCCTGCCTTGCTTGAAAGAAGCGGCGATGGCCAAGCTGTTCGCCTCCGAAATGGCGGAAAAAGTGTGCTCGCAAGCGATCCAGGTGCACGGCGGCTATGGTTACGTGGCCGATTTCCCGGTCGAGCGCATCTATCGCGACGTGCGCGTGTGCCAGATTTACGAGGGCAGCAGCGACATCCAGAAAATGCTGATCGCGCGCGCCTTGTAGCCCGGACCGCCTTCGGGAGGCTAGACCACGGTTCTGACGATCCCGCCATCGACGCGCAAGGCCGCCCCCGTCGTGGCCACCGCTTGCTCGGAACACAGGTAAATCACCATATTGGCCACCTCGTCGGTTGTCGCGAAGCGTTTGATCAGGCTGGTCGGACGGGTCGTGTTCAAAAATCGCAGCTCGGCTTCCTCTTGCGTGATGCCTTCGGTTCGCGCCACCTCGCTCATCCAGTTCGACAAGATTTCCGAGCGCGTCGGACCGGGCAAGACGGCGTTCACCGTGACCCCCGTCCCGACCACCGATTCGGCCAAGCCACGCGAAATAGCGAGTTGGGCGGTTTTAGTCATGCCGTAATCGATCATTTCCTTCGGCACGTTCAGGGCCGACTCGCTGCTGATGAACACCACCCGTCCCCATCCGCGCTCGGTCATGCCCGGCAAATAATGGCGGCTCGCGCGCACCCCGCTCATCACGTTGAGCTGAAAGATCTTCAACCAATCCTCGTCGGTGAGTTCCTCGAACGGTTTCGGCCAGGCCGAGCCGACGTTGTTGATCAAGATATCGGCGTCCCGCGTGTGGGCGGCCAGCGCGGCGGCCCCTTGCGCGCTCGCCAAGTCGGCCACCACGCCGGTGATGTCGGCGTGCGGAAACAGTTGGCGTAATTCGCCCAGCGTGGCGGCGACGCGCGCCTCGGTCCTGCCGTTGATGACAACCGCCGCGCCGGCGCGCGCCAGCCCCTCGGCGATGGCGCGGCCGATGCCGGCGGTCGAGCCCGTGACGACGGCACGGCGGTTGCTAAGGTCGATGATCATGATGTGTCTTTCGCTTGGTTGAAGATGACTCATGATAATCACTAGCGAATCACACTATAATCCATTAAAAATGCATACTATTTATTCTTACGGAGAATAGGTTTTGGATAAATTGTTTGAATTGCGGGCCTTCGTGGCCGTCGCCGACGCTGGCGGATTCTCGGCGGCGGCGCGTCACATCGGCGTGCCGCAACCGGCCATCAGCAAGGCCGTCGCCGAACTGGAAAAGCGCCTGGGCATCGCGCTGCTGAGCCGCAGCACGCGCAAGGTCGCCGTCACCGAAGCGGGGCGCCGCTACCACGACCAGATCAAACCCTTGCTGGAGGCGATGGAACAAGCCGAGGCGGAGGCGATCGGCAGCACAGAGACCATCACGGGCGCCATTCGCATCAGCGCGCCGGCCACCTTCGGCCGGCTCCACGTGCTGCCACTGCTGCCCGCATTACTGTCGCGCTACCCGGGCTTGCGCGTCGATGTGGTGCTGGCCGACCCCAAGCGCGACATGGCCGACGACGGCATCGATCTGGCGATCCGCATCGGCGCCATCGATGAACAGTCGGCGGTGGCCCGCCCGGTCGGCACCACCGCCCTGGTGTGCGTCGGCTCGACACGGTATTTCGCGCGCAGGGGCAAACCGGCCACCCCGGCCGATCTGGCCGAGCACAATTGTTTGATCTACGGGGCCGAGCGCGGTACCATGGATTGGCTGTTCAAAGGACCGCAGGGCGTCTATCCGGTCACGGTCAGGGGAAACTTGTCGTCCAACAGCGCCGAGACCATCAGGGCCGGCATCCTGGGCGGCGTGGGCATCGGCTTGATGACCCAGGTGTCGCTGACGGGCGAACTGGCGCATCCCGATATCGTGACCGTGCTCGACGAGTTCACGGCCATGTCGCGCGACGTCAGCCTGATTTGGCCGAACCGCCGCTTCATTCCGGCCCGCGTGCGGCGCGCAACCGAGTTCTTCGCCGAAGCGCTGGCGCGGCGCCTGGCCGACCATTGAGGCGCCGGACGCGCGTGCGCCCATGCTGGTCGCACGAAAAAAAAGCCCGCCGAGGCGAGCTTTGTTCCAATGTATTACCAATGCTTTAATCGTGTCCCGCAAGCCCACGCTATCTGCGTGGTGCCCCAGTATCCCAAGCGCCCATGCTATCTGCATGATGCCCCTGGCGTGTAAATCGACCAACGTATCCGGAATTACAAAATCCAAGCTTTTACCGCCAGTTACGACACCTACATTACACATATCGGGTCGCGGCGCAAACGCTGGATGGTGAGACTATTCGCAAGCGAATCTCAATCACTGAGCGTACTATAACAGCCTATTTTGTGCGACGCAACAATAATTTTCGCCTGTGTCAGTTCGTACCCGTTTTGAAAGGCGCGAACGCGGCCTGACACCATGTGGCCGCCGCGCCTTAACCCGCCACGCCGGTGGTCATCGGCTGGGCCGGCGCCGGCGCCGGATCGCGCCCGACCCGTTCATATTCGGAGATCACCTGCGCCCCGAACAGCAGCAAGGTGGCGCCGATTTCCAGACTGAACATGACCACGATCGCGGTCGTCATCGAACCGTACACCACGTTCACCTGCGACAAGGTGGAAAAATACCAGACCAGCACATGACGCGCCACTTCCCACAGCAGGGCCGCCGTGACGCCGCCGATCAGCGCGTGCGCGTACGACAGGCGGCCGACCGGCATCACCAGGTAGATCGAGCTGAGCACCAGAATCTCGCCGCCCAGGCCCAGCAGATACAACAACACCCCCGAAACCCCGTTCAAGGACCAGCTATAGCCGAGGAAATCGATGCTTTCCTCGCCCATCACCTGCAGGGTGCCGGCCACCATGGTCACCACCAAAATGCCCACCCCCAGCGACAAGATATAGCAGTAGGGCAGCACCGCCGAGACCAGGTAACGCCGCCGCTTGATCGCCACCCGGTGGATGAAAATCACGGACATGGCGTTTTCAAGCACCGTGAAGGCGAGCGAGCTGAAAAAGAGCATGGTGCCCAGCAAGACCCAACTGATCAAATCGCGGTGCGCTAGAAAATGCGCCAGCTCGACCACGATGGACTTCGACTGTCCCGGCACCAGCCATTCCAGATAGCGGCCCAAGGTGCTGAGCAACTCGGACTGGTCGATCACGTGCGACAAGGCCACCACCACCAGCATCAGCAGCGGCACGATCGATAGCAGCGAGTAATACGCCACCGCGCCCGCCAGCAGCAGCCCCTGGTTGGCGCGAAAGCCCTTCACGGTGCGCCAGATAAATGCGAGCGGATGGGAAAGGATATAGGCGTTGGCCTTGCGGTTCAAAATGTGCATGCGTGATCCGAATGGAAAAGGAGCGGCTCCGGCGCGATGGCGTCCGACATCGGCCGCATCCGCAGGAAGAAGGGGCGAACCGTCGCCGGCTGGCCGGGCCATTTTACCGAGAGCGGCGACAAACGGCCGCACGCGCGGCCGCCCGGCCCGCTACATGAAGGTGTAGCGCAACAGCAGCGACAGCGCGCGTCCGCGCGGATCGGCCACCCGCGGGTCCCAGCCGGCGCCCACCACCTCGTCCACGTTGTGGGCCGTGAAGGGCGGATCGGTGTCGAACAGATTCTGGATGCCCAGCGTGATCTCGGTGCGCGCGATGCCCTTGTAGCTGGCCGACAAGCTGTAGGTGGTATAACTGCCGACCCTGGGATCGAAGCCGGGCGGCGGCGTGCCTTTGCCTGCGTTGGGCAACTGATCGGTGTAGCCGGACGCGTACTGTTGCGCCAACAACGCGCTCCAGTCGCCGCGTGCCACACTCACGGTGGCGTGATGCTTCCAGCGCAGATACAGGTCGCGCGTGTAAAACCGGCCCACTTTCTCTTCATACGGCTGGCCCTCGTATTCGGCGAACTTGAAACTGTTCAGATAGGTGCCGTCCAGCGCCGCGTTCCACCGGTAGCCGGCGACCCGGCCCGCGCCGCGCAAGCCGATGTCGGCGCCGCGCGTCTTGCTGCCGGCCGCGTTGATCCAGCCTGCTTGCACATAGGCGATGGTGCCGTCCGGATTGCGCACGATATAGCGCTCCAGCGCCTGGTAGTTTTGCAGCACCACTTGCGGCGTGCGGTTCAAGATGCGGTCCTTGGAATTGATGGCCCAGTAGTCGATCGAGGCCGAATAGCCCTTGACCGGCTCGAACACGACGCCCAGGCCGCCTTGTTTCGCCGTTTCCGGGCTCAGCTTCATATTGCCGCCCGAGACGTACGGCAGGCGCGCGATCGCGCAATAGGCGGGATCGGCCGGATGCAGGGGGCAGCCGAGCGGATCGGTCACGCCGTTGGGCAATTCTTGCAGCAGCGTGCCCGCGTACAGTTGCTGGAAACTGGGCGCCAGGAAGCCCTTGCTGGCCGAGCCGCGCAGCAATAAAAACGGGGCCGGCTGGTAGCGGAAAGCCAGCTTGGGATTGGTGGTGGCGCCAAACACGCTGTAATGGTCGCGCCGCAGCGCCAGCTGCCATTCCAAGTCCTTGAACACCGGCACCAGCAATTCGGCGTACACGGCGCGCACGTCGCGCGTCGCCTGGGCCAGCGCGGCGTTGCCGGGCGCCTGCCAGATGGTGGCCGCGTCCACCTCCTGGCCGAAGCGGTAACCTTCGCGCCGCAAGTCCAGCCCCAGCGCCATCGACAAGGGACCGGCCGGCAATGTCAGCAATTCGCCCGAGAACGAGCCGTCGAACTCGGTCATGGTGGTGGTGCCGCGCTGGAAGTCGCCGCGAAACTTGCTGGCCTCGATCAGCGCCAGCGCCTCGGCGCTCTGGCGCTGGCCCGGCGCCAGCCAGGGATTGATCTTGCCGCCGCCCAGGGCCGCATACAGGGCGTCCGCATACGCGTAGCCATCCAGCAAGGCGGTGCGGGTGCGGCTCTCGGCGCGCGACAAGCCGGCCTTGTAATCCCAGCGTCCGACGCTGCCGTCCGCGCCCAGCAGCAGGCGCGTATTGTCGCTCACGTTTTGCTGGGTCCGGTTGCCGAACTCGCCGGCGCGCCATTTGTAGGCGATCGGCTTGCCGCGGTCGTAACTGGCGATATAGGGCGTCAAGTCCTGGTAATACGGGCCGCCGACCGGGTAGGCGCCACCGTTGGCCAGGGTGGCGGAAAGCTGCATCGGGGTCAGCTCCGCCGTGGCCTTGGCGCGCGAGGCGAGCGCTTCGACAGTGAGGCGGTGACGCGGATCGAGTTGAAAGGCGGCGCGCGCCACCGCGTTGCTACGCTCGACCGGGAAGCTGATGACGTAATCGGCGCCGTAATCGTAGGCGCAAGAATAGGTGGTGCGCAGGGGCGAGGTGACGTCTTTCCACAGCGCGGTCTGATAAGGCGACATGCCGGCCACGCTGTCGCAGCGGCCCTGAAAGCTGAGCAAGTTCGCTTGCAGATAGGCGCGGCTGTCGCCCGGCGGCGTGAAGCCGCTACCCAGGGCGGTGCCGGCCCCGCTCAACTGGTTGGCGTAGGGCGTGCCGGTGGTGTCCGGCGACAAGCCGCGCGCCGGTTGGTAGCCGTTGGCGAAACCGCGCTGGCGCGAGCTGAGCTTGTCGTCGCGGTCGAGGGTCAGACTGAGCATCAGGTTGTAGCGGTCGCTGTCCAGATCGCCGCGCCCGGCCAGCAGGGTCGCGCGCCGGGTGGCGCCGCCGCCGTGTTCGGTGAAATTGGTGGCGCCGGACAGCTCGACGCCCTGGTAATCGCTTTTCAAGATGAAGTTGATCACGCCGCCGATGGCGTCGGTGCCGTAGATGGCGGAGGCGCCGTCTTTCAAGATCTCGACCCGCGCGATGGCGGCCATCGGGATCGCGTTCAAGTCGACTGCCTTGCCGCTGGCGCCATGCGAGGCCAGGCGCCGACCGTTGAGCAAGACCAGGGTGCTGCCGGGGCCGAGCCCGCGCAGCGAAGCGAAGGACGCGCCGCCGCTGACCCGGTCGGCGTCGGCGCCGAACACGTTGTTGCCGGACGTCATATTGTCGGCGCCGTTGCCATTGGCCGAGACGATGCGCAGCAATTGCTCGGCGCTGGTGATGCCCTGCTTGTCGAGCTGCTCGAAGTTGATGATCTGGACCGGCAAGGCGCCTTCCTTGGCCACGCGCCGGATGCTGCTGCCGGTCACTTCCACTTTGGGCATGGGCGCCGCGTCCTGGGCCGAATTTTGCGCTTGGGCTTGCGCTTGCGCTTGCGCCAAGGCCGGCCACGCCATGGCCAACCAAGCCATCGTTCGCATCCACTGCTGAGATTTCACGGCCCGCTCCCTGTCGATGTGCGCGCGGCCGCTGTTCAGCCGCTAGTTATCGAATAATATTTCTTTATTCATAATTTGGTGCACAAATTTGCGGCTCAGGGCAGCGTTCCCGCCGCTTTCGCGCGCTGGGCCGTGTTCACGTCCACATAGCGCCAGTTGGTGAATTCGACCGGATGGCGTTTGTAGTTTTTTAACCACGGTTGCCGCAGATCGGCCGACAGCGGATGGGTCAGCAGCACCCAGGGCGTGTAGCCATGGATCAGTTGCGCCATGTCGTGGTACAGGGCGCCGCGGCGGGGCGAATCGGGCAGGGCGCGGGCTTGCTCGTACAGCGCGTCGTAAGCCGGCAGGCGGAAGCGGGCGTAATTGGCGCGCCCGCTGTTGGGGCCGTACAGCAACTGATAAAAATTATCGCCATCGGGGAAATCGGCGATCCAGTTGGTCTCGAACATTTGCACCTTGCCCAGGCGCGAAGCCTTGATGACCTCGGCCTTGCGCTCGCTTTTGAATTCGACCCGCAAGCCGACCGCGTTCAAGTTCTTGCGCCACAGCTCGTCGCGCAGGCGGCCGGCGCTGCCGGGCTCGGTATGCATGAGCAAGGTCAGGGGCGAACCGTCCGGCCGGCCGCGAAAGCCGTCCGCCTGGACCCGATAACCGAAACGGTCCAGCAGGGCGCGCGCCAGCACCGGATCGTGGCCGACCGGGCTGCGATAGGCGGGATCGTAACCGAGCACATTGGGCGGCAAGGGCGACTGGGCCGGCAAGGCCCAGCCTTTTTTCAGCAGCGTCAAGTCTCGCGCGCCATCGTAGGCCAGGGCGATGGCGCGGCGCAATGCCAGCTTGTCCTTGCCGTAGCCGCCGATCAGCGGGTCGTCCATATTCATCCACATGTAATAGGTTTGCAGCACGGGAAAGCGGCTCAACGCGATGCCGCGCGCGGCCAGCGCCGGCTTCAAGGCGTCGCCGGCCACCACCATGTCGATCAGCGCTTCCGGCACCTGCTCCAGATAGTCGAATTCGCCTTTCAGGAAACCCAGCATGCGGGCCTGGTTTTCTTCCACGATGCGCACCTCGACCCGGTCCAGCAGCGGCAGCCGCTTGCCTTCCAGGGCGGCGGCCAGGGGCCGGTCGGCCGGGTCGAGCTTGGCGTCCGGCGCCGTATGGAACACAGTGCGGCGGAAGGTGGGATTGGCCAGCAGCACGATCTTGTCGCTGCGCTTCCATTCGCCCAGCATGAACGGCCCGCTGCCGACCGGATGGTTGCCGAGCTGGCCGGGATAGGCTTGCACCACTTCGCGCGCCACCACGCCGGTGGCCGGCATGGCCAGGTAAAACAGGAAATTCGGATCGGCTTCCTTGAGCTCGATGCGCAGGGTGTAGCGGTCGAGCGCCCGCAAGCCCTCCACCACGCTGTCGTAGCTGAAACGCGCGCCCTTGAGCGCGGCGTCGCCGACGATCTTGTCCTCGAATAAAAACAACCAGGGCGACTTCAAGCCGGGGTCGTACAAGCGTTTCAAGCTATACACATAATCTTGCGCCGTCACTTCGCGCCGCTGACCGTGGAAAGCCGGGTCGGGCGTGAAATAGACGCCGCGCTGCAACTGAAAGGTATAGCTGCGGCCTTGCCGTTCGACGCGCGGCATGCCGGCCAGGGTGTTTTCCCGCAAGGCCAGCGGACGCGCCAGATAATCGTAACGCAGCAAGGGGTCGAACAGGTTTTCCAGCAGATTCAGGCTGGCCAGGTCCGACACCACGGCCGGGTCCAGCCCCGTCTCGGCGGTGGTCAAGAGCACGCGCAAGGTTTTCGGCGCCGGCGCGGCGCGCGCCGGCAGCACGCCGGCCGCGGCGCAGACGGCGACGACGACGGCGGTGACGATGGCGCGGCAAACACATCCTTTACTAGCTGTCATGGCGATCCAGGTCGATAAACACGGCGGGCGCGCCGTCCGGCCCACAGCTTATAACTTTTCAGCGTGCGCGGGCGGGCTGGCCCTATACTTTGTCTGCAAAATATTTCTCCACCATATCAAGCGGAACGGCGCCATGTCACTCAACTACATCTGGTCCGGCTTTTTCCTGGTCGGCTTCCTGGCGGCCATCGGCCAGTGGCTGTTTTTGGGCGACAACGACATCTTCAAGCGCATCATCGACGGCACCTTCGAGTCGGCCCGGCTGGCCGTGATGGAGATCGCGCTGCCGCTGGCCGGCGTCATGACGCTCTGGCTGGGCATCATGAACATCGGCGAAAAGGCCGGCTTGATCGGCATGCTGGCCAAATTGATCGGGCCATTTTTTTCACGCATCTTTCCCGACGTGCCACAAGGCCATCCGGCCACCGGCCACATGGTGATGAATTTCTCGGCCAACCTGCTGGGCCTGGACAACGCGGCCACTCCCTTCGGCCTGAAAGCCATGGAAAGCTTGCAAACGCTCAACCCCAACAAGGAAGAGGCCAGCAACGCCCAGATCATGTTCCTGGTGCTGCACACCTCCGGCTTGACGCTCATTCCGCTGGCCATCATGGCGCAGCGCGCGATCCTGGGCGCGCGCGACCCGTCCGACATCTTCATCCCCTGCATGATCGCGACCTATGTGGCGACCGTGGCCGGCATCGTCGCCGTGTCCATCAAGCAGCGCATCAATTTGCTCGACCGCGTGGTGCTCAGCTGGCTGGGCGGCATGACGGCCGCCATCGCGGCCTTGATCTGGTATTTCACCCACTACCTGAGCAAACAAGACATCGAACTGGTGTCCAAGGTGGCCAGCAACCTGATCCTGATCCTGGTGATCGCCGCCTTCATCATCGGCGCGCTGCGCAAGCGGGTCAACGTGTACGAAGCCTTCATCGAGGGCGCCAAGGGCGGCATCCAAACCTCGCTGACCGTGATTCCGTATCTGGTCGGCATGCTGGTGGCGATCGGCGTGCTGCGCAACGCGGGCGTGTTCA
>JAYVUV010000132.1:0-22749 GCA_043787615.1 Janthinobacterium sp. | reverse complement strand
GTTGATGGTCATGTTGACTCCTGCTCGGTTAAGAAAACCGCGCCGCCGTGGATGGTGAACAAGCTGGCGGAACGGTCGCTTCCGCCTTTGTACCGATTTTGTCAATATTGCGGCGCGCGCTTAGGCGAGCGGATCGCCCGGAGGCCGAACGCAAGGAGCGCCCTCACAGGTTTTTACTCTGGAGCCAAGCGCGCATGATGTGGATAAGTTCGGTTTTGCGTTCGAGCGGCAACCAGTGTCCGGACGGCAGGCTGGTCAGGGTAAGGTCGGCGCACGCGGCGCGCATCGGCTCGCCCTGGCGATTTCCGGTGATGGTGCAGATCTGGTCGAAGTCGCCGTTGACGAAGAGCACCGGTTGCGTAAGGCGGCCGCCATCGGGCGCCGTAGCGGCGTAGGCCAGGTTGGCATCGTCGTTCAAATACCACGCGCAGGACGGGCGGAAGCCGCGCGCCTTGAACCCGCGCACCAGTAGATCGAAGTCCGCCGGCGGCCAGAGCGCCGGGTTTGGTCGAGTCGACGGGGCGTGATGCGCGGCGCCGAACCGCCCGCCGTTGCGCGTGACCAGCGCGTTCGGCGAGGGTTTGCCCAGCCCTCGCGGATCGCCTGGTTGGAAGATCGATGCCAGCGACGCCGCCGGATCCGCATCGAGGTCGGCGACGGCCGCCTTGAAATGGGTCGTGTAATAGCGGTAATAGTCCCATTGCCCGTCCGGATATTGGTCGGCCGGGTAGATCGTCCGGTCGACCAGCGGTACGACCGTGCGCAGGGCATGGCCGTCGGGTAGATACGCCAACGAGGTCAGCACGACGCCACGGCTGCGCTTCGGCTCATGCGCGGCCAGATCGGCGGCGACCACGCTACCCCAATCGTGGCCGACCCAGATCGCGGGCTTGCCCCCGAGGTGCTCGTGCAGGGCCGCCATGTCCGCCACCACTTCCTCGATGGCGTAGGCGTCGATGGCGTGCGGCGCCGAAGAGCGGCCGAAGCCGCGCAAGTCGGGCGCGACGCAATGCCAACCGTCGGCGGCGAACGCGTCCATCTGGGCGCGCCACATCGCACCGATGCCGGGCCAGCCGTGCAGGAAGATCATCAAGGGGCCTTGCGCCGGTCCGCATTCAAGGTAGTGGGTGCTCTGACGCGGCGTGTCGAAAGTGCGCGAGGCGAGCGTGGCGGCCGCCATGCTCCAGGCGGCGCCGGGGAGCGCGGCCGCGCCCACGCCGAGCAGGAAGGCGCGTCGATCGAAGGGCGGGCCGGACGCGAAGCCGAGCGGTGAGGGTGCGTCTGTCATGAGGTGCTTACTCCGATTGAAAACAATGGTGTGGAAAGGGAAAACGCGCGCCGAACGACGCCGCCAGCGAGCGGCGGCCGGGCTCGGCTCGGCGCGTCGATATCGCCCATCATACGGCGAACCCATCCTTGTGATTAGCTCGACAATCGGATATAAAACATGAAGCAAAACTTCAAGGTGGACCCTTGCGACAGAAAAATATTCTAGAAGGCGTGGTCATATTCGTCGCCGTGGCCGAAGCCGGCAGCTTTTCCGAAGCGGCAAAGCGCCTGGGCATCTCGCCCTCGGCGGCCAGCCAGGCCATCCGCGGTCTCGAGGCGCGGCTCGGCGCGCCGTTGTTGCGTCGCTCGACCCGCAGCGTCAGTTTGACCGACATCGGCACCGATTATCTGCGCACGGCGGCGCCGGCGCTGTCACAATTGCGGCGCGCCGCGGAAGAAGTGGCGGGACGGGGCGGCCGTCCCGCCGGCCCGCTGCGCCTGACCATGCCACGCGCGCCCTTCGATCTGTTGATCGCCGGCGCGCTGGTCGCGTTCCAGGACGCCTATCCCGATGTGGCGCTCGACATCGTGGTCGAGGCGCGCATGAGCGATATCGTCAAGGAGGGCTTCGACGCCGGTCTGCGCTACGGAAATTTTCTCGAAAAAGACATGGTGGCCGTGCCGGTCGCGCCCGAGTCGCAAGCGCTGCTCGTCGCCTCGCCCGCCTACCTGCGCGCGCGGCCGGCGCCGAACGTGCCGAGCGACTTGCTCGGCCACCGCGCCGTGATGTGCCGCAGCCAGATCACCGGCATGATCAAGCCGTGGATACTGCAATCGGCCGGCGAGACCGTGCGGATCGCCCCGCCCGCAGCGGCGGTGGTCCACGATCTGGCTTCCCAGATCGCGCTGGCCGTGCGCGGATTGGGCGTGCTCAGCGCGCCGGCGGCGTGCGTGGCCGAACATCTCGATGGCGGAACACTGTCGCGGGTTTTGCCCGCCTGGTCCACGCCACTGGACGCGCTTTACCTGTACTTTCCCAGCCGTCGTCACCAATCGGCGGCCTTACGCGCCTTTATCGCGTTCCTGAAGGGCGGCGCCGGTGGTCCGCCCGTCATCGATGGAAACGGTATAAATCGTTCAGCGGACGAAAAAGCGGCGATCGCCACGCTCGACTGAACCGAACCGCGACTTCGGAACCATGAAGTCAGGCTTGCACCGCCAGTTCGCCCCGATGGTGGCGGCATTTGATCAGCGCGTCGATCTCGGCCGGCGCCACCGCGCGGCTCAGGCAAAAGCCGAACACCTCGTCGCAGCCGAGCGCCGTCAGCCTGGCCAGTTGCTCCTCGGTTTCCACCCCGCTGGCCACCACCCGCACATTCAAGCTGTGGGCGCCGGCGATGATGGCGCGCGCCATGGCGCTGTCGTCTTCGCCGCTCGACTCGGGCCGGCGCAAGGGATCGACATAGCGCTTGTCGATCTTGGCCACATCGACGCCGTAGCGCCGCAGATACTGGAGCGTGGCGTTGCCGCTGCCGACCTGGCCGATGGCGATGTGCACCCCCAGTTGCTTGAAGCGGGCCACAATCTGCTCGCAGCGCTGGTGCTTGTCGATCAGATGGGCCTCGCTGATTTCCAACTCCAGCCAACGCCCCGCCACCCCGGCCTGCGCCAGCGCGGCGCCGACGCGGGCGGCCATGTCAGGTTGATGCAACTGGCGCGCCGACAGGCAGACCGACACCACCAGCGGCGCGCCCGCGTCGAGCCAGCAACGCGCCTGGCGCAGCGCGCCGGCCAGCACCCAGTCCCCGACCGCCGGCATCAAGCTGCTCTCTTCGAGCACCGGCCAAAAGTCGAGCGGCAGCACCAAGCCCAGATCGGGATGCTTCCAGCGTAGCAGGGCCTTGACCGCGCCGATGCGCTGCTCGCGCAAAAGCAGTTGCGGCTGATAAGCGAGGATGAACTGCTCCTGCTCCAGCGCGCTGCCCAGCGCCGTCTCCAGGATCATGCGCGAATACGAGCGCGCCTGCATGCTGGCCGCGTAACGCAGGCCCGGGCCGGGGCCGCGCCGCTTGGCCGCGTACATGGCCAGATCGGCCTTGTCGATGAGGGCGCCGACATCGTTGTCGTCGTCCGGATAAATCGCCATGCCCACGCTGGCCGACACCGCCAAGCCGGCCGCGCCGATGGCGAACGGCGCGGCCAAGCTGGCGCCGATCTTGTCGGCCACCAGTTGCACGTCCTCGGGCGTGCGCACTTCCGTCAGCAGCACGATGAACTCGTCGCCGCCCTGGCGCGCCACGGTGTCGACCTTGCGCACCGATTGCAGCAGGCGCTGGCCGAATTGCAGCAGCACCTGGTCGCCCGCCTCGTGTCCGAGCGTGTCGTTGATGCTTTTGAAGTGGTCGATATCGACAAACAGCACCGCCAGCAGGGTGTGGTGGCGTTTGGCGTAGGCGATGCCGTGCGCCAGCTGGATCTGGAATTGCAGGCGGTTCGGCAAGCCGGTCAAGCCGTCGTGGTGGGCGATGAATTCCAGGCGCGCTTCCACGCTGCGGCGGGCCGACACATCTTGCAGCAGCATCACGGCGCCGGGCGCGCCCGGCCCCAGCGGCGCGCAACTATGCTGGATGTCGATGCGCTTGCCGTCCAGGCGCCGCATCAGCACGGCGTTGCGCCCGCTTTCGATCACGGCGCCCCGGCCCAGGCAATCGGCCACTTGCTGGCACGGGTCGAGCACGGCGCCATCTTGATGTACGGTCAGCAGTTCGAGCACCGACTGGCCGCACCCCGCCGCCGCCGCGAAACCGGTCATCGCCTCGGCGCGCGGGTTAAGGTAACGCACCGTGCCGTCGGGGTCGATGCCGACCACCGCCGCCGGCAGCGCCTCCAGCAAGGCAGCCGCCCGCGCGGCGGCCAACTCGGCGCGTTCGGCGCGCGCCCGCCACAGCCGGTGCTGGCGCCGTTCGCGCCAGCCTAGCGCGGCCCCCAGCGTCAAGCAGGCCAGCAGCGCGCCGAACACCATCGCCGGCGCGCTCATGGCTGGCCGGCCGGCGTGGCGCCGGAAGTAAAGTCAAGCCCTGTGCGGCCCGGCCTGGCGCGGCCCGACTTGGCGCGACCCGACCCTGCTTCATGGGCCGCACCCGGCCGCAAGCGGAAATGAAACGACATGCATTCCCCTTTCACATCCATGCTGCGGCATCCGAGGCACAGGCCGAAGATGGCTACAAACAATTTGTATGCTGAAAGAAATGATATAAGAATGCACAAGCTATGTTTGCAAGAAACGGGCCGCCTTGACGAGCATCAAGAAATCGAACCGGAGTTGTGCGCGCCCGCGCACAGCGACGCCGGGCCGCCTGTCACATCAGGAGCACCACTTTCCCTTGTATCGTGCGCGATTCGGCCAAGGTCATCGCGGCGCCGATGTCGGCCAGCGCGAAACGCGCGGCGATGACCGGTTGAATGGCTTGTTTAACCAGTAAAGCGAACAGGGCATGCAGATCTTCGGCCAGCCGACGCCGAAACGCGGTCGGGCCGAGCAGGCTGCCGCCCCAAAAATTATAGAACGTGACGTAATGCGAATTCGGCAATATGTTCCACCACCCGATGCGGGCCAGCAGCGCCACAAAGAGCCGTACCATGGAAGTGTTCCCATCGAGGGCGGTGGCATTACCATAACAAATCAGTGAACCGCCAGGCGCGAGCAGCCGGAAAGACACGCGCGCGCTGTCTAGCCCCAGGTGGTCGAAGACGGCGTCCACCCCCGCCGGCGCGAGCCGACGCACCCGTGCCGCGAGGTCGGGCGCCGCGTAATCGAGCGGTTCCACCCCGGCCGCGCGCAACGTGGCATGGTGTTTCGGCGCGGCGCTGCCGATCACGCGCAACCCCGCATGCAGGGCCAGTTGGCAGAGCAAGGTGCCGACGCCGCCGTTGGCGCCATGGACCAGGATGGTTTGCCCGGCGCGCACGCGCGCCTTTCGGAATAACATTTGCCAAGCGGTGACGCCGTTGACCAGAACCGTCTCGGCCAGCGCCGGCTCGACCCCGGCCGGCACCGTCACCAAATCGGCGGCCGCGATCAGCGCGTGGCTGGCCCAAGCGCCGGTCTTGGTCACGGCGGCCACCCGCGTTCCGATCATGGCCGCGCTGACGCCCGGGCCGACCGCCCGCACCACCCCCACCAAGTCATAACCCGGAACGAAGGGGAAGGCCGGCTGCCCGGGATAGCGCCCCCGGCGCATGGCTTGTTCGGCGAAGGAGACGCCGCTGGCCTCGATTTGGACCAGGGCGTGAGCGCGACCCGGTGCGGGCAAGGAGCGCTCTGTGACGCGCAATTCCGAGGGATCGACTTTTCCCGGGAACACAACTTCGCGGATGGCGGTGGGCTGGTTTTCTTGGCTAGGCTTGGGCATGGCGGGGATATCCTTTTACAGTAAATTGAGTGTTCAAACACTCACTATGTGAGGAAAACAAGATGCATTAAGGGTGGTGCATGCCCGCCGTCAAGGTGCGGGTCCAGCCTCCCTGCTCGCCGTCCAGCGATAGCGTGGCGATCAGATGGCACAGCTGGCCATAGGCGAAAAAACGTTGCACCGCTTCATGGGACGCGCCGGAACGGCTGTGCACAAAGTCCACCGTCAACTGGAGTCCGGCGCGGAAAGACGCGCCGATTTCCGGTATGTCCGCCACGGACAAGGCGTGCACTTGCAGCATCAACAGATCGCGCTCCGCGATCAGCGTGGCATAGGCGGCGCCCATCGCGGCGAGCACCAGCTCGGGCGCTGCATCGGCGCTGCGGTCGGCGCCCTCGGCCAGGGTCGAGCGGATCCGCGCGAAAGCGCGCTCGAGCGCGGCCACGAACAGCCCTTCCTTACTCGGGAACAGTTTGAATACATAAGCGGGGGAAATTTTGGCGTGCTGGGCGACGGCGGCGATGGGCGTGCCGAGATAGCCCGTGCGGGCGAACACGCGGATCGCGCTGTCGATCACGGTGTCGCGCCGTAGATCGGAGGTGGACAATAATTTTCCCATGTCAGTGATTGTACACTCACTCAATGATTTTGCCATCCCCGTCTTGACGCTTGCTGCGCATGGCGCGCGGCATGGCGCGCGAAGTCGCGTTTTGATGCCGCGTCAAGAACTTCTAGCGGCCCTCTTGCTCCAACTGAAACACGCTGACCGCCTCGGCCAGCCTGGTGGCTTGCTCGCGCAGCGCGGCGGCCGCGCCGGCGGCTTGTTCGACCAGGGCCGCGTTTTGCTGGGTCACATTGTCCATCTCGCCGATCGCGCCGCTGATCTGCTCGATGCCCTGGTGCTGCTCGCTGCTGGCCAGCGCGATCCCGGCGATGATGCCGCTCACCTGGTGCACGCTGGCCACCACCTGCTCCATGGTGGCGCCGGCCTGCCCGGCCAGCCGGCTGCCCGCCTCGACCCGGCCCACCGAGTCGCCGATCAATTGCTTGATTTCGCGCGCCGCCGCGGCCGAGCGCTGGGCCAGGTTGCGCACTTCCGAGGCCACCACCGCGAAACCGCGACCCTGTTCGCCGGCCCGGGCCGCCTCCACGGCCGCGTTCAAGGCCAGGATATTGGTTTGGAAAGCGATGCCGTCGATGACGGCGATGATATCGACGATCTTGCGCGAGGAGGCATCGATCGAGCCCATGGTGCGCACCATCTCGGCCACCGCCGCGCCGCCCTCGCGCGCCACCGTGGAGGCCGCGTTCGCCATCTTGCTGGCTTGCTCGGCGTGGTCGTGATTTTGGCGCACGGTGTCGGTCAATTCGACCATCGACGACGCCGTTTCCTCCAGCGCGCTGGCTTGCTGCTCGGTGCGCGAGGATAAGTCGAGATTGCCGCTGGCGATCTCCTGCGAGCCGAGCGCGATGGCGTCGCTGCCGGCCCGCACCTGGCCCACGATGCGCGCCAGGTTGGCGCTCATGTGCAACAACGCCCGCGTCAATTCTCCGATCTCGTCCTTGCCGGCCGCCAGCGGCGCGGCGCGCAGGTCGCCCGCCGCCACGGCGCGCGCCACCGTCAGCGCGGCGCCCAGCGGCAGGGTGACGCTCCTGGCCAGCCACCACACCGCGCCCGCGCCCGCGACCAGGGTCAGCAACACCGTGGCCAGCAAGGCCAGGCTCGCTTCGCGGTGCGCGCGCGCGTTGTCCCTGTCCATGTCGGCTATCAGCCGGCGCGTCTGCTCGTCGATGAAGGCCACGATATCGTCGATTTGCTTGGTGGGCGGCCGATCCATGCCCTTGACCAGGTTGTCGACCACATGGGCGCTGTCCGGATCGGCGCCGTCATATTGCTTGAGCGCCGTCAGATAGCGCTCCATCAAGCCGGTCTGGGCCGCCATCGCTTGTTCCACCAGCGGGGTGGGCAGGCGCAAGCCGTCCAGGATCGCGTTCAGTTTGCGCAATCGCTCGCGCGTGGCTTCGCCGCTCTTGACGAAGGCCGCCGTGTAGCGCTCCAGCGCCGCCTTGTCGCGCCCGCGCAAGAGGATGTTTTTCCATTCCTGCACCTCGATCTTGAATTCCACCTGGGCGCCGCGCGCGGCGTCGATAGCCTCGCCCAGCATGACCGCGCGCCGCACGCTGGCGGCCGCGCGCGCGTTGCTGGCATTGACGGCTTGCCAGCCGCTCGCGCCAACCACGCCCAGCGCCAGGAAAAACAGGCCGCCCAGCAAGCCGAGCCGCACACCAATTTTCAGATCGCCCAGTTTCATCGACACTCCTGTGGGTGGGGAAAAACCACGGCGCGGCCGGCCGATGTCAACCATCATGCATGCGCGGCGCCGCAAAACCAAGCGCGGCGGCACGCTGGCGCGGTTTTATAGATGATTTACAACAACATGCGGCGCGCCGGCCGGGAAACCACGCGCGCTCAGGCCGGCCAGGCGGCCGGGTCGCTCAACAACCGGTACATGCCATGCGCGTCGACCTACCCCAGCCGGGCGTGGCGTTAAGCCTTGGGCAAGGGTGGCGACCATCACGAAGCCCAGCTTGTGCCACAGATGCACCGCGCCGGCGTTGGTGCCGACCACCAGGTTGAACTGCATCGCCAGATAAGCCGCCTCGCGCGCCCGCGCCAGGCAGTGCCGGCCCAGCCGCCAACCCAGCCCGGCGCCACGGGCGGCCGGGTCCACCACGAAGGAGGCATTGGCGGGCGCCGCCCGGGCTGGCTCGGCACCAACCGGTAGATGCCACGCGCGCGCGTCGGCGTCGAGCGCGACGACGCTCCGCCCCCCCGGCCCCGGCCAATTAGGCGCGCGCGGCCGCGCGGTCGGTGTCGACCTGCATCGGATAGCTGTCGCCGCCGGCCGGCACGGGCTCGAACATGGTCCACATGGCCGCGCAGTCGGCCGCTTCGGCGGGCCGGATCGCGGCCGGCGGCAGCGCGCTCTGCGTCACCTTCCCTCCCGCGTGTGGCGATGGCGCGCGCGGCGACCGGCGCGCATCAGCGCCCCAGGCGAAAATCGACCGTCTCCGGCCGGCCCGGCAGACGCAGGCTGGCCGCGGCGCGCGGCGCCTCGCTCACGATGCGCCCGCGCCGCATCACCAGCCGGCGCGCCGCCCGCAGCCGGATCGCCTCGACCGGGTCGGCCGCGTCCAGCAGCACCACATCGGCGTGGCAACCGGGCGCCAAGCCGTAGCCATCCAGGCCGAGGATGCGGGCCGGCGTCTCGGTCACGGCCAGGAAACAATCGAGCATGGCCCGCTGCCCGGTCATCTGCGCCACGTGCAAACCCATGTGCGCCACTTCCAGCATGTCGCCCGAACCCAGTCCGTACCACGGGTCCATCACGCAATCGTGGCCGAAGGCGACGTCGATTCCGGCCGCCATCAATTCCGGCACCCGGGTCATGCCGCGCCGCTTGGGATAGCTGTCGTGCCGGCCCTGCAGCGTGATGTTAATCAGCGGATTGGCGATGGCCGCCACGCCGGCCTCGCGTATCAGGGGCAGTAGCTTGCTGACATAATAATTGTCCATCGAATGCATCGAGGTCAGGTGCGAGCCGGCCACCCGGCCCTGCATGCCCAGGCGCTGGCTGTGAAAGGCCAGCGTCTCGATGTGGCGCGACAGCGGGTCGTCCGACTCGTCGCAATGCATGTCCACCATCAGCCCGCGCTCGGCGGCGAATTCGCACAGGATGCGCACCGATTCGGCGCCGTCGGCCATGGTACGCTCGAAATGCGGGATGCCGCCCACCACATCGACCCCCATCGCCACCGCGCGCCGCAGATTGTCCAGCGCGCCCGCGCTGCGCAGCAAGCCGTCCTGGGGGAAGGCCACCAGCTGCAAGTCCAGATAGGGCGCCACCTGACGCCGCACGTCGAGCAGCGCCTCCACCGCCAGCAAGCGGTCGTCGCAGATATCGACGTGGCTGCGCACCGCCAGCAAGCCGCGCGCCACGGCCCAGTCGCAATACTGGAGCGCGCGCGCGACCAGCGCGTCCTGTTTCAATTGCGGCTTGAGCTCGCCCCACAGCGCGATGCCTTCGAGCAGGGTGCCGGAGGCGTTCACGCGCGGCAAGCCGTAACTGAGCGTGGCGTCCATGTGGAAATGGGCGTCGACGAAGGGCGGCGTGACCAGGTCGCCGCCGGCGTCGATCTCGCGCGCGGCGCGCAGCGCCAGGGCCGGGCCGACGGCGGCGATGCGGCCGCCCTCGATGGCGATATCGATGCCCCGGCGTCCATCGGGCAAACTGGCGTTGCGTATGACCACATCCATTCTGACTTCCTCCGCGACCCGGCGCAGGCCGCCGGGGATGGTGCGATTGTAGGCAGAAGTGACGACTTCGCGCAAACGCGCATCGCGCGCGCCACGTGACACCGCGCATCATTATTTCCAGCATAGAAAGTGATGTTGCAGCGCAAAAAATTCACCGTCCAATTCGCACGCGCGCGCCTTTGCGCCAGCGCGTATTGAGCTAGCGCAAACTCATTGCGATAAGAAATATTACTATCAAGAACCAGGCTAAGCGATTGAAATATAGCTATCGTGCGCAAGAAATCACCGCTAGAATATTCCGTATTGCATTGCATCAAAAATGCGCGCCGATTCCCGATCCGGCGGGCCGCTTGCCTTCCCAGCGCGCCCCGTCGGCATTTCACCCGTACAGGAGTAACCATGTTTCCTATTACGCAGCAATTTTCCAGCACGGCCAAGGCCCAGCTCGAAGCGCAATTCCAGATTTTCCAGTCGCTCGCCAACAGCGCCTTGGCGGGCACCGAACAAATCATCGCCTTACAATTGAGCACCGGCAAGGCGGCGCTGGAAAACAGCGCGGCCACGGCCCGCCAATTGATCGCCAGCCATGACGCGCGCGAAATCATCAGCCTCGGCGTGAGCCAAACCCAGCCGGGCATCGAGCAAGCCCTGGCCTATGGCCGCCAGCTGTTCGGCATCGCCAGCGGCACCCAGGCCGCGCTGCTGGCGGCGGCCAAAGCCGCGCCGTCGGCCGCCGCCGATGCCGTGTCCGACGCGCCCGCGCCGACCTGGGCTGCCGCGCCGGCCGAGCAGGCCGAGCAGGTCCAAGCGGCGGCGCCGGCCGTGTTCGAGACCCCGGCCGTGACCCTGACCAGCGTGCCGACACCGGTGGCGCGGGACAGCGCCACGCAGGACAGCGCCGCGCAGGAGAGCGCCACGCATGACAACGCCACGCCTGTCGTGGTGGTGGCGGCGCCGTCCGGCCCGACCGAACACGATAGCGTCGAGCCGGCCCAACCGATCGGCTTGGCGCACGTGACGCCGGCCACGGCCCCTACCCTGGTGGCCGAGGCGGTCGCCACCCTGATCGACAACCCGGCCCCGATCCAAGTCAGCGCGGCGCCGATCGCCGCGCCCGGCCCCGAGCTGACCCCCGGCCTGAAGCCGGCCGGCGAGGCGCCCGTCCTCAGATCGTCCGGCCCCAGCCTCAAGCCCAACGTGGCGGGCAACGCCTCGAAACAAAGCCGTGGCTTGAAAAAATAAGCCACGCGCCGGCTTTTCCGCCGCCCCGGACACGCGGCGGCGACGCATGTTGTATCCTACGGGACTAGGCGCCAGGGCTCTTCAGTCCGCTGGCGCGACCCACCGCAAGGATATGTCATGAGTTTATCGAGGCTGATCGGCGGCTTCATGCGCCAGCATTGGCGCGCCTACCTGGGCGCCGGCTTGATGCTGATCGCGGTCGCCGCCCTCACCGTCTGGATACCGCGCAAGATCGGCGCCATGATCGACGGCCTGGCCGCCCACAGCCTGAGCCCGGCCGCGCTGTGGCGCGAGCTCGGTTTCCTGTTGCTGCTGGGCGTGATGATCTACTTCCTGCGCGTGGGCTGGCGCATGACCCTGTTCAGCGCCGCCTACCGTTTGGGCGTGTCCCTGCGCACCCGCTTTTACCAGCGCCTGGCGCAGCAAGGCCCCGGCTTTTATCAGCGTCAGCGCACCGGCGACTTGATGGCGCTGGCCACCAACGACATCGACGCCATCGAAATGGCGGCCGGCGAAGCCATGCTGGCCGCCTTCGACGGCAGCTTGACGCTGCTGATGGTGCTGGCCATCATGCTGCTGGGGGTGGACTGGCGCCTGGGCGCCGTCGCCCTGCTGCCCTTCCCCCTGATGGCGCTCGCCTTCTGGCGCATCTCGACCCATATCCACACCGCCTCCACCGATTCGCTGCGGCGCTTCAGCGCCCTCAACGACCACGTGCAGGAATCGCTGTCCGGCGTGCGCACCGTGCGCGCGCTCGGCCTGGAACAACGCAGCGGCGCCCAGTTCGCCGCCCTGGCCGGCCACGCGGCCGACGCCAGCTTGACCGCGCAGCGCTGGGAAGCGGCCTACGAACCGGCGGTCGGGCTGACCCTGAGCGCGGCCAGCGCGCTGACCCTGGGCCTGGGCGGCTACCTGGTGTGGCAAGGCCAGCTCACCATCGGCGCCTTGACCAGCTTCAGCATGTATCTGGGCCAGTTGATCTGGCCCATGTTCGCGGCCGGCTGGGTGCTCTCGCTCATCGAGCGCGGCCGCGCCGCCCTGGCGCGCGTGCAGCCGATGCTGGACGCGCCGCTGGCGATCGACGACCACGGCACCGAGACGCGCGTCCATCCCGGCCCGCTGACGCTGCGCGCGCTCAGCTACGCCTACCCGGGCCAGAACGGGCACGCCTTGAACGGCGTCTCGCTCACCCTGCAAGCGGGCCAGACCCTGGGCCTGGTGGGACCGACCGGCAGCGGCAAATCGACCTTGCTGCGCGTGCTGCTGCGCCAACTCACGCCCGAGCGGGGCGAGGTGGACTGGGGCGGCCACGCGCTGACGCGCTACCGGCTGGTGGCCCTGCGCGCGGCGCTGGGCTGGGTGCCGCAGGAATCGTTCCTGTTCTCGGCCACCATCGCCGACAACATCGCCCTGGCGCGGCCCGAGGCCAGCCGCGCGCAAGTGCGCCAGGCCGCCCATCTGGCCGCCATCGACGAGGACATCATGCTGTTCCCGGATGCCTACGAAACCCTGGTGGGCGAGCGCGGCATCACCCTCTCGGGCGGCCAGCGCCAGCGCGTGGCGATCGCGCGCGCCCTGCTGGCCGACAGCACCCTGCTGCTGCTCGACGACGCCCTCTCGGCGGTCGACACCGGCACCGAAACGCGCATCCTGCGCCACTTGGCCGACCTGCGACGGCGCCACCCCGAACGCAGCGCGATCATCGCCAGCCACCGCCTGAGCGCCGTGGTGGACGCCGATTTGATCGTGGTGCTGCGCGAAGGCCGCGTCAGCGAAACCGGCACCCACGACAGCCTGCTCGCCCGGGACGGCTGGTACGCCAGCCAGTGGCGCTATCAACAACTGGAGGCCAGCCTCGATGCGCTCTGACACCGGCCGCCACGACCCGTCGGCCCGCCAACAAACCCGGCAAGCGGCGCGCCTGCTGCGCCACGCCGCCGCGCCCGACCTGGGCCAGTTGCGCCACGCCGTGGCGTGGCTGATCCTGGCCGCCGCGCTGGAGGTGCTGGGACCGATCCTGGGCAAGGCCTTGATCGACCAGCACCTGCTGCCACGCCATCTGGACTGGCCGCGCATGGCCATGCTGCTGGGCGGCTGCCTGCTCAGCGGCTGGGCCGCCAGCGGCCTGCGCTACCTGCAACTGGTGCGCCTGTCGGGCCTGGCCATGCGCTCGGTGCGGCGCCTGCGCGAATCGGTCTACGACCACGTGCTGCGCCTGCCGATGGCCTTTTTCGACCACGCCATCATCGGCCAGCTGGTGGGCCGCGTCACCAACGACACCGAGGCGGTCAAGACCCTGTATGTGCAGGTGCTGTTCGTCATGCTCGACAACAGCATCGTCCTGATCGGCACCACCATCGCCATGGCCTGGCTGGACTGGCGCCTGATGCTGATCGTGCTGGCCCTGCTGCCGGCGGTGCTGGTCATCGTCTTCCTGTACCAGCGCTGGAGCGCGCCGGCGGTCAACCGCGCGCGCGAACTGCGCAGCGACATCAACGGCCAGGTGGCCGAATCGATAGGCGGCATGAGCGTGCTACAGGCGAACAACGCCGAACACCGCTTCAGCCACCGCTTCGCCGCCACCAACGACGCGCACTACCACGCGCGCCTGGCCGAGCTGCGCGCCAACGCCTGGCTGTTGCGGCCCGCGCTGGACCTGCTCAACGTGATCCTCTTGGCGGTGGTGATTTTCAGCTTCGGCCAGCGCGAGATGAACGCGCTCGAAGTGGGGGTGCTGTACGCCTTCATCAGCTACATCGCGCGCGTGGTCGAGCCGCTGATTCAAATCACCATGCAATTTAGCCAGCTGCAGCAATCGGTGGTGGCCAGCGCGCGCGTGGCGGCCCTGCTGGAGCAGCCCGGCGCGCCGGAGCACGCGCCCGGCAAGCCGGCGTCGGCGGCGACCGCCGCCCCTACCACGCCCGCGCCCGCGCCGGCGGTGGCGATCCGCGACCTGTCCTTCGCCTACAACGGCGCGCACAACGTGCTGCACCAGTTATCGCTGGACGTCCCGCAAGGCGCGTTTTTCGGCATCGTCGGCCACACCGGCAGCGGCAAATCGACTTTACTGTCGCTGCTGCTGCGCTTTTACCCGGTGGCGCACGGCAGCATCGCCATCAACGGCGCGGCGCTGGACACGATCGACAACGCCCAGTTCCGGGCCGACGTCGGCCTGGTGCCGCAAGACCCCTTCCTGTTGGCCGCCTCGGCGCGCGACAACATCGACATGGGGCGCGGCTACGACCAGGCCCGCATCGAGGCGGCGGCGCGCGCGGCCCACGCGCACGACTTCATCGCCGCGCTCGAACACGGCTACGACACCGCGCTGGGCGAAGGCGGCTCGCGCCTGTCCTCGGGCCAGAAACAACTGATCGCCATCGCGCGCGCGCTGGCCGGCCAGCCGCGCATCCTGCTGCTCGACGAAGCCACCTCGCGCATCGATAGCCAAACCGAGCAAATCGTCCAGGGCGCGCTCGACGCGCTGCGCGGGCGCGTCACCATCGTCGCCATCGCGCACCGGCTCTCGACCATCCGCGACGCCGACCGCATCGTGGTGCTCAACCACGGCCGCATCGCCGAGGCAGGCGACCACCAAGAGCTGATGCGGATCGAGGGCGGCTTGTACCAGCGCCTGTATCTGCTGCAACAGCTGGCGCAGTAAGCACGCGCCGGGCCGCGCCGCCTCACCGTTCCAGCGCGCGCATCTCGATCGGCACGCCCGACAGCACCGCGTTGCCGGACAAGGGATCGCGCAAATTCTCGTCCAGCAGCGCGTTGAGGTTGACGCCCGGCCGGGCGCCGGCCAGCGCCATGCGCGTGTCGGGCAAATCGTGGCCCCAGCCGTGCGGCAGGCTGACCACGCCCGGCATCATGTCCTCGCTGTACTCCAGTTGCGCCACGATTTCGCGCGCGCCGTTGCGGATCGCGGCCAGGCCGCCGTCGGTCAGCCCGAGGCGGGCCGCGTCGAGCGGATGCACCAGCGCCGTGCAGCGGTAAGCGCCCTTGGCCAACTGCGGCAGATTGTGCATCCAGCTATTGTTGGACCGTAGCTGGCGTCGCCCGATGATCACCAGGCCGGGCGCCGCCGTCTCCAGATCGGCCAGCACGCGCGCCAGGTCGCCGACCAACAGCGGCGCGGCCAATTCGATCTTGCCGGACGGCGTGCGCAGCAGCTCCGGTATGCGCGGCGCCATCGGCCCCAGGTCGATGCCGGACGGCGCCGCCTTGATCCGGTCCAGCGTCAAGCCGTCCGGGTGGGCGCCGAACAGGTCGCCGTACGGCCCGCAGCGCAGCCCCAGGTCGAGCAGGCGCTCGGCGCCGCGCAAGGGCGCCAACGCGGCCAGCGCGCGAGGCGCGTCCGGGCCGGCCAGGCGCCGCGCCTCCTGTTCCAGCTCGGCGTCGTCGAGCGCGCCGATATCGGCCGCCGCACCCAGGCCCTGGGCGATGGCGGCGATGCGCAGCAGGCTTTCCCACTCCTCCGGCTGGCCGGGCGCGCGCGCCAGCGCCGGCGCGCTATAACGGGCGTGGTTACGATGCGAAAATTGGGTGAAGGTGAGGTCGTAATGGGCGTCCTCCAGCGGCGACGGGGCCGGCAAAATCACGTCCGCGTGGCGCGAGGTTTCGTTCAGATAGATATCGAGGCTGACCATGAAATCGAGCCCGCCCAGCGCCGCCGCCAGGCGCGCCCCGTTCGGCGCCGAGAGCACCGGATTGGCGGCGATGGCGATCAAGGCGCGGATCTGGCCGGGGCCGGGCGTGTCGATTTCCTCGGCCAGGCAAGTTAGCGGCAGCTCGCCGGCCACCTCGGGCGCGGCCGAGACCCGGCTGCGATGGCGCCCGGTGCGCACGCCGCGACCGACGCCGGGCGCGCCGCGCGTGTTCAACGCGAACGCGGCGGCCTTGGGGAACATGGCGCCGCCCACCTCGTCCAGATGGCCGGTGAGCACGTTGAGCACATCGATCAGCCACGAACACAAGGTGCCGTATTGCTGGGTGCAAGTGCCGATCCTGCCGTACACGGCGGCCCGCTCGGTGCCGGCAAGGGTGCGCGCCAGCGCGCGCATGACGGCCGGCTCGATGGCGCAGCGCGCCGCCATGCGCTCGGGCGAAAACGGCGCCACCGCCGCGGCCAGCTCGTCGAGCCCGGCCACATGTTCAGCCAGCCGGCCCAGGCGCACCAGCCGTTCGTCGAACAGGGTGTGCACCATGCCGAGCAGGAAAAACACATCGCCGCCCGGCCGGATGAAGTGGTGCCGGTCGGCCACCGCCGCCGTCTCGCTGCGGCGCGGGTCGATCACCACCAGCTGGCCGCCGCGCGCGCGCAGCGCCTTGGCCTTGGCGCGGAAATCGGGCACCGTCCACAGACTGCCGTTCGAGACCATCGGATTGGCGCCCAGGATCAGGAGGAATTGGCAGCGCTCGATATCGGGCACCGGCACCGACAACCAGCCGCCGAACATCAGCCCGACCGAGAGCATCTTGGGCACTTGATCGACGCTGGACGCGGAAAACAGGTTCTTGCTGCCGAGCGCGCGCGCCAAGCGCGGGAAATACAGCATCAAGCCCAGCTTGTGCGACACCGGATTACCCAGCACGGTGGCCACCGCGTCGGCGCCGCCGCGCGCGATCACAGGGGGCAGGCGCCGTTCGATCTCGGCGTAGGCTTCTTCCCAGCTGGCCTCGACGAAGCGGCCGTCGCGCTTGATCAAGGGCGTGCGCAAGCGGTCGGGATCTTCCTGCAAGTCTTTCAGTCCAACCGCTTTCGGACACAGGAAGCCGGCGCTGAACACGTCGCGCTGGTCGCCGCGCACGCGCAGCACACGCCCTTGCGCCAGCTCCACTTCCAGACCGCAACTGGCTTCGCAAAACGGGCAGATGCGGTGAACGACTATGCTGTCTTCGGACATGGAGGGCTTTCGAGGCGTATGAACGGAAAGAAAATTTATCTGAGCCAGGCAAATACAGTCAGACCAGCCAGCGTGAGCAATGCAACGGACGCGAACGCGATGGTAAATCGACCGGCGCGGTCGCTCGATTGCAATGCAGGCGAGCTTGCTCCGCGCAATTTTCCCTGTGGTCCTGACATGGGGCCACCATCGTACGACGGGACGGCTGGAACGGACGGAATGTGCTCGGCGCCAAGAGGGGCGCTGACCGTGCCGCTTACGTTGTCTTGATCAGGAAGATTGAAATTAATAGTCATTGTAAAATACCGAATGAGAAATCATTAAATTACGCAGCAACGCTCGCGTTTCCTGTGGCTATAAGGGCGCAACCGCAAGCACAGCGATGACCATGCAAGGCCAATGCAATGCCCTCGTCGAGGGTGCTGAAATCTCCTTCAATAATCTTGTTTGGGCCGTGCAACGGACATGTTATCGTGTCACCAAGGCGCGCCACACGCCGCCCATCGATAGTAAAACTACCGCTTGCCGCCAAAACCATGCCGCCATGCGTATTAGCGTCGCCCTCGCAGCAAATTGGACGTGCCATTAATAGAATACCTTGGCATTGTCGGTCGAAGGGAAATACGGACGCGTGATCGCGGCATCTTTTTTGACTTGCTCGGCAGTGGGCGGCATAACCAATAATAAGGTCGCGCCATCGTTGCGCCGCAAATTAGCGACCAGCGTCGCGCCCCCGGATTGCCGGCTCGCCATTGACGCCAAAGCGACACCGACAAAAGAACTGCCGGCGCCCGTGTCCCCCAGAATGCGCGAGAGATCGTAACCATGTTGCGGATCGAGTAGATCGAACTCTTCATCAATCGCGTGCAAGCCTTGCACCAAGGGCAAAAACCGGGTCGAGCTACTACGATCATTCCATACGCTTCCATAATCGAACAATATCCGAGCCGGCAATTTGCCGTCTAGGGGCGCTAAGGCCGCACGCAAGGCGGTCAGCATGCGCAGGTTGCGTTCGGCCGTCTTAACGGGATGCCCGCTATCGTCCAGATAGGACACCACCTGCGGTCGATACAGCGTGCCGAGATTCTCAAGATGGTCGTACTGATCCAGCTGGAACGGTGTCCACGGCTTCGCGACGTAACGCGTCGGCACGAAAGGCTTGACCGGATTCTTTTTCCAGCCGCTAAACTCAGACCAGTTGCGCGAATACATACTGCCTCGTTTTTTGACAATCATCGTATCGCCGATAAGCGGAGCATACGGACGTAGCCAATCGATCCTTCCGCGACGGACCATATTGATAACAGTAAAATTATCGCTGATAATCCTGGCGTGCTTGGGACGATAAGCATCCTCCATTTTTTTATCGAACCGCGGGCGATTTTTAATATAATCGCCGGCCGCCCTTTGAACTATGGTGTCCTTAGCAGCGATACCCATGGCAGGAAGATCACCATTCTCATCGAAAGTCGCGAATAACGTTTGCCACAGCAAATCGGGCTCGTCATTCAAATATGAATCAATCACCTGCCCGCTTTGGGTGAGCAAGCCATCGAAATCGCCCGGCGCCTTGTGTGATTCGCCGTCCCTCGTACCTACAAAACTGCCGGCGTTGGAAACACGTTGCATTTCTTCGGATGCGCCATCTTTCTCACCTCGCCATGCGGATCCCACCACTAACAAAGGCAAAGGATAGCGATCCATAAAATCGCGCAATGCCGCATCCACAACATCCCCATTGCGCTTGGCGCTCGCCATTCGGTATTCACCCAGGTTATCAGGATACTGTTTCGGATCTTGCGAAATGATATTTGCAGCACCACTATCGACTATCGCTTTCCAAATATTAAATTTTGGATAATTAGGATGATTTCGCCAATTTTCAACACTGACACCAACACCGACTAATTCGAGTGAACCAATTGGCGAATTATTAACTTCTTTCGGATATAATTGCGGCATAAATTTACAAACTCAATTTCCTAAAAAATTTTAGAATTTAAACCGTTTTGCAAAGCGGCACAGTTGTATCATTTTTATCGGTAGTACAAGGATGACTTACGGGAGCAAACGCCGTGAAACAGCCACTCAACATTAAGGAAAATCCAAAAAACAGCATATATCCGAATACTTTATTTAAAAAATTAAACATTTTTCTCACTTTTAATAAATTTATTAAAACAAATGCATTGAATATAAATATTAGTTTATTTATTGAAATTATTTTAATTATAATTATCAATAACTTGCTTTACCGTCTCGGAAACCACATACGGACTCAAACTTTCAACACTGCATTTGGCAGTAAAATCAGGGAGCGTACCGGGATTTACACCTTTGATACAATAATAATTGGCATTAGATACAATTATATCACGCTCAAAACTATCTATTTCACTGTTTAAAATACGAAATTGTTCACTTTCAGGCGGCGGGAAAGAAGGGTCATCTCTGCTGACCGCAATATCAGATGAAGAATTTTTCCAATTGGTGCGCCAATCCGCAGCACATCGTAGAAAAGTGATCCACGAGTCGTCATTGGCTTTTTGAATGCGACTTAACCCTATTGAAATATCATAAGAAGTCGCTTTTTCAGAATGTATGGAATTACTTACAATACTAGAATGAAAAGAATTTTCCTCTTTCCTATTTAACCAACGAGCTTGAGCGATTTCCGGCGACGCCTCGCTAGGCAGCATTCCTTCCTGACCCTTTTTCTTATATCTATTAGCGACCGCTATGGCCGCATCGATAGGTCCATTAAACAAAAGCGCCGGGCCAAAATCGGGTGTGAAAATTTCTTCTAAGGGTTCGCCATTGATAAATCGTTTTCTTGAAAATGTAAAACCGGCATTCCATTTAAAACTGATTTTGTAGCTTTGCGGCCCGGCACCAATCGCTGGAGCCTCTGGATTGGAACCAATGGGTGAAGCAAATAAACGCTGAAAAAA
The DNA here is from genome assembly GCA_043787615.1 of Janthinobacterium sp. Taxonomy (GTDB): domain Bacteria; phylum Pseudomonadota; class Gammaproteobacteria; order Burkholderiales; family Burkholderiaceae_D; genus Janthinobacterium. The sequence continues at coordinate 2,651 of JAYVUV010000132.1, read as the reverse complement.
TCGGTCGCCTAATTTTTTCCGCATTCCTTCATACACGCCCCACCATCCTATTCCCTGGATATTGGGAAGCCCTACTGTTCCATCATCCGGACTAAAGTATAAAAAAACTTTGCCTCGATTATCTCTTTCTTTTTTTGCAGTGGCAACCCAACCCTTGCCAACCACTCCGTCACCGAGTTCTTTTAACTGGACAAAATTAGGCTCTGTTGCGGCCCCAACCGTCATGTAATCAGCAACAATTTTCTTCAGCGTTTCTTCCCTGGCGAAAGCTGTTTGTTGTTCATCTCCAGACTGAAATGTTTCCGCAAAAGGTTCTTCCAAACTATAAGGCGGATTGTTTAAAATAACTGTGTCGGCCTTGATACCTTTGCCTTCCTTTGCCAGCATGGCGTGTGCCAGCAAAGTCACGAAACAACCTTGACTATGCGCCACAATGTTAATCGGCTCGCTGGGCGATTTTTTGCGAATAATACGCAGTAACGACGCCAATCTTTGTGCCGCCAATATCATGTAAGTTCGAGGTGGCGCGCTTTCCAAAGGATGCGTTCCGCTCTCCGGATCGACCCTGCGAATCATCCAATTACGATCGAATCCCGGACCGAACATGTCCGGGATATTAGTTGTCGCGTTGGCAAATGGCCCGCCATTTTTTCCATATCGTTTATCGATACGATTACCGTATTGGTCAAGATATTGTCCGTGTTTTTGGCTGGTATCTGCGCACATGGATATTTCGCGAAATCCCCAATAAAACGGAATAATCGGCGATGTACCGGCATCAGGCTTACGTTGAAAATATACCTTATCCGGGTCCGCCATCACATCTGCTGCGGTATATCCGCCATCTATTTTTTCAAGTGGCAGGCTCCATTCGCCTGGCAAAAGATCCGTACGTTGCAACCGCGTGTTCAACCCGGCGCACAGACCTTTTTCCTGGTGCGGAAAGGCTTCCCCAACATCATTGACGCCATGAATCAAAATCGTCAAACAAGGCATGCCGCGCTTGATCGCCACGGGCGCGATGGTTTTACTTGGCAGCAGGAAATGAGTTTCATTCCCTGGCACCACTAAGTTTTCGGCTCCGTCGCTCATACTTCCACTTTCCATACTTTGATGTCGGCGATATGCATCGCTTCTTTTTCAGCCAGTTCGGTCAAACCGTCGGCGGCCGTCTTGCCTTCGATGATTTGTCCATCGTCCAGCTTGATCCTGTAATGGTGATCGCCCAGCTTATCCAGCCGATCCCCCTCCCGATGCAACAGGAATTTGCGCCCGGTGTCGCCCATGTCGAAGTTGGGCAAATTGGCGGCCATGCTGTCAGGCCCCGTGAACGCGCGTGTCGCCGATTTGAATAGCAATTTTCCCGGGCAAACGATTTCAATATTGCCGCCAGCAATTTTGATATAGCCGCCGCCACTGGTGAGGGTGATATGTTTGTCCGCCGCCAGCAAAATGTGCTCTTTGGTGGAACTGATGCTGACACTCTTATCGGCCGTGATTTCAATCGCATTGTGCTGGGCCTGCTGCACGATTTTTCCCTTGTTGGCGATGCTGCGCACATCGCCATCGAGGGCGAACTGCTCGATATCGCGCCCCGCCGTGTGCAGAATCGATTGGGCAGCGTAATGTTGCTGATTGTATCCGGCGACGGTGTCGATATTGTGACCGGCATAGTGCAACTGATCTTTTGGCGTGGCGCTGGCGATACCGGCTGCGGCGCTCACCGCGATCACGGGCTGGCCGCCAGCCGCCGGACCCGCGCCATCGACTTCGTTCCCAGCGCCATGGCCAAGCGCGTCGACCGCTTCGCTCAAAACTTGCTGCGGCTTCACGTCGCGTTGTACGCCCTCGTGTTCGCCGGCGGCGCCGCCCAAACCCTTGGCCAGATCGAGCGCCTGCTCCAGGCAGCGGACCAGCTCGTCGCGGCTGAGCGTGCCGCCGATGGCGCGGCTGCGGCCATCGGTGGAGAGCAACAAGCCCTTGGCCGAGCGCAGCACGCCGGCACCGCCCGTTTCCAACGCAAAACCTTCACCCCGGCTATCCTTGCGCCCGGCGCTGTCTTCGATGCGGGTGATGTGTCCGAGCGACAGCTGACTGTGCTGATGGTCGCTCTTGAGCTGGGCCTGCAACTCGCCGGCCGTATCGTCCAGCACCAAATGGTTGCTGCGCCCGCCAGCCCGGTTGCCGCGCCCCTGCCCCAGTTCACGACTGCGCATGCCGCTCAGCGCCTGCTGAGCCGGCAAGTTCCAAGGCGGCATATTGTCGGCGTTGGCTACGCAACCTAGTATGACCGGCAAATCCGGATCGCCTCCCAGCCAGACCACCAGCGCCTCCTGCCCCGGACGCAAGGCGCCGCCCCACGCCTGCTCAGCGCCGGCCACCGTGCGCATTACGCGCAACCAGGCCGTGCTGTGCTGCTCCCCCGGCTCCGTGCGGTCCCAATGGAATTGCACCTTGGCGCGGCCATACTGGTCGGTTTCGATGTCGTTTCCTTCGGCCGCCACGACCAGCGCCGTTTGTGGCGCCAAAATCTTGGTCGCCGAGCTGTTGAAACCACGACCGGCGCGCCACCGAACGGTCTTGCGGATACAGCTGAAGTCGTTACGATATTCGGGCGGCACCTCCGCTTGCATATAGTTGTTGGTGACGTT
>JAYVUV010000131.1:0-1652 GCA_043787615.1 Janthinobacterium sp. | reverse complement strand
CACCAAGATGATGACCGGCCTGGTGGTGATGGAATCGAATCTGGACATGGAAGAAGTGTTGACCGTGACGGACGAGGATGTCGACCGCGAAAAATTCAGCAGCTCGCGCTTGAAGGTGGGCTCGCAACTGACGCGCCGCAATATGCTGCATATCGCACTGATGAGTTCGGAAAACCGGGCCGCCTCCGCCCTGGGCCGCAATTATCCGGGCGGCTTGCCGGCCTTCGTCGAGGCCATGAACAACAAGGCGCGCGCGCTGGGCATGGGCGACACCCGCTACGTCGATTCGAACGGCCTGTCGAAAATGAACGTGGCCAGCGCGCGCGATCTGGCCAAACTGGCCGTGGCCGCGTATCAAGAACCGTTGCTACGCGAATTTTCCACCGATCCGAAGGCGATCGTCGAGGCCAGCGGCCATCCCATGCAATATGGTAATACCAACCACTTGGTGGCCAATCCCGATTGGCAGATCGGCTTGCAGAAAACCGGCTTCATCAACGAGGCCGGGCGCTGCCTGTTGATGCAGGCCGTGATCGAGGGCCGCGCCGTGATCATGGTGTTTCTCGATTCCAAAGGCAAGCAATCGCGCACCGCCGACGCCGGGCGCATGCGCAAGTGGCTCGAAGCGTTCAAGCCGGCGGCGGTCGCCTTGCCGGCCGCCGGTCTGCCCAGCCTGCCCAGCGTGAGCTTGCCGGCCGCGCCCCTGCCGGGCGGCTGAACGGGTTAAGGCGGCGCGCGCCGCTTATCGTTGCCGTCGGCGGGCGTTCACTCGCCGCCGTAGCCCAGCGTGGCCGAAATCTGGTTGGCCGTGCCGACCAAATCCTCCAGCCATTCCTCTTGCAAGCGGTCGGCCGGGGCCGAGATCGACAAGCCGGCGATCAACTTGCCGGAATCGTCGCGGATGCCGGCCGCCATGCAGCGCACCCCCAGCTCGAGTTCTTCGTTGTCGCGCGCGTAGCCGCGCGAGCGCACCAGGCTCAATTCCCGCTCCAGCTTGCTTAAATCGGTGATCGAATTTTTGTTGTGGCCGGCCAAGCCGGTGCGCGTGGCGTAGGCGCGGATGGCTTTCGGCTCGTCCACCGACAGAAACAACTTGCCGGTCGAGGTCAGGTGCAGCGGGCCGCGGCCGCCGATCGCGCGCACTACTTGCATCCCGGAACGCTCGGAAAAGGCGCGGTCGATATACACGATCTCGTCGCCCTGGCGCACCGACAGATTGATGGTTTGCTGGGTTTTTTTGTGCAGCAGGCGCATGAAGTCGAGCGCCGCCTCGCGCACGCTCAACCGGCTCTTGACGATATTGCCCAATTCCAGCAGCCGCATGCCGAGCCGGTAAGTGCCCGGCTCAATGCGGTCGACGAAACGGGTCAGCACCATGTCGTTCAAGATGCGGTGCGCGGTCGAGGGATGCAGGCCGGATACCTTGGACAATTCCTTCAGGCTCACGGGATCGGAATATTTGGCCAGCGCGTCGAGCAGGGCGACCATGCGTTCGATGACCTGTATCGTCGTCTTGGGCGCTGCGACGGGTTCGATTTTCATGATGGGCTTGGTGCGGTGCAGTATTTAAGCCTTCTTTATACCACAATGTGAAAAAAAGGGGAACGCGCCGCGCCGCCGTCAGGCCTCCACGCGCGCGGCGCCGACATTTT
>JAYVUV010000130.1:0-1927 GCA_043787615.1 Janthinobacterium sp. | reverse complement strand
CGGGCGGGTTGTTGTCGTGATTGTGATCGCGATGATGCACCGTCAGCTGCTGCACGTTGGCGCGCGTGAACTCGCGCGTGCAGCGTCCGCACACCCAGGGATACATCTTCAGCGAGCGTTCGCGGTAACCGCCCTCGCGCGTCTCGGCGGCGCGGCGCGCGTCGGCCACGATCTGGTCCAATCGGGCCGCGTCCGGTTTTTTACTTTGCATACACACTTTCACATGGGGGCGCCAAACACCCATCGGTCAATAATCGATCGAAACAAGCGTGGAGGAGGCGCTGGGCCGTCCCGCACGCCCCTATCATACCGCTGTTACGGCCGGGAGATTCCGGGGCGGCGGCGACGGCCCGGCGGTTGGACGCGGTGCCGACCGCATCGCAAGCGAATCGCAAGCGAAAAACAAGCGCGCCACGCGGTTTTCAAAAGCGCGAAACGCCGAATGTACGTTTTATGCCACGCCGTTTTAGCGTTTCCGCCCGGCAGCTGCCCGGCCGGGGCCGGCGGGCGTGCTATTTCTTTGCTTTAAAGCCACAACCGATGCGATTAAGTGCAGAATGGAACGAGCCACGGCGCCCGCCGTCCCCGAACCTTCGCAGCCGCGCAGATTGAAACCATCGTTCAACAGCGTTCGACGCCACGCCAACCGACTGTATCGCGCGATGCTGCTGCCCGGCTTCGTCCTCTTGATACTGGCGGCGATGTGGGCGGGCGTGCTTTACCATATCGAGCAAGACCGCGCCGCCGCCCGCAAGGAAGCCCTGGTCCTGAGCCAGTCCCTGGCGCGCACCCTGGCCGACCACGCCAACTCCATCCTGCGCCAAAGCGACCACGCCACCCAGTTGTTCAAACTTAAATTCGAGGAAAGCGACGGCGCCATGCGCCTGGCCCCGTTCATCCGCAAGAACGGGCTGCTCGACAGCGTGCTGCCGAGCAAACTGGATCTGCCGCTGGCCTTGTACGGCGCCGACGGCCGCCTGATCGACGGGGTCAACGGCGTGTTCCCGCCCAGCGCGGCCGGCCAAGACTTTTTTCTCCAGCATGCGGCAGAGCGCGCCGACAGCGCCCTGTTCGGCACCCCGGTGCTGCAACCGGCCAGCCGCAAATGGCAAATCCGCGCCTCGCGCCGCTTGAACGACCGCGCCGGCCGCTTCGCCGGCGTGATCGCGCTGATGATCGATCCGGATTATTTCATCGATGAAGACCGGCTCGACGTGCAGGCCGGCGGCGCCATCATGCTGATCAGCCGCGACACCGGCTTGCTGGTGGGCCGGGTCGGCCAGCGCCTGCTGGCGGGCGAAAAAATCGACTTCACCCTGCCGGCCGGCGCCGGCCCGGGCGCCGACGAGCTGCTGCTGCGCCAGCGCTTCGACCGCACCGAGCGCATCTTCAGCTACAGCGAACTGCCGCGCTACCGGCTGCTGGCGGTGGTCGGCTTGACCGAGCAGGTGGCCATGGCCGACGTCGAGCAGCACCGCATCATGTATATCGGCGCCATGTTGTTGGCCAGCGCCGTGGTGATCGGTTTCATGACGCTGCTGATGCGGCAGGCGCGCCGCCTGCGCGCGAGCACCCGCGTCGCGCACGAGGCGCAAGCCATGCTGCGCGCGGCGGCCGACGCCAGTCTGGACGGGGTATTCCTGCTCAAGGCCTGGCGCCGGCCCGAACACAATGACATCGCCGACTTCGTGTACGCCGACGTCAACCAGCGCGGCGCCGACATGCTGGGCCAGCCGCGCGAGCGGCTGCTGGGGCGCCGCATGGCCGAGGTGGCGCCCCTGACGCAGCAGCCGCGCTTTCTCGGCACCTATCTCCAGGTGCTGCGCAGCGGCCGGCCGGTCGAGGACGAATTCGAGGTCGACCCGGGCGACGGCACGCCGGTGCGCTGGCTGCACCGGCAGGTGGTGGCCATCGAAGACGGCGTGGC
>JAYVUV010000129.1:0-2362 GCA_043787615.1 Janthinobacterium sp. | reverse complement strand
GCTGCGCTCGTGCGGTTTGCGCCCAATGCCTAGCCACGTGGCAACCGGCCATTCTTCAATGCGCAACCAGTCCAGAATATGCGTCAGCTTCTCCAACCTTGGCGTGAGCATGCCGCACTCGCGCTTCAATTCCGGCATCAAATCGTACTGGATCCCATTCCAGCGTTGCATAATCAGGTCACGTCCGGTAGCGTTCATATTGTGGGCACATTGGTGAGATCGTTAGAAACTCCATCATGCCAGAAATGGCTGCCCACACTCCTTCATCAGGCCGATTCCGGCCATCAAATCTCCCAGCCCGATTCGTTTTGCAAGTACCTCATTGAGGTGGCACGTACTTATGTGACATAGCGCACCGAAAAGTAATAATTTCGCCACCACAATAAGACACCTTAAATCGTTGACAGCACACATACCACCAACCAACTTTACCCGATATCACTATGCCCTTAACTTTACCGACCAGCCTATCCATTGTGATCGCAGTAACGTGTGCCGCCACCGCCACCGCCCACGCCCAGCAAGGCGACGGCACCAACGTCGCCATTTCCACCGCCATCGTCAAGCCGAACAAGGTCGATGCGACGCCCGAGCGGGTAGCCGCCCTGAAGGCGCCGCCCGGCTTCACCGTTTCGGTGTTCGCCTCCGGCTTGAAAAACACGCGCATCGTGGCGGTGTCACCCGACGGCACAATTTATGTCAGCCGGCGCGACCAGGGCGACGTGCTGATGCTCAAAGATAGCGACGGCGACGGCCGCGCCGATGGGCCGCCGGTGGTGGTGGCCCATCGCGCGGGCGCGCACGGTTTGGCGATCAAGGATAAACAATTGTATCTGGCCACGGTCAAGGAAATTTTCGTGGCCGACATTCTGGCCGATGGCCGCCTGGGGCCGCTGCGCATGATCATCGGCGACTTGCCCGACGCGGGCCAACACCCCAACCGCACCCTCGCCTTCGGCCCCGATGGCATGCTGTATATTAGCGCCGGCTCCACCTGCAACGACTGCAATGAAAACAATCCCGAAAACGCCACCCTGCTGCGCGCGTCGCCGGATGGCAAGCAGCGCAGCATTTTCGCCACCGGCCTGCGCAATACCATCGGTTTCGACTGGCAACCGCGCACGGGCGAACTATGGGGCATGGACCATGGCATCGACTTCCTCGGCGACGACTTGCAACAAGAGGAATTGAACAAGCTCGAACTGGGTAAACAATACGGTTGGCCGCATGTGTACGGAGCTGGCGAGATTTATCCGCAAAGTACGCCCGTGGGCGACATCACCAAGCAGCAGTGGAAAGAGCGCAGCACGCCCATGACGCTGGGCTACACCGCGCACGCGGCCCCGATGCAAATGCTGTTTTATCGCGGCGGCGCCTTCCCGGCCGAATTCCAGGGCGACGCCTTCGTCACCATGCGCGGCTCCTGGAACCGGAAGTCGCCGTCGGGCTACGAGATCGTGCGGGTGCGCTTCGCCGACGGCCAAGCCAAGGCTATCGAGCCCTTCGTCACCGGTTTCCTCACCGATGGCGGCACCACCCACATCGCCCGCCCGGTCGGCCTGGCCATGACGCGCGACGGCGCGCTGCTGATGGCGGACGATGCCAACGGTGTGCTGTACCGCATCGCCTACAACGGCAAGGATGCGGCCAAGACCATGTTGCCGGCCGCACCGGCCGGACCGATGCAACAACAGGCGATGGCGGGCAGCGGCGTGCCGCTGGCCCTGGCGCGCGCGGAAACATCCACCGGCGGCAAGTTGACGGTGCGCTCGTCCGCCTTTGACGCGTATCAATCGATTGCGGCGAAATACAGCGAATATGCCGATGGCGTTTCGCCGCCGCTGAGCTGGAGCGCGGTGCCGGGCGCCAAATCGTACGCGCTGATCATGGAAGACCCGGATTCGCACCCCTACCAGCCGTTCGTGCATTGGCTGGCGTGGAATATCGCGGGCGACGTGACGTCTTTGCCGGAAGGGTTGCAAGAACAAGCGCGCCTGACCGAGCCGGCCGGTGTCTTGCAGGGCCGCACCACGCGCGGCTCGGTCGGCTATTACGGTCCCAAGCCACCCGTGGGCGAGCGGCCGCACGCCTATCATATCCAGGTGCTGGCCTTGGACGGCATGCTGGAACTGCCTTTCGGCGCCGACCGCGACCAGCTATTGCAAGCGGTCAAGGGGCATGTGCTGGCCAAAGGTGAGTTGGTGGGCAAGTACGGCCAAGCCCGGCAGCCTCAAAAATAAGGTCGACGGCTAGCGTAATTGACGCTCCAGCGGCACGGTGCGTTCGAGCACCACATCGCCGGTGTGACGGGTGGTGACGGTTTCGATCAGCACCATCCCGCATTCCTCGGCCGCCACCGGGT
>JAYVUV010000128.1:0-11583 GCA_043787615.1 Janthinobacterium sp. | reverse complement strand
TCGGCGCGCGCGCCGACCGCGTAAAAACTGCCGGCCTGTAAAAACCGCAGCAGCTTCACCTGCATCGACAGCGGCATGTCGCCGATCTCATCGAGGAACAGGGTGCCGCCTTCGGCCGCCGCGATCAAACCGATGCGATCGCGGTCGGCGCCCGTGAAACTGCCCTTGCAATGGCCGAACAACTCGCTCTCGAATAGCTCGGGCGGGATCGCGCCGCAATGGACCGCGACGAAGCCCTTGGCGCCGCGCTTGCCCTGGGCGTGCAGCGCGCGCGCCACCAATTCCTTGCCGGTGCCGCTGGGGCCGGTGATCATGACCGGCACCTCGGTCGGCGCGATGCGGCGGATCAGGGCGCGCAGCGCGCGCAGGTCGGCGCTGGCGCCGATCAAGCCCATGCCGGCGTCGTCCGGCGCGGCGCGCGCGCGCCAGTCGGCCAATTCGCGTTCGAGCCGGCGCTTGCCCAGCGCGCGCTCGACCACCACCCGCAACAAGTCCGGGTCCAGCGGCTTGGGCAGGAAATCCCAGGCCCCGGCCGCGATCGCGCCCAGCGCCAGCTCGCGGTCGGCGTGGCCGGTCATGACCACCACCGGCGCCGGCGCCAGCCCCGGTATCAGGGCCAGGCCCTCGTCGGGGCGGAACGTGGGCGGCAAGGCCAGGTCCAGCAGCACCAAGTCGAACACGTGGCGGGCGCACAGGTCGCGCACCTGCTCGGCCGACGCGGCCAGCTTGACGTCGTAACCCAATCCAGCCAGCCAATTGCCGCACAAGCGCTGGAAAGCCGGTTCGTCGTCGACCAGCAAAATACGTTCAATCGTCATGCTCGGCCCGGGAAAAAGAGTTCGAAACAGCAGTTCCAGCCCGGATAGGCCGCCAGGCGCACGCCGCCGCCGTGCGCCTCGGCCAGGCGCCGCACGATGGCCAGCCCCAGGCCGGTGCCGCCCGGGCGACGCGTGCTGAAGGGCTGAAACAGCTCGGGCGCCAGTTCGGCCGGCACCCCGGGTCCGTTGTCGCACACGCGCAGGCACAGCGCGCCGTCCGGCAGCGACTCGGCCTGCACCAGAATACGCGGCGCGACGCTACCGCGCAGCATGGCGGCGGCGTTGCCGATCAAATTGGCGAGGATTTGCTCGGCCCGCATCGGGTCCAGCCAGCCGCACAGCAGCGGATCGATCTCGACCTGGATCGGCGGCGGCGGGTGGCCGGCGGCGGCGCGCCGCGCCAGTTCGGCCAGCGGCACCATTTGCCGGCGCAGGCGCACCTCGCCCGAGTAGCTGAGCAAATCCTGGATCAAATGGTCGGCGCGCCCGATCTGGGTGCGGATCTCGGCCCGCGTCTCGGCTTCGCACGATACCGCCGCCATGCTGATGATGTTGAGCGGATTGCGCAATTCGTGGGCCACCGTGGCGGCCAGCGCGCCCAGCTCCAGCAAGTGGGCTTGCCGCAGCCGCTCCTTCTCCTGCTCGGCATAGCGCAGCAGTTGGTCCAGGCGCGCCGCCGCCGCGGCCAGCAGCGCGCCGAACACCTCGCCCACCCGCACCACACCGGGAGTGGCGCCCTGCCAGCCGGTCAATTCGCTGCGCCAGTGCGCACCGCCGTCGGCTTCGCGGCGTCGATGGCAGTGCAGGCCGGGCAGGCCCGGGTCGGGCGGACCGGTCTCGCCCAGCGCCACCACCATCGGCTGGCGCAAATGCGCGCCCAGCGCCTGACCGGCGCGTTGCTCCAACTCGCGCCAACCGCTGGCCGCGTCGAGCGTGGCGCGCCAGCCGGCCAGCACGTCCGCCTCCAGCCGCGCGCCCGGAAACACCAACCCTTCCATCGCGCGCCGGGACGGCGCCTCCAGCGCCAGCATCACGCCCAACGCCACGCTGCCAAGCAGCCACAATTGCCACAACGGTAGCGCCGCCAAGGGCGCGAAGCCGATCCGCACCGCCACGCTGAGCAGCAAGCTGACCACCGCCACGGTCAGCCCGCTCAACAAGAGCCAGGCCAGCAAGCGGTTGGCCCACAGATTCACCGCCATCAAGTCGTAACGCAAAATGCCGAACACCAGCAACACCGCATATCCCGGCAACAGAATCACGCTGTACGGAAAAATATCGATGCCGAGCGAGGGATTGAGAAACATCAGCGTCGAAGCCGATCCCCACACCCCGGCGAAACAGATCGCCACGATCTTGCCGCGCTGCTTGGGGTCGGCCGCCGGCCACTCGGCCAGCAACAGCCAATACGCCCACAGGCTGATGCCGCTCACGAAGAGGCCCGGAATCACGCCCCAGGCCGGGAAGAAATAAAAGCGCCGAAAGCCGAGCCAGGGCGCCAAATGCCCCATTTCCAGCGCCTGCGCCAAGGTCAGGTTCAAGACGCCGAAGACGTAGCTCCAACGCAGCTGACGTGGGCGCCGCCGGTCCAAAAAGCGAAACACGAAATGCAGAAAAAACACGGCGTTGAGCGGACCGCAATTGACCAGGAATTTGCCGAAGCAGGCCGTGCCGTCATCGCCCAGATGGATCGCCAACTGGCCCAGCCCCCAGGCGCCGATGCTGAAGCAAAACAGCGCCAGCGGCTTGATGCCCGTTTGGTAAGGCCCTTTGGCCCACAACCAGCCGGCCAGCGCCACGCTGCCGCCGGCTTGCAGCGCGAGCGATAAATAATACAGGCGGTAGATATCCATGATGGCGCTGTATGCCAGCTTGATAGTTGCGGGGACTTCACTATATAGCAAGCTTACAGCGCGTGGTAAGGGCGCGATATTTTATCGATAAAAATCAGGCACTTGGCGCGACCGGACGGCTGGCATGTGACTTGCATATAGATGAGCAGGCGCGCCGCTGTTTTTCCGGAACCGGCGGCGCCGGCAAACCCACCACCAAGAACCCCATCGCGCCCACCAGGACAATATGATGCCCACCCCGCCCCTGCCGCTGACCCGGCGCAATGCCGGCCTGCCCGGCCTCGACACCCTCGACCACGGCCTGCTGTCGGCCAATTGGATGCAACGCGCGCTGGTCGCCGCGCTCCCCTTGATCACCCTGGCGAGCTTCGCCGGCGCCTATGGCGCGCGCTGGTACGGCTTGCTGCCGCTGATCGTGCTGGCCCACTTCGTCGCCTCGGTCGGCTATCTGCACGACGTCGCGCACGGCTCGGCCGGTATCGACGCGCGCCGCACGCACTGGGTGCTGTTCGCGGTCAGCGTGGCGATGCTGCAAAGCGGCCATGCGTTCCGCTACACCCACCTGTTCCATCACACCCACTGCCTGGCGCACGACGACATGGAAGGCGCGGCCGCCAACATGCCGCTGCCGGCGGTGCTGCTGTCCGGCCCGACCTATCTGAAACGGCTGTGGTGCGAGGCGATGCGCAAATCGGGTTCGCGCCGCGAACGGCACTGGATGGTGGCCGAGGCGGCCGGCGCGCTGACGATGGCGGCGGGCGCGCTGTGGCTGACGCGCTGGAGTGTCGGCCCCCTGCTCTATTGCGCCTTCATGGTGGTCGGCGCCTGGTTTTATCCGCTGGCCACCGCCTACCTGCCCCATTACAAACCGGGCGCCGCGCCGCTGGAGCAGGCCCGCACCATGCGCGGTGTGATCGTGCCGGTGCTGTTCATGAACCTGACCTACCATCTGGAGCACCATCTCTATCCGCAGGTGCCCAGCTTTAATCTGAGACGCCTGGCGCGCCGGCTCGATCCCGTGTTCGCGGCGCGCGGACTGCGCCCGACCCAAGTCTATTGAAGCGCGGGCGCCGTCAATACCCGTAAATGAGCTTATAGGCCAAATCGGGGCTGAAGGTGCCGGCCTTCGCGGCGCAGCCATCGGCGTTACCGGGCGCCTTGATCCACAAGGACATCTCCGCATGTTGGCCGCCCAGATGCTCGACCGAGCGGGTGCCGATTTTTCTTCCGGCCGGATCGCACCACTCGTCGTTGGCGCGGCCATTGCCATTGCGGCTGGTATCGACCACATAGGCGCGCTCGACGCCCTGCTGCGCCTTGAGGGCGGCCTTGACCGCGTCGCCATACACCGCGCTGGCGTCGCTGCTCGAAAAATTGGACACGTTGAGCGAAAAGCCGTGCGCGTTCTGGATGCCGGCTTGGATCAGCCGACTGGCCGCCACGGAACTGGACAGCCAATGGCTATTGCCCGCGTCGAGATACAGCCAAGCCTTGGGCGCGAGCGCGTGAAATTGCGCGACCGCGTATTGGAACAGCTCCAGGCGGGCGGCCTGGCCGGGCGCGTCCAGACAATCGAGTTGCGGCAGCGCGTCCGGCTCCAAAATCACCACCGCCTTGCGCGCTCCGACCGCGGCGGCGAAGGCGTGTATCCACAGCTTGTAGGCGGCGGTCGACGCCGCGCCGCCGCTACTGTACTGACCGCAATCGCGGCCCGGGATATTGTAGGCCACCAGGATCGGCGTCTGCTTCAACGCGGAGGCGCTGCCGACATAGCCGCCGACGGCCGCGCCGATCTCGCCGCTCCAGTTGCCGAACCAGCGGGCGGCGGCTTGGTGGGCCAGGTTGTCGCGGATGGCCGGCATGCGCGAGTCGGCCGGATTGGCCTTGACCCACAGAGCGGCGTTCGCGTTCGGGTCGGCGTAGAACACTTCCGGCAGCACGCAGCCCTGGCCGGACACCGTCACCGACGAAGGTGTCGGCTTGACCGAGCCGCTGTAGGTCAGCGGCACGCCGAACGTGAGGCTGGCACCGGCGGCCAGCACGGGCGTGGCGCCATTGTCGATCGCCGTCACGGTGCCGCCGCTGGTGCTCACGTCCGCCCGCCATGGCGCGCTGGTGGCCGTCACCGTTTGGCCGTATTGCAGCACCACTTTCCAGTCCGAGACGGGCGCGGCGCCGCTGTTGGCGACCCGCACATCGAGCACAAAACCGCCGGCCCAATCGTTGCGGGTGCTGTAACTGACTTCGCACACCGTGTTGGCGGCGCCGGCCATGCCGGAACAGGCGAGCAGGAAAAAGCCGAATATGTTCTTCAATCTGGCCATGGGATGCCCCTTCAAATGGGTGATGATCGCGCCGTGGCGCTATCGGGATGGGTGGCGGCCGGCGCGCGCGGGTTCCGCGATCAGGGTGCGCGGTTTCGCAGAATACACCACATGGCCACCGGCTCACCGGGGCTGTCTTTGGCGGTGGCCACCATCATCAGATTGAAAGAGCTCGGTGTGGAAATCAGGCGGATAAGATGACCGGCGATAATCCGGTTGGCACATGCGGGAAAAGGCCCGCATTTGAAAAACAGCCGAACCGGCTTGCGCGTCGATAAACGACGCGCAAGCCCTCAGCCTGTTACGGCTTCAACGTCACCTTGAAAACCCTGGTGTTCGTATTATTCGGCACGCTGTCCTTGTCGCCGGCGGCGTCGCTGCTCGCCATCCACAAATTGCCGTCGATCGAAGGTTCCACCGTGCGTAAGCGGTCATAGGTGCCGACAAAGAACTGCCGCACATTGGCCAGTTTGTCGCCGCTGATGTCGCTGCGATACAAACGCTTGCCGGCCAGGCAGGCCACGTACAGGGAATCGCGCACGATGGCGATGCCGCTGCACGATCCTTCCGAATTGCGGTAGGTGTACTTAGGCGCGACATAGCCCGGGGTCGCGCAACCGCTGCCGGAGCGGGAGGTGACGCCTTCGCACACCGGCCAGCCGTAATTGCCGCCTTTTACGATCAGGTTGGTTTCGTCCTGGGTATCGCCGAACTCTTGTTCCCACAAGCGGCCCTGCGAGTCGAACGCCAAGCCTTGCGGATTGCGGTGGCCATAACTCCAGACATAATTTCCGAATGGATTATCGGCCGGCGGCGTGCCGTTCGGATTGAGCCGCAGAACTTTGCCGTTCAGATGCTTGGTGTCTTGCGCGTTCGTGCCGTTTTGCGCGTCGCCGGTGGTGGCGTACAGTTTGCCGTCCGGACCGAAGCGCAGACGCCCGCCATTGTGGAATTTGTTACGGTTTATACCCTTGAGTAAAACCTCGAGCGTTGCCAGGTCGAGCGCGCCGTTTTGATATCGGACGCGCACGATACGGTTGTCCGTCGGGCTGGTGTGATACACGTACAACCAGGAATCCTGATCCGGGAAGCCGGGCGGAATGGCCAGACCCAGCAACCCGCCTTCGCCATCGGTGCCCTCGACGTTCGGAATCACGCCCACGGTCCGCTTGGCGCCCGTGCTCGGGTTCAACAAGATGATGTCGTGCACGTCCCGGCGGCTATACAACACGGTGCCGTCCGGCAGCGCGGCCAAGCCCCATGGGATATCGGTTTCGGTCGTCACTTGCGCCGTCGAGCAAATCACGTCGGCGCAGGCGGTGCCGGAGGTCAAGGACAAGGTGGTGCCGCGCGGCGAAACGTTGCCCTGGGCATCGCGGGCGGCGACCGTGTATTGGTAAGTGGTGTTGGCGGCCAGCCCGGTGTCGGTGTAGCCGAGCGTGTTGGTGCTGCCGATTTTGGCGTTGTTGCGGTACACGTCGTAGCCCGCCACGCCGATGTTGTCGCTCGACGCGGCCCAATTCAATGTCGCGCTGGTGCCGTTGACCGTGCCGCGCAAATCGGTGGGAACCGATGGCGCCTGGGTGTCGGCCTGGCATTGCGGCACTTTGACCGGCAGCGAGGTGCTGGCCTGCGAAACGTTGCCCGCCGCGTCGCGCGCGTTGACGTACACGCCCCAGCTCGCGCCCGGGGTGAGCACGATGGGGGCGGTGAGCGTGCTGGCGTTGACGGTGCCGAGCGCTTGCCCGTCGCGGTAGATGTCGTAATAAGCCACGCCGACGTTGTCGGTCGATGCCTTCCAGGTGAGGGTGGCGGAGCGGCATGCCAGGGCGTCGATCGCCAGGCCGGTCGGCGGGGTGGGCGCCTGCGTGTCGGCCGGCGCGGGGGTGCCGCCGCCGAACGACCATTGTTGATGGGTGCTCGCTTCGCAGCGCCACATGTCGATGCCGGTCAAGTTGGCGGTGGCCCCGCCTTTCACCGTCAGGCATAAGCCGGACTGCGCGTTGACGATGGTTTTGTCCGACTTGAGCGTCCATTTCTGGTTCGCGCCGCCGTTGCAGGTGTACGATTGCACGATCGCCTGCGGCGCGGTGCTCGCGCCGCGCACGTCCAGGCAACGCGCGCCGTCGAATGTTTTGAGTTCGCCGGCGGCCGTCAATTCCCATTTCTGGTTGGCGCCGCCGTGGCAGTCGAAGATGATGGCGGCCGTGCCGGGCTGCTGGCTGCCCTCGGCGATGTCCAGGCAACGTTGCGAGGCGGCGCTGACCAGGGTCGCCGGGGCGGCCGCGTAGCTCGGCAAGGCGCTGCAGGCCCCGAGCCCGACGATCGCGTGCAACACCGCGAAACGGTTGGCGTGCAGCCTCGCGCTCCAGCGATGGGTGGCCGCCGACAGCGCGGCTTGTCGTTGCGAATGGAAGAAATTGGAACCGTTCAGGGTAGGTCTCATCAAAATTGATCCTCATGATGGGGTGGGTGGCGCGCCCGAAAAAGTCGACGCGGTGTGCTGCCAGAAAATGCTAGGGTACATCAAAGTTGCCAAAAAGCATAACTATTCCACCAAAAATTTCATTGACGCAATATTTAAAAGAGGCGGGGCGCGCGTGTTTCTTCGCTTGGCAACGACATGCCGGCACGGCCGAGCCCGCGGAAACGCATTTTATACGGAGGCGGGCGAGACGGCGCGCTCGCTTGGGCGGCGCCGGTCCAGGGCCGCACGTGCCGACGCGGCGAGGCCGTCCATCGTCGCCTTGGCGGGGATACGGCGCTCAACAGTAAGTGGAGAAACCGGGCGGCGCCGCCGCCAGACGGCGCCGCACGGGGACATGCGCCAAGCGGCAGGACGACGACGCAGCCGCAGACGCAGCCGAAGAAACAGCCGGGCCGGGCTAGCGCCGCACGTGGCGCGCGATCACGCTCATCATCTGCTCGATATCGATCGGTTTGGCGATGAAATCGTCCATGCCGGCTTGCTCGCACAAGGTGCGTTCGGACGCCATCACGCCCGCCGTCATGGCCAGGATCGGCAAGCGCACCCGCGCTTGGCGCAGGCGGCGGGTGGCCTCGATGCCGTCCATGACCGGCATCTGCACATCCATCAACACCGCATCGTAACGCTCGGCCGCGCCATCCATCATGTCGAGCGCGATTTGACCGTTTTCGGCCACCGCCACCTGGGCGCCCGCATGTTCCAGAATGCCGCGCGCCACCACCTGGTTGAGCGGATTGTCCTCCACCAGCAGCAAGCGCACCCCGGCCAGCATGGCGCCCCCGGCGGCGGCGGGCGCCGGCGCCGCCGCCGCGCCGCCGCCACGCTGAACGATGGCTTGATGCAGCGTGTCGAACAGGCTGGACGCGGTCACCGGCTTGATCAGCACCGCGTCGGCCTGCCCGGCGGCCGGATGCAGCATCAACTTCTCGCGGCCGTAGGCGCTCACCATCAGCACCACCGGCAGCGCGGCCAGCGGCGCCAGCCGGCGCAGCGCCTGCATGGTCGCCACCCCGTCCATGTCCGGCATTTGCCAATCGGCCAGCACCGCGTGGTAGTCCACCCCGGCCGCGTGCTGGCGCGCCAAATGGTCGAGCGCGGCTTGGCCGGAGTCCACGCTGTCGGCTTGCCAGCGCCAGGCGCCGATGGTTTTGCACAAATACTCGCGGCTGGTGCGGTTGTCGTCGACCACCAGCACGCGCAGCGCGCTCAGCGCGTGGCCCTCGGCCAGCGGCGCCTCCTCGCCCAGCGCGGTGAGCGGCACGGTGACGCTAAATTCGCTGCCCCGCCCGGGCGCGCTGCTCAAGCCGATATGGCCGCCCATCAGGGTGATCAGGCGGCGGCTGATGGCCAGGCCCAGGCCGGTGCCGCCGTAGCGCCGGGTGGTCGAGGCGTCGGCCTGGGTGAAGGCCGAAAACAGGCGCGCCACTTGTTCGGCGTCGATGCCGATGCCGCTGTCGCGCACCCGGAAGCGCAGCACGGCGGCCGCGCCGTCGCGCGCCAACAATTCGACCAGCACCGACACCTCGCCCCGCTCGGTGAATTTGATGGCGTTCGAGACCAGGTTGATCAGCACCTGTTGCAGGCGCATGGCGTCGCCCAGCAGCATCTGCGGCACGTCCGGCTCGACCCCGATCGCCAACTCCAGGTCTTTCTCGCCCGCGTTCAAGGTCATCACGGTGGCGATGGCGCCCAGCAGCCGGTTCAGTTGAAACGGCTCCGGCGCCAGTTCCATGCGCCCGGCCTCGATCTTGGAAAAGTCGAGCACGTCGTACAAGATGCCCAGCAGCGCGTTGCCCGAGGACGTGATCATGTCCAGATACTGGCGCTGGGCCGGGTCGAGCGCCGTGTTGCCCAGCAAGTAGGCGATGCCCAGCACCGCGTTCATCGGGGTGCGGATTTCATGGCTCATATTGGCCACGAACTGGCTCTTGGCGCGGCTGGCCGCCTCGGCCTTTTGCTCGCTGGCGGCCTGGCGCAACTCGGCGTTCTTGCGCTCGGTGATGTCGAGGCCCATCAGATAAATGCCCTGCACCGCGCCGTCGGCGCCGATGTCGGGGATCAAGTCCATCATCAAGTGCCGCACCACCCCGTTGCGCTCGGTCTCGACCTCGGAATGCAGGCGCTGGCCGCGCAAGGCCAGCTCGGCGTCGCGCTGCCACGGCTCGGCCATGGCGCCGAACACTTGCACCATGGTGCGTCCCAGCATCACTTCCGGGTCGAGCTGCCACAGCCGATGGTAGTGGCTATTGGTGAATTGGAACAAGGTATGGCGGTCCAGGTAAGCCACCAGGGCCGGCAAATTGTCGGCGATCATGCGGATGCGTTTTTCCCGCTCGGCGATCTGCTGCTCGAAGGCGATGCGCACCGACACGTCGTGGATGAAGGCGTTGGCCACATGACCGCGCTCGCCTTGCAGCGCGCCGACCGACAGTTCGACCGGCATGCTGTGGCCGTCGCGGTGCAGCGCCAGCACGCGGATGCGTTGATTGATGATCGGCCCGCCGCCGTCGCGCCGGAACCCGGCCATGCCGGCGTGATGCCCGGCGCGCATGTCGGGCGGGATGATCATCTCGACATTGCGACCCAGCGCTTGCTCGCGGGTCCAGCCGAACATGGCCTCGGCCCGGGCGTTCCATTCCAGGATCACGCCATCGCTGTCGCTGCTGACGAAGGCGTCGGGCGCGCGCTCGAGGATGTTGCGCACCAGCGAGGCGGCGCCGCGCATGTCGGCCTCGGCCCGCTCGCGCTGGTGGGTCAGGCGGTAGAAGGCGTCGCTCAATTCGCCGATTTCGTCGCGCCGGTCCAGTTGCAGCACCGCGATCCCGCTGCGGTTTTCCTGGATCGCGGCGATATTGCGGCGCAGCGTTTCGAGCGGGACGAACAGGAACCGGATGCCGACCCAGGCCAGCCAGCCGGCGCCCAGCGCGAACAGCACGGCCGCGATCAGCGCCTCGCGCCGCTGATTGAACAAGGGCGCCAGCGCCTCGTCGGTGGGGAAACGGGTGGCCACGATCCAGTTGGCCGAACGTAGATGCTTGAAGGCGTAGATGCCGCCGCTGCCGCGCTTATCGGTGGACTCGCTCCAGCCTTCGAAGCCTTGCAGCGCTTTTAGCATGGCCGGACTGGAACCGGCGCCTTGGCGCACGTCTTGCAGGATGCGGGCGCGGTCGGGATGGCTGATCAGAATGCCGTCGCCGCTGAGGATGAAGAGATAGCCGGTGCGGCCCGGCTTGAGCGCGCCCAGCGGCTCGACCAGGCCCGATTCCAGCAAGCTGATGCTGCCGCTGATGACCAGCGCGACCGCGCCGTCGCGGTCCAGCACCGGCGCGCTGATCAACACCACCGGCTGGCGCGACACCTGACCCAGGAACGGCGGCGAAATGATGGCGTGGCGGGCGGCCACGGCCAGGTCGAAAAAAGGCTGGCCCTTGGCCCGATACGCCGGTTGCGCCGGCGGCGTGAACGGGGTGAACAGGTCGACCAGGGCGCCCTCGCGGTCGAACACCGACAAGGTGGTGAATTTGCTGCGCAGCGCCGATTGGGTCAGCAAGAAACGGTGCAACAGCGCGCGGTCGGCCAGGGCGGCCGCCGGCAACGCGGCGGCCAGGCTCTCGATCATCGCCGTTTTCGCCTCCAGATCGCCGTCGATGAAAGCCGCCGCGCCCGCGAGCGCGATGAATTGCTGGTTGCCGATCACCGCTTTCATGTCGCGCTCGGCCAGCATCAGCGACATCATGGCCACGATCACGGACGCCGCCAGCACCAGCAGCACCACCAGCGCCGCCAGGCGGAACTTGAGGCCGGCGCGTAGCGGCCCGGGTGTCATGCGCGCTTTCGGGCGGCGCCGCGCGGCGCACGCTCGCTGCGCGGTCCAACACCGGGCGCGCACAGGAAAATGACGGATTGGCGCGGCATGTCCCTACCTTTCATCCAATTACTGTCTGAAAACCTCCGCCGATCTTATCATTTTGTACTGTGCGCGACGCGGCGTCGCCAAATTTTGTTTGTTTACCACACGCCGGCGCGACCCACGCCCGCGCGCGACCGCGCCACGCGCTAGCAGCCTGTCGGACTTGGGATCGTCGGCTGCAAAATGCGCT
>JAYVUV010000127.1:0-7941 GCA_043787615.1 Janthinobacterium sp. | reverse complement strand
TTTCGGTTTGGACTTGGCGTCCACCGTCGCGTCGATGCCTGGCTTCGGTTTGGATTTGGCGTCCACCGTCGCGTCGATGCCCGGCTTCGGTTTGGATTTGGCGCCCACCGGCGCGGCTTTTTTGGCCGGCGCTTTTTTAGCCGGCGTTTTTTTCTCGATCACCGGCACGGCGTCGACCTGCACCTTGCTCGCGGCCAGATGGCCGCTCTTTTTCGGCGCTTCGTCGGCGGCGCTTTTCGGCGCGCGTTTGGCGGCGCCCAGTTTGATCGGCTTGTCGCCCCAGATCTCTTCCAGGCGGTAGTAGGCGCGGATCGGCGCCTGCATGATGTGCACGATCATGTCGCCCAGGTCGACCAGCACCCATTCGCCGGTGTCCTCGCCTTCCATGCCGACGATCTCGCCGCCGTTGTCCTTGACCTTGTCGCGCACCGAGGCGGCCAGCGCCTTGGTTTGACGATTCGAGGTGCCGGAGGCGATGACGATGCGATCGAACAGGCTGGTCAGGTGAGTGGTGTCGTACAGGATGATGTCCTGGCCCTTGACGTCTTCGAGGGCGTCAACGACGAGGGTTTGTAGTTTTTTGATGTCCATTTAGCTTTTGTAAAGATTATGTTGTTGAATATAGTCTAGCACTACCGGGGCGATAAGCGAGCCTGCCTTGTCGCCCCGTTGTAATGCCGCACGTATTTGGGTGGCGGAGATATCCACCGCGAAGTCCTGTGCCAGATAAGTCAGACCGTGCGGCGTGTTGCGAATGTGTTCCGGGGTGGCCAGCCGGCGCGCGAATTCGCGCGCGACCGCGTCCGGCAGGTTGCCCTCGTCCAGCGCGAAACCGGGCCGCGGCGCCACGCAAAAATGGGCTTGCTCGAACAGCGCGCGCCATGCGTTCCAAGTGTCGAGGCGGCGCAACTGGTCGGCTCCCATCAGGAACGCGATCGAGGTACGCGCACCGTATTCGGCGCGCAGCTGGCGCAGCGTATCGATGGTGAAAGTGGGCGCGGCGCGCTCGATTTCCTGACGGTCGATGGTGACCGGCAGCGGCGCGTCGGCGAAGGCCAGGCGCAGCATCGCCACGCGCTGGTCGGCGCTCGCTTGCAGGCCGCCTTTTTGCCACGGCAAGCCGGCCGGGATCACGCGCAGTTCGTCGGCCCCGAGCGCAGCGGCGAAATGGAGCCCGAGGGCGACATGGCCACGGTGCACCGGATCGTAACTGCCGCCCAGCACTGCCACGCATCGGGTCACGCTCGCAGCCAGTCTCGATGCGGCAAAAAGTCGCTGTACAAGGCCGCTTCCGGGCTGCCGTCTTCCGGCCGCCAGTCGTAGCGCCACTTCACCAGCGGCGGCATCGACATCAGGATCGCTTCGGTGCGTCCGCCCGACTGCAAGCCGAACAGGGTGCCACGGTCGAACACCAGATTGAATTCGACGTAGCGGCCGCGCCGGTAAGCCTGGAAATCGCGTTCGCGCTCGCCGTACGCGCTGTCCTTGCGCCGCTCCAGGATCGGCAGGTAGGCGCCCAGAAAACCGTCGCCCACGCTTTGCATCATGCCGAAGCTGTGCGCGAAATCGCCGGCGTTGTAATCGTCGAAGAAAATCCCGCCCACGCCGCGCGCCTCGCGCCGGTGCTTCAGGTAGAAATAATCGTCGCACCACTGCTTGAATTTTGGATGCAGGTCGGCGCCGAACGGCGCCAGCGCGTCGTGGCACTGCCGATGGAAGTGGCGCGCGTCCTCGGCGTAGCCGTAGTACGGGGTCAAGTCCATGCCGCCGCCGAACCACCACACCGGATCGCCGTTGGCGGCGCTGGTGGTGAAAAAGCGCACGTTCATATGCACCGTCGGCGCGTGCGGATTACGCGGATGCAGCACCAGCGAGACGCCCATGGCTTCCCATGCGCGTCCGCCCAGGTCGGGCCGCCCGGCCGCGGCCGACGGCGGCAGGCTGGCGCCCATCACGTGCGAGAAGTTCACCCCGCCGCGTTCGAACACATCGCCTTCCTCGATCACGCGTGTGATCCCGCCGCCGCCTTCCGGGCGTTCCCAGGCGTCGCGCGCGAACGGCCGGCCGTCCAGCGCTTCGAGCGCCTGCACGATACGGGTCTGCAAATTGAGCAAATACGCTTTGACGGCGGAGGGGGAAGGGGAAGACGACATCGCGCGGAGAATAAAAAAGTGAGGAGCGATTGTACCCTGTCGCGGCTTTTTGTGATAGCAAAACAAGGGGCGAGGGCCGGACCGGCGGCGCGCCGGCCGCCGGCATCGGCCGCGCTCGGCGCCGTGGCGCTTACCGCTTTAAAGTTTTAGGCCTGCTGAACGATGGTTTTCAATTGCTGCTGCACCGTCAGCCATTTCTTTTCCGGTTGTGGTTCCGCTTTGGCGCCGAGGACTTGAGGGTAGGGTAAAAACGCGCGTATCTGAACAAAGGGAGCGCTGTTATGCGTTTGGCCATCCTTGTCGGCAAGGCCGTGCAGTTCCCCATAAAAAAAGTCCATGAACCTGAGTTCTTGTTGCGCCTCGGGTTTGTTTGGCGGCCATTTCATGGTGATCAAGGTATGGTCGCCGGCCAAGTCGGCCAATTCCGACCTCAACCCGTTATACCTTTGGCTTTCGAGCCATAAAACTGTTCTTCTTTTCCAGTTTTCTCATTTTCCAAGCCCGTGGTATCACGGTGTTGCTCCTTGCCGGCGGCAATTTTTCCTTCCAAGGTATCGATTTCCTTCAACAATTGACCCGCCAGCGCTTGTTTGCCATCGAGCGCCTTCACATCCTCCATGCTTCCCAACCGGGCGCAACGGACATTGACGATTTGTATATCTTCATCCTTGCCGAAACCGGCCGCCTTCAGCGCGAACGCCATCAGCAGATTGGTCGGGCGACAATCGCCGAACTCGTTCGCGACGAACTCCGATAATTTATAGGACGCGTCGAAATCGGCGATGTCGGTGGCCGGCGCCCCGCTCTTCACGCGTTCGATATCGCGTCTTGACGCGTCTTGCAAAGAACTTTTCGGATCGCTCCAAGGCCCGCTTCCATAATGTCCGCCGCGGTCGCCATCATGTTTGGGCTTATGGATTAAATTGGAAATAAAGTGCTGCATAAAAGCCATTTTATCCTTGGGATCGACATCGGCATCGTTTATCTTGCCCACGTTTTTACACACCGCGAGAAACGGTATTTCCTCGCGATCGCGAATACTGTTTTCCATCGCGGTCACGAGCTTGGGATGCATGCCGGGCCATTTCGAAAAATCCTGGAGCGCTTCCTTTGAAACGACGATTTCGCCGGGATTGAAACCCAGATCCGGCAAGGACCCGCTCCATTTCGTGAAGAAGGCCGCGCCTTTGAGGCCGCCGTATTCAACCAGTTTGGCGGCGCGCACTTCGCTATTGGCGCCGGAACCGGCCACCTGCGAGGGTTTGTAAGGCGGCAAAAAAGGGGTCAGATCGCACGATTCGCCGTTGTGACAGGTGAAATTAACCGTTCGCGGCTGGCCGCCGATTTTCATCACCCCGTTTTGATCGACGCGCGGTGCCGCTTTTTGCGTGCTTCTTTCTTGGGTTGTTTTCAGCGCGGAATCGACGGCGTCCGATAAAGACACCCTGGAAGCCGATTGAGCGAGCGGAGGCGAGGCGCGACGTTCCTCGCCCATTTTAAGCAAGTGTTGAAGTTTGAATGCGTTTTGCTTGAGCTGAGTCGGCGATGGTGCTTCATTCAGGTGAACCGTGAACGATTGCGAGGTGGGGTCTTTTTTTCATCAAAAATCGGGCCTAAATTGCCGACATGCGATCACTGATTTTGTGGCGAAATAAAGGTTGGTGAAATATTGTTCATGTCGACAATCCGTGGTCAAAAAAACGTCTCGAGGGAATTTTCGCGCCTATCCACTCGCATGAGCGATGGCGCGTATCAGTTTGCTTAACGGCTAAACCGAACAAGCCATTTCAATGAATGTCGATGGCCCCGGAATAGTTCCAACTCAAGCCCCGGGGGGGGGCGGCACAGCGCCGCACGAACCTCTCAGCCGGCCGGCGGCCGGTCCGCCACGCGCTCGCCGGCAAGCAGGCAGGCGGCGAAGCGGGCCGCCGCCGGGCTTTCGGCGCGCGCCTCGCGTCGCGCCACCCCGATCTCGCGCTTGAAGCCGTCGTCACCGAGTTCGATCACCGCCAGCGCGCGCGGGATCCGCAGCGAGGCCGCGCGCGGCACCAGGGCCACGCCGACGCCCCGTTCGACCAGGCAGACGATGGCTTGCAGCTCATCCAATTCCACCACGTCGCGCACGGCCAGATGCGCGCGCCGCAAAAAGCGCTGCACCAGGCGGCCGCCGTAGGAGCCGCGGTCGTAGCGGATGAAGGGCTGGGAGCCGAGCAGCGCGCGCCAGGGTTGCGCGCCCAGCTCGCGCCGCGCCAGCAGCACGAAGCGCTCCTCCACCAAGGTTTGCCAGCGGATCTCGGACGGCAGCCC
This sequence comes from Janthinobacterium sp., assembly GCA_043787615.1. Taxonomy (GTDB): domain Bacteria; phylum Pseudomonadota; class Gammaproteobacteria; order Burkholderiales; family Burkholderiaceae_D; genus Janthinobacterium. The sequence goes on along the minus strand of JAYVUV010000127.1, from coordinate 3,481 downwards.
GAAAGGCGGTTTGATCATCACCGCCAGATCCAATTCGCCGGCGTCGAGCTGGGCCAGCAAATTGAGCGACACGCCCGGCAGCACCTTGATGTGCCAGTCGGGCGATTGGGTTCGGAAGCGCTCGATGGCGCCCACCAGCAGGGAGGTCTGGGCCGAGGCGATGGCGCCGATGCGCAACACGCCGGCCGCGCCGCCGTCGCCCGGTCGGCCCAGGCGCTCGAACACGGCCAGCAGCTCGCCGGCGATGGCGATGGTTTGCCGGCCGGCGTCGTTGAGCACGGCGGCGCGGCCGGTCCGGTCGAACAAGGGGCGGCCCAGATTGGCCTCTAGGCGCTGTATTTGGGCGCTCACCGCCGATTGCGTGAGCCCGATCGCGGCGGCGGCGCGGCCGAAGGTGCCGTGCCGCACCACCGCCAGAAAAGTTTTCAATTCGCGTATCATCGGCACGTCGATTCATCGTTTTTTGTGTTGCTCAGTGCGATTATATATCGCTTTTTGATCGATAAAATCGTCACTATAATTTCCCTCATCAAGGTTGCGGCGCAAAGGAGTGGGACATGAAACAGATCGATGTGGCCATCAGCGGTTTCGGCACGGTGGGCCGGCACGTGGCGCGCCTGTTGCGCGAGCGCGAGGGGCGTTATCGCGAACGGCACGGCGTGGCGGTGCGCTTGACCGGGGTGTGCGGCTCGCGCGCCGGCCTGTGCGACGCCGCCGGCCTGGGTCCGGACCGCCTGGCCGACGGCGCCGGCTTCACGCCCGGGCTGACCGGACCAGCCTTCATCGACCAGGTGCGCGCCGACGTGCTGTTCGAAGCCAGCCCCAGCGACTTTCGCGACGGCGGCGCGGCGCTCGGCTATATGCGCACGGCCCTGCGCCGGCGCATGCAGGTGATCGCCATCTCGAAAGGCGCGCTGGCGTTCGACTACGCCGGCCTGCGCGACGAGGCGCGGCGAAGCGGCGTGGCGCTGCGCATCAGCGGCGCCACCTCGTCCGCCTTGCCGACCATCGACCTGTTGCAGTACAACCTGGCCGGTTGCGAGATCGTCTCGCTCGAGGCGATCCTGACCGGTACCACCAATGTGATCCTGTCGGCGATGATGGAGCGCGATTGGACGTTCGCGCAAGCGCTGGCCGAGGCGCAGCGACTCGGCATCGCCGAATCGAATCCGGCGCTCGATATCGACGGTTGGGATACGGCCTGCAAGCTGACCATTCTGGCCAACGCCGCCTTCGACGCCGGCTTGACGGTGGACGGTGTGCCTCGGCAGGGCATCGCCTGGGTGGGCGCCGACGACACCGCCGGCTGGCGCGGCGCCGGCTTGACGCCGCGGCTGATCGGCTGGATCGAGCGCGCCGACGGCCTGACGCGGGCCGGGGTCGCGTTACGCCTGTACGACCCGGAGCACCCGTTCGCGCGGGTGCGCGGGCGCGCCAAGGCGATCCGGGTGCTCAGCGAGACGATGGGCGAATTGACCGTGATCGGCGCCGGCTCCGACCCGGCCGGCACGGCGGCGGCCGCGTTGAAGGATTTCGAGCACGTGCTGGCGTCGTTGTGAAGCCGCCGTCTCGGCCGTGCCGCGAACCGGCTTCGCGATAAGGCTTATGATTCCGGCTGGATCACATCGCGGTTCATCATGGAGACCTTATGCACCAAGCACTTTCGGCCCGCGTGCGCGCCCTCATTTTGACGGGCGCGGCATCGATTTTTTCACCGGTAGTGGCGGCCGATGCCGATGCCGATCCGGGCGCGGGCGCCGCGCTGCGCGACTTGATCGACGCGGCGTCCCATCGGCTGGCGCTGGCCGACCAAGTCGCCCTGAGCAAATGGGATAGCGGCAAGCCGGTGGACGATCCGGCGCGTGAAAAGCTCGTGATCGACGCGGCGGTGAGCAAGGCGCGCGCGCTCGGGGTGTCGGTCGAGCGGGCCGCCGATGTTTTTACCGATCAGGTGGAGGCGAACAAGTTCGTCCAATACCGTCTGCTGGCGCAGTGGCGGCGCGTGGGAGCGGCGCCGGCGGCCGCCCGTCCCGATCTGGTACTGGATATCCGCCCCAAGCTCGACGGCATACAAGCCCGCTTGATCGACGGCCTGCTCCATACCGGCCAATTGCCGGCGCGAGACGATTGCGCCCGGCGGGTCGCGCGCGCGGTCGGCGCCTACGTCGATGAGAAAAATATGGACCCGCTGCATGGCATGGCCTTGGACCGGGCCATGGCGCGCGTATGTGAAAAATGAGACGCGCGGCGGGCCTTATGGCCGGGCGCCCGCGTTCACTTCCGCCTCTTGCCGTTCGCGCTCCATGTCGGCGTCGGCCTTGTCCTTGGCGGCCGACTTGGCGCGCTCCAGTTCCTCGGAAAAGCGCCGCGACATGTGCCACGGCTGGCCGGGCGCGGCCCGCTCGAAGGTGAATTCGCCTCTGAGCATCAACGCGGTGTTGCGGCCCAGCGCCGCCAGCAGCGGATTGTTCCACTCGACCAGCAGGGGGCAGGCGTAGCGGGTGTCCGGCGCCACCGCGCGGCAAGCCGCCAGCGGCTCCACGTCGGCCACTTCGCGTTCGGGTCCGCCGGCCGGGTTGGAAAAAATCGACTTGCGTCGCGCCGGCATGATGCTGCCGATCAGGCGCGCCAGCTCGGCCTTCACGCCGGCGCCGGCCAGTTCGGCCATGCCGGCCCGGAAGGCTTGTTCGGCGTGGTCGCGCCCGATCGGTTCGGCCTGATTGGCGAAGTCGCCGCCGGCGCCGATGTGGCCGAAGCGCGCCGCCACCATCTCCGGTTCGGCGCCCGCCATCACGTAGCCGCCCGCTTGCCGGTCGCCGTTGGGCGCGATGGTGAAGGCGTACGGGCCGCTGCCGTCGGCGTAGCTCAGGGTGGCCAGGCAGCCACGGGTCTTGCGCGCCGAGTTGTAGCCGGCTTCGCGCGCTTGCTCGATGTGGGGCGCCGGCGGCGCGTTGCGCTGGTCGCTCGATAGGGTAGCCGCGAGCAGCATGGCGTCGACGGTGTCGCGCGTCGCGCGCGCGTCGCAAGCGGGCGCCGCGCCTGCGCGCAGCACGTACCAGGCCGCGCCGGCCAGCAGCAGCGGCGCGCCGGCGAACCACAGCCAGCGCGGGCCGGGCAGCAGGGCGCCGAAAAAGGCGCCGCGCTTGGCCCGCTGGTGCGTCGCCAGCTCGGCGCCGGCCTGCGCCAGGATGGCCGCCGCGGCCGGCGTGCCGCTGGCCGCGATATGGGCGCGCAAGGCCGCCAATTGGCCGCGCGAGATCAACCCGGCGCGCACCATCATGACCAGGGCGTCGGCCGGCAAGGCCCATGGATCGGGCGTGTCGTGCGACGCGCCCGGGTCGGGGCGGGCCAGCGCCAGATCGTGCTGGGACGGGGTGAGCAAACCGAGTTGCAGCAGGGTGGCGAGGGCGGTGGCGCGCGAGTCGATGGTCATAGGGGAGGGGAAAAGAGGATGGCTCGCGCCGTCGCGGGGCGGCGCTGC
>JAYVUV010000126.1:0-31227 GCA_043787615.1 Janthinobacterium sp. | reverse complement strand
TTCGCCACGCCGCAGGCGGTGAGCAGGATAAACAGGAAGATCGCCATCATGGCGCAAGTTACCACCTGGCCCCGCACATAACCGCCGACGATGGTTTCGAGGTTGATCAAGATGCGTGAAAGTTTGATGTGGTGGGCGCGTGGAATGACCGCGAACAAGGCGCCGCGCAATCGATCGCGGTCGATCATGATATACAGCGCGAGGAAGAAAGCGCCCGCGCCATACGCCACGATTTCAAGAAAATTCTTTGAAAACGCCATCGCCTCGGTGCTGTAGGATTTGAACAGGGCGCCGTAATTCACATGCTGCAAGGCGTCGGCCAGCGAGCCGGTGAGCGGATAGGAGGCCAAAAACTTTACCAGGCGCGCGCGCAACTGGGGTTCTTGGTGCACCAGATCGGCGACCTGGCTGACAAAAGGCGGAATCGTGAAGACGACCAGCGCGATCAGAATCAGCAGCAAGGCCGAAAACACGATCGCGATGCCCGCGAGCCGGCGCAGCTTGCGCCGTTCCAGCCATTCGACGGCCGGATTCAAGGTTCCCACCAACATCAACGCGGTGACCAAGACCAGAATCACGGGGACCAGCTGGGTCAATAGCGCCAAGCCCAACACCGCCGCGACGATATGCAACAGCGTCGAGGGCGCGATCTCGATGCGCAATGTACGCTTGTGCCCGCGAGCGGGGGTTTCTTGTGCGCGGTGGGGGGTGAACTGGGGCACGGATGAACCTTTGGCGTGGAGTTGCTTAAGCGAACGCGGCGCACCGCATCCTGGAAACGGCAGTATCGCAAATTTTCCTAAAGGCATCTGTGCGCTAGCCCTCCCTGGCATGAAGGGCGCGTCGCGCACTCGACGGCGACGCCACGCGCCACGCCGATGACGATGCGATGGCGCGCTATGTTGTCCATCCCACCATGCGTGTGGTGCCGCCGTGTTATTTATTCGGATAATGGGGCGCCCGCCGTATGCGCGCCCCGATCAATGGAGAGTGGAACATGCAAGTGAAAAATATCTGGATACTGGTCAAGGCGGCCGGTTCTTCCTGGCTCGACGATTACGCCCAGAGCATGGGGGCGGCGCTGGCCTACTACACCATGTTTTCGATCGCGCCCTTGCTGTTGATCGTTATCTCGGTGGCCGGCCTGCTGTTCGGAGTGGACGCGGCGCGCGGCGAGATCATGACGCAGTTGCAAGGCCTGATGGGCCGCCAAGGCGCCGAGGCGGTACAGGGACTGTTGCAAAGCGTCAGCAAACCGTCCGAGGGCATCACCGGCACCATCGTCGGCGGCGTGCTGTTGCTGGTCGGCGCCACGACGGTGTTCGGCGAACTGCAAGACGCGCTGGACCGCATCTGGCGCGCCCCGAAGCGCCAGCACAGCGGGGTCTGGAACCTGTTGCGAACCCGCCTGCTGTCGTTCGGCATGATTCTCGGGATCGGTTTCCTGCTGATGGTATCGCTGGTGGCCAGCGCCGCCTTGGCCGTGATGGGCAAGGTCATGGGACCGATGTTCGCCAATTGGGAAATGCTCGGCAACGTCATCAATTCCCTGGTCGGCCTGGGCTTCACCATCCTGGTGTTCGCGATGATTTACAAAATCATGCCGCGCGCCAAGGTCGACTGGGCCGACGTGTGGATCGGCGCCGCCGTGACGGCGGTGTTGTTTACCGTCGGGAAGTATCTGATCGGCCTGTATATCGGCAAGAGCGGCGTCAGCTCCGGTTTCGGCGCCGCCGGTTCGCTGGTGGTGGTGTTGGTATGGGTATATTACTCGGCGCAGATTTTCCTGATGGGCGCGGAATTCACCTGGGCCTATGCGCTCACCTTCGGTTCCCGCAAACAGCATCCCATGCCGTCGGCGGCGCCGGACCTGCCCAGCCAGGCGCCGGCGGCCGGCGCCGATCCCTCGCTCACGCAAGCCAAGCGGGCCGCGCGCGGCGAAGCGACCTGAGCGCCGCCACAGCGTCGTTCCGTAGTTAAGGGTTGCCTTTGCCGCCCGACACGCCATACACCTGCCCCGTGGTGTAACTGGACTGGTCGGACGCCAGCGTCACGTAGGCGGCCGCCAGCTCGGCCGGCTGGCCGGGCCGCTTCATCGGCACATCGGCGCCGAACTGTTCCAGCGCCGCCGGACTCTGGCCGCCCGTCACTTGCAAGGGGGTCCAGATCGGACCGGGCGCGACCGCGTTGACGCGAATCCCGCGTTCGGCCAATTGCTTGGCCAGCGCCTTGGTGAACGCCACTTGCGCGGCCTTGGTTTGCGCGTAATCGAGCAGATTGGCGGACGGGTCGTAAGCTTGCACGGAGGCCGTGTTGATGATGCACGAACCGGGGCCGAAATGCGCCACCGCCGCCTTGGTGATCCAGAACATGGCGTACAGATTGGTTTTGAAAGTCCAATCCAGTTGCTCCGTGCTCAAATCCAGGATCGAATCGACCGATTGCTGCCTGGCCGCGTTGTTGACCAAGATATCGAGCCCGCCCAAGCCCTTGATCGCGTCGGCCACCAGTTTGCCGCAGAAGGTTTCGTCGCGGATATCGCCCGGCAGCGTCACCGCTTTACGCCCTTCGGCCCGGATCAGGGCCACCACTTCGCGCGCGTCCGCCTCCTCGGCCGGCAGATAACTCAAGGCCACGTCGGCCCCCTCGCGCGCGAAGGCGATCGCCACCGCCCGCCCGATGCCCGAGTCGGCCCCGGTGATGAGCGCCTTGCGGCCGGCCAAACGGCCGCTACCTTTATAACTGGTTTCGCCATGGTCGGGGCGGGGCGTCATTTTCCCCGCCAGGCCCGGCCATTCCTGGGTCTGACGTTTGAAAGGCGGTTTCGGGTACTGCGGCAGGGCGCCACGCGAAACCGCCGCGCCACCCGGCGCCGGATTGGCCGCGCCCGCGCCGGTCGTCGCCGCTTGCTGCGCGAAGGCGGCGCCGGCGCCGGCGGTGGCGACCAGTCCGCCGGCCACCGTGCCGACAAAACGGCGCCGCGATGGCATGGGTGATTCGTCAATAGTCTTGTCATCGATTTTCATAGTGCGTTCCTTGAGTATGGGGCCGCAGGCGGCCGGGTATCTGATAGGATTATCAATGTAGTACAAGTGACAATAATCTGTCGCACTTTTGCGCAGGCAATTCCGCCGTCCCTAGGACACGCTGCCGGGCGCGCTGGCCGTGCGCAATAAAGGCGAACTGGTGGCCGCCATCGGGGTCAGCGGCGCGCCGGACGGCTTGAAGGATGAAGTCTGCGCCGGCCTGGAAGCGATACGCGGCAAGCTGTGACAGGGCCGGCCAGCGCGGGCTCAATCAGGGTCGGCGCGCAGCAACAGCGCACACGCCGCCAACCCGTCCGCGACGGCGGCCATCGCCGCCGCTTTCATGGCCCGGAACCGGGCCAGCACGACGAACCCGGCCTCGGTGACATGGGCGCCGCCTCCCTGCGCGCCACCGCTGGCGCCGCGCACCAACGGATCGCGGAAGTGCCGGTTCATCATATCCACCAACCACCAGGCGCGCCGGTACGACATCTTCATCGCGCGCGCGGCGGCGCTGATGGAACCGCCGCGCGCGATGGCGTCCAGCAAATCGGCCTGCCGGGACCCATGGCGATGTCGTCGTCACGCCGCACACGGATGTTCAGATCGAACCGGAGCGTCATCGGGCATGATACAACCCTCGCCAGCGTCCAGACCGCATAGCTCGTGCGCGATCAGGTCGGCGTGGGATTCGCGCCGCCGCACCAGCCGCGCGCGGCCATTTTGGACCAGCACCTCGGCCGGACGGCCACGCGAATTGTATTGATTGGCCATGCTCATGCCGTAGGCGCCGCAGGAAAACAGCGCCAGCAGCGCGCCGCCGCGCAGCGCCGGCAAGGCCCGGTCCAGCGCGAAATAATCGCCCGTTTCGCAAATCGGGCCGACCACATCGACGCGCTCGCACGGCGTTTCGATGACATCCGCAGCCAAGCTCCAGTGGCCGGTGAAGCGGCCGGCGCGGACCGGCCAGATCACGTGGCCGGCGCCGTACAAGGCCGGGCGCAGCAACACGTTCATGCCGGCGTCGGCTACGACGATCTTGCGGTCCCAACCCTGTTTGACATACTCGACCCGCGTGACCAGGATGCCGGCGTTGGCGCTGATCGCGCGGCCCGGCTCGATGATGAAGCGCTTGCCGCGCGCTTGCAACGGCGCCAGGCGCGCGCAGATGGCGCGGCCCATGGCGGCGAGCGTGTCGGCCGGCGCCGAGCCGGCATCGTCGTCGGCGTGATACGGCGCCGGAAAACCGCCGCCGATGTTGATGAATTCGACCGGCGCGCCGTCCGCCTCGATTTGATCCACCAAGCGCTCGACCTTGTCGATCGCCGCCAGATAGGTGTCGACCGACAGGATCGGCGAACCCAGATGAAAATGCACGCCGACCACGTCGACGCCGCGGTAACGCCCGGCGCCAAACAAGGCCACCGCCGCCGCGATCGGCACGCCGAACTTGGTCTGGCGCCCGCCGGTGGCGGTTTTGCGGTGCGTGCCGGGGTCCGTCACGTCTGGATTGACGCGGATGGCCGCCTTGATGCGCTTCCCGGCGGCCGCCGCGAGCGTGTCGAGCCGCTCCAGCTCCGCCTCGCTCTCCACATTGAACAAGAACACGCCGGCGTCGAGCGCGTCGGCGAGTTCCTGGCGCGACTTGCCGACCCCGGCGAAGACGAGCTTGGCCGGGTCGGCGCCCGCCCGCAAGGCGCGGTACAACTCGCCGCCGCTGACCACGTCCAGGCCGCAGCCCCGCTGCGTCAGCAGCTTGAGGATGCCGAAGTTGGCGCAGGAATACGCCACATGGACTTCAGCTTGCGTCAGGTCGAGGTGTATTGGGCCGTGATGACCACCGGCAGCGCGACCGCCGCCGCAGCCTTGCTGCGCACCTCGCAACCGACCGTCAGCCGCGAATTGGCCCGGTTTGAAAAACTCACCGGACTGACGTTGTTCCGGCGCGGCGGCGGCAAGCTGGCGCCGACCGAACACGGCCTGATGCTGTTCGAGGAAGTCCAGCGCAGCTACCTGGGGCTGGAGCGGATCGGCAGCGCGGCCGAGGCGATCCGCCATTTCCGCCAGGGCCAGATCACGCTCACCTGCCTGCCGGCGTTTGCCACCGCCCTGCTGCCGCGCGTGTGCCAGCAATTCGGCGCCCGCTTTCCCGGCGCTGGCCTGAGCATCACGCCGCAAGAATCGCCGGCGCTGGAAGAGTCGCTCACGGCCCAGCGCTACCACCTGGGCTTGAGCGAGCACCGCAGCGCGCCGCCCGGCACCGCCATCGAAACCTTGCTGCGCGCCGACGTGGTCTGCGTGCTGCCGCCCGGCCACGCCCTGTGCGCGCACCAGGTGCTGACGCCGCGCCACTTCGCCGGACAGGATTGCATCTACCTGGCCGGCGCCGATCCCTATCGGCTCCAGCTCGACCAGCTGTTCCGCGAACTGGGCATCGCCAGGAAAATGGCGGTCGAGACCCACAGCGCCAGCGCGGTGTGCGCCACGGTGCTGCTGGGCGCCGGCATCGCCATCGTCAATCCGCTGACGGCGCTCGATTACGCGTCGCGGGGCTCGCAAATACGGCGCTTTTCCCATGCGATCGCCTACTCGGTTTGCCTGGTGCGGCCGCTGCATCGGCCGGCCTCGACCGGCGTGGCCCAGCTGGAGCAAGTGCTGCGCCTATGCTGCCGCGATATCGGCGCGCAACTGGAATCGATGGGCACGCCGGCCTGAGCATGCGGGAGCGGGCGGCGCTGCTGATATACTGCCCCTCCACATTGCCGCGCATGGCAGACCGACGCCGCCGGCGACGCGGTGCGCACGCGAAAGGACGCTATGAATTGTCGTGACAACTGCGGCGCGTGCTGTATCGCGCCGTCGATTACGAGCCCGATACCGGGCATGCCCGCCGGGAAGCCGGCCGGCGTCCGCTGCATCCAGCTGGGACAAGACAACCGCTGCCGCATTTTCGGCCAACCGGAGCGCCCGGCGTTTTGCGGCGGCCTGCTGCCGTCGGAAGAGATGTGCGGCCCCAGCCGCGAACACGCTATTTCCTGGTTGAACGAGCTGGAGCGCGCCACCCTGCCGCTCAGCTAACAGCGTACGCGCCCGGATTGCGCGCCACCTTGGAAGCGGACCCGCGCGCTGGCTTGGTTTTTGATGTGGAGGTCATGATTCATTGTCCCATAACAGGCCAAGCGCCGCGAATTGAAGCACTTATGCCTACCTCACCGCCGGCTTGACCAGCAAGCGCGAAAAGCTGGCGATGCTGGCCACGGCGGCGAAGCCGGCGCCCACCCCCAGGGCCACGCCGGCGCCGTGGGTGCCGAACACGGTGAAGCACAACGCCACCAGCGCCGCGCCGGTGGCTTGCCCGGTCAGGCGCGCGGTGGCGATCATGCCGCTGGCGCCGCCACCGCGCTCGGGCGGCGCGCTGCTGAGGATCGCCTTCAGGTTGGGCGCCTGGAAAAAGCCGAAGCCGATGCCGCACACCACCATGCGCCAGACGATGTCGGCCACCGAGGGACGCGGCGGCATCAGCATCAGCGACAGCATGCCGGCCGACAGCGTGGCGGTGCCGATCCCGCCCAACAGCCCGGGCGGATAACGGTCGCTCAAGCGCCCGGCGATGGGCGCCATCACGCCCACCAGCACGGCCCACGGCGTCATCAAAAACCCGGTCTCCACCGGCGAGCGGCCCAACACCATCTCGAAGTAAAACGGCAGCGACACGAACGCCAGGCTTTGGGTGGCGAAGGTGCAGATCGCGGTCACGACCGATAAGCTAAACAAGGGCAGGCGAAACAGATCGACCGGCAGCATGGGAGCGGGATGGCCTGCCTGCCGCCGCAGCAGCAACACCAACAATACCAGGGCCGCCCCCACTTCGGCGACGATGGTGCCGGCGCCGGCCAGATGGGCGCCTTGACCCAACGCCAGAATCAGCAGGCTGAATGCGCCGATGTTATAGACCGCCGTCAGCCAGTCCAGCCGGTGGCCGCCGCGCGGCGTGGCCGGCAGCATGCGCCGCCCCAGCACGAACGCCAAGGCGCCGAGCGGCAGGTTGATGGCGAACAGCCAGGGCCAGGACCACAGCGCCAGGATCAGCGAGGCGAGCGACGGCCCCAGCGCGAAACCGAGCGCCACCACCAGCGCGTTGGTGCCCAGGCCCCTGCCCAGCAGGCGGGAGGGATAAATCGCCCGCAGCAGCGCGCCGTTGACCCCCATGATGGCGGCGCCGCCGATGCCTTGACACAGGCGCGCCGCCACCAGCAGCGGCAGCGACCAGGCCAGGGCGCAGGCCACCGACGCCGCCGTGAACAAGACCAGCCCGAATAACAGCACGCGCCGGTAGCCGGCGATTTCGCCCAGCGCCGCGAACGGCAGCAGGGTCGCCACCATCGCCAATTGGTAGATGTTGACGATCCAGACCGAATCGGCCGGCGTGGCGCGCAGGTGGGCGGCGATGGCCGGCAACGCGGTGTTGGCGATGGCCGTGTCGAGCGAGGCCATGCCGACCGCGATGGCCATCGACAGCACCGCCCAGCGCCGCGCGCGCGGCGCCAGCCCGTCGTCCCGGGTGGCTTGCACCGGCTGCGCCGCCACGGTGGCACTGTTCCTGTCCTGCTGCGTCATGTCGGGTCCCTATGCATACGATCGATCGGGCTGGTGGCGCGGCGCGCCATGCCGCCGCGCCGTTGTCAGCGCGCTCCGCGCAGCGCGCGGTAGCGCCCCGGGCTCAATCCCAGCCGCGCATGAAACGCGGCGCCCAAATGGGATTGGTGCGCGAAGCCGCAGTCGGCCGCGATGGCGGCCAGCGTCAAATCGGACGCGCTTAGAAGGTCGCGCGCGCGCCGCACGCGCCGCTCGGTGATGTAGGCATGCGGCGTGACGCCGACCGCGCCGGTGAAACTGCGCAGAAAGCGCAGCGGCGGCATGCCCGCCAGCGCGGCCAGCGCGTCCAGGCCCAGCGGGTCGCCCAGCGCGGCGTCGATGTGATCGAGCACGCGCGCATGGATGACACGGTCGGACGGGTAGCGGCCGGACCCGCGCCGTGGCTGCGCCAGCAACGCCAGGCCGCGCGCCAGCAGCAGCGCGGCCGTCTGTTCGACCCGGCCGGGGTCGGGCCGCTCGGCCAGCAGCAGCCGGCGCAAGCCCCAGGCCAGCAAGACCGCCTGGCGGTCGCCTCGCCCACCCCGGCGTGGCGCCGCGTCGCCGGAGCGGGGCATCGCTTCGGCCGCGTCGCGCGCCACGTGCAGCGCCAGATATTCGCCGCCCGCCATGGATTCGGAAAAAATCTCGACCTCGGGCGCGGCGTAGGCCCACTCGCCCGGCCAGGCGGCGAAGTCGCGCCGCCGTTCGCCGCCGATGGCGTGCACGCCCGCTTGCCGCGCAAGGGCGATGCCGAACACCGACCGGGGCGAGCGTTGGCACACCGAATACGGCGCCGCCGGCAGCAAGCGCGCGCCGATCCAGCCGCAGTCGATTTCGAGCGGCGCGGCCGGACTGTGAAATTTCTTGATAGATTCAAAAGACATATCGAATTATTCTAGCCCAATTCCCGCTTCACCCCCTCACCTCACTCAAAAGGAGTACCCATGAAAACCATCGGCCTGATCGGCGGCATGAGTTGGGAATCGACCGTGCCGTATTATCGCGAGATCAACCAACACGTCAAAGCGCGGCTGGGCGGCTTGCATAGCGCCCGTATCATTCTGTACAGCGTCGATTTCCACGATATCGAACGCTTGCAGCACAGCGGAGACTGGGACGGCGCCGGGCGCCTGCTGGCCCAGGCCGCGCGCGCGCTGGAAGGCGCGGGCGCCGATTTCCTGGTGCTGTGCACCAACACGATGCACAAAGTGGCCGGCGCGATCGAGGCCGCCGTCGGCATTGCGCTGCTCCACATCGCCGATCCGACCGGCGCCGCCATCGTCCAGGCCGGCCAGCGCACGGTCGGCTTGCTGGGCACCCGCTTCACCATGGAACAGGATTTTTACCGGGAACGCCTGCGCGCCCGGCATGGCGTCACGGTGCTGTTGCCCGAGGCGGCCGACCGCGACCTGGTGCACCAAGTCATTTACCAGGAACTGTGCCTGGGCAAGGTGCTGCCCGCCTCGCGCGCCGCCTACGCACGCGTGATGGCGGATCTGGCGGCGCGGGGCGCGCAAGCCATCATTCTCGGCTGCACCGAGATCATGTTGCTGGTCGACCAGCACGACGCCGGCGTACCGCTGTTCGACACCACCGCCTTGCACGCGCGCGCGGCGGCGCAGTGGGCGCTCGCCGACATCACGCCATAGGGCGCGCCGCGCGCGCGTTGAACGGCACCGCGCCGCGCCGGGCCGGGCCAGCGCCGGCGGCGGCGTTGACGCGTCCGCCCGAGTGCCGACAAATAAGCGCTAAAAAACCGCTTTCGCTTGCACCGGAATCAGAATCGCCGGGCGCGCTCGTGGTAAGCTTCGAGCCGCGCAGCGCCCGGGCGCACACGCCGCTTTCCTCCCATCATGATCAGCACCAATAAAAAACACACCATATGGATCTCATTCTCGCGCTGAAGGCCCTCGTCATGGGCTTGGTAGAAGGTTTTACCGAATTTTTACCGATCTCCTCGACCGGCCACTTGATCCTGGCCGACAGCCTGCTCAATTTCCAGGGCATGGAGGAAAAGATGAAGGTGTTCGAGATCGTGATCCAGGCCGGCGCCATTTTCGCCGTGTGCTGGGAATACCGGCGCCGCATCGCCGGCGTGCTGTCGGGCTTGTTCAGCGACGCAGCGGCGCAGCGCTTCGCCATCAACGTCGGCATCGCCTTCCTGCCGCTGGCCATCCTGGGCCTGGTGTTCGGCAAAGTCATCAAGGCGGCCCTGTTCAAGCCGCTGCCGGTGGCGCTGGCCTTCATCGTCGGCGGCGTGATCATCCTGCTGGTGGAGCGCCACGCGCGCGCCAATCCGGTCGCCGTGCGCGTCGATTCGGTCGACGACATGACTCGGCTCGACGCCCTCAAGATGGGCGTGGCCCAGGCCTTCGCCCTGATTCCGGGCACCAGCCGTTCCGGCGCCACCATCATCGGCGGCATGATGTTCGGCCTGTCGCGCAAGGTCGCCACCGAGTTTTCCTTTTTCCTGGCGATCCCCACCCTGCTCGGGGCCACCGTGTATTCGCTGTACAAGGAGCGCGCGCTGCTGTCGGTGGCCGACCTGCCGCTGTTCGGCATCGGCACCGCCGCCGCCTTCGTGTCGGCCTTCCTGTGCGTGCGCTGGCTGCTGCGTTATATCAGCACGCATGACTTCACCATCTTCGCCTGGTACCGTATCGTGTTCGGCCTGGTGGTGATCCTGACCGCCCACTACGGCTGGGTCGTCTGGGTAGATTGAAAGACCGCTTCGACATGACCAACCAGGATCTCCCGGCGCGCGCGCTGCATCTGCTGGAAACCGTGTTCGGCTACCCGGCCTTCCGCGGCCAGCAAGCCGACATCGTCGAGCATGTGGCCAGCGGCGGCGACGCGCTGGTGCTGATGCCGACCGGCGCCGGCAAATCGCTGTGCTACCAGATCCCGGCCTTGCTGCGCGACGGCGTCGGCGTGGTGATCTCGCCCCTGATCGCGCTGATGCAGGACCAGGTCGACGCGCTGGCCGAGGTGGGGGTGCGCGCCGCTTTCCTGAACTCGACCCAGACCTATGAGGAATCGAGCCGCATCGAGCGCCTGGTGCGCACCGGCCAGATCGATCTGGTGTACGTGGCGCCCGAGCGCCTGATGACGCAGCGCTGCCTGGACCTGTTCCAGGCCTCCAAGATCGCCCTGTTCGCCATCGACGAGGCCCACTGCGTGTCGCAATGGGGCCACGACTTCCGGCCCGAATACATCAAGCTGTCGGTGCTGCACGAGCAGTTTCCGGACGTGCCGCGCATCGCCCTGACCGCCACCGCCGACCACCAGACCCGGGCCGAGATCGCGCTGCGCCTGCAACTGGCCGACGCGCGCCAGTTCGTCTCGTCCTTCGACCGGCCCAACATCCGCTACCAGATCGTCGAGAAGGGCAACGGCCGCAAGCAACTGCTCGACTTCATCACCACCGAGCATGGCGGCGACTGCGGCATCGTCTACTGCCTGTCGCGCAAGAAGGTGGAGGAGACCGCCGACTTCCTCAACGAGCACGGCATCCGCGCCCTGCCCTATCACGCCGGCATGGAATATGCCAAGCGGGCCGCCAACCAGGCCCGCTTCCTGCGCGAAGAAAATATCGTGATGGTGGCCACCATCGCCTTCGGCATGGGCATCGACAAGCCGGACGTGCGCTTCGTGGCCCATCTGGATCTGCCCAAGAGTATCGAGGGCTATTATCAAGAGACCGGGCGCGCGGGGCGCGACGGCATGCCGGCCGACGCCTGGATGGCCTACGGCTTGCAGGACGTGGTGCTGCAACGGCGCATGATCGACGAATCGGAAGCCGACGAAACCTTCAAGCGGGTGTTGGGCGTCAAGCTCGACGCCATGCTGGGGCTATGCGAGACGCTCAGCTGCCGGCGCGCGCGCCTGCTCGAATACTTCGGCGAGCAAGCCACCCCCTGCGGCAATTGCGACACCTGCCTGATCCCGCCGGTCTCCTTCGACGGCACGGTGCCGGTGCAAAAACTGCTGTCGGCGATCTACCGGGTCGACCAGCGCTTCGCCGGCGGCCATGTGATCGACGTGCTGCGCGGGGTCGAGTCGGAACGCATCAAGACCTGGCACCACGACGCGCTGTCCGTGTTCGGCATCGGCAACGAGCGCAGCGAATTGGAATGGAAGGCGATCCTGCGCCAAGCCATCGCCCTGGGCCTGGTCACGGTCGACCATGAACAATATAGCTCGCTGAAGCTGACCGACGCCGCCCGCCCGGTGTTAAAGGGCGGCCAGAAGGTGCAGCTGCGCCAGTACCAAAAGCCGGTCAAGGCCAAACGCACGGCCACCACTTCCAAGGGTTTTGTCGAGACCGATCTATCGAGCGCCGAACAAGCCATCTTCGACAAGCTGCGCTGGTGGCGGGTGGAGACGGCGCGCACCCACAATGTGCCGGCCTATGTCATCTTCGTCGACGCCACCTTGCGCGAGATCGCCAAGGCCAGACCGACCTCGCTCGACCATCTGCGCGGGGTCAGCGGCGTGGGCGAGAAGAAGCTGGCGTCCTACGGCGACGAGATCGTGGCCATGATCAGCGAGATGCTGTGACCGGCGCCATGGCGCCCGGCGCGCTGTAAAAAAGCAGACAGGTTCAGACCGCGGTCCTGGCTGCGAAAAAGGATAAGCGACGCCGCGGCAGGGGTGCCAGCGCGCTGCCGGCGCCATGCCGGTAAGCGCGGCTGGCCTCACGCACCCGAGGCGGCAATAGCGCGAAACAGGCCCCGCCCGGCATGGCACGCCCGCCGGGGGGCGCTTCCCGCCCCATCGCAGCGCCCGACATCGAAGTGGCAACCGTCTTCATACGCGCTCCAATGCATGATCATCCAAACCGGGGCGACCGGGTCCGCTGCGTCGTGATTGAATTCGTTTGCAAGATGCATGCCATGCATGAGCGGCGGTCGGCCCGACCCGATCAATATCGTATCTTTTTGCCATCGCCACAGAGTGACAAGGCTCAAATCGATGGCGCTGCCGGAGGTGACAAGGGCGGCGGCGTTGCGCCGCGCGATATTGGAAGCGCACCAAAATATCGCGCCGGAACGCACCGATTTGAAAAGGCGCTACTGTTTGATGAAGACCAGATCCCACACGCCATGCCCGAGCTTCAAGCCGCGATTCTCGAACTTGGTGAGCGGCCGGTAAGCCGGCTGCGGCGCGTAGCCTTGCGCGCTGTTCTTCAACGCCGGCTCGGCGCTTAGCACCTCGAGCATCTGATGCGCGTACTCTTCCCAGTCGGTGGCGCAATGCAGATAGCCGCCGGGCGCCAGGCGCTCGGCCAGCAGCTTGACCAAGGGCGCCTGAATCAAGCGCCGCTTGTTGTGGCGCGCCTTGTGCCAGGGATCGGGGAAAAACACGTGCACGCCGGCCAGCGAGGCCGGCCCGATCATATGGTTCAGCACTTCCACCGCGTCGTGCTGGATCAGGCGCAGATTGTCCAGCGCCTGTTCGCCGATCAGCTTGAGCAAGCTGCCCACGCCCGGGGTATGTACCTCGACCCCGATGAAGTTCTTGTCCGGCATGGCTTGGGCGATGTGGGCGGTGGTGCCGCCCATGCCGAAGCCGATCTCCAAAATGGTGGGCGCGGCGCGCCCGAAGGCTTGCCCGACATCGAGCGGCGCTTTGGCGAAGGGCAGCATGAAGCGCGGACCCAGCGTGTCGAGCGCGCGGGCCTGGGCGATCGACAGCCTGCCGGCGCGCGTGACGAAGCTGCGGATGCGGTGTTCGGTCGGGTCGTACATCATGGGCCGGGCCGGCCCCTTGACTGGAGTATCTGAAGACATGGAATAAGCGGCGTGACGGTGAAGGAAGCTGGCGCCGATTATACCAGCCGTCGCCGATCGGCCGGCGGGCGATGGCGGCGTAACGCGGTTCCTGGCGAAGCCACAATTGTGCTATGGCCTGAATTTCCCGCCCATTTCAATGCGTTGAAAATCCCGCCTACGAGGAATATTACATGACTTATTAAAGAATGCTTTAATATGACCGTCGATCACTAAAGAAAGCTTTAAATGCCCCGCGTCTCTGGCACGTACGTCACCACCACCACGCTCAGCGAAACCGTGTGTGCTTTTGTGCCGTACGCGCTCCCTCCAGCGGAGCCACGACTGTCACCTTCTTCTTACGCGTCCCATAACCAGCCGCCGAACTGGCTCTGGCACGCCTCGCAGCCGTGTCCGGCTTAACGCCTTCGATCGAATGCTGCTTTACAGTGCGGTCAGGAAAGAAGCGCTGTTGACCTCTCAGATCGAAGGCACGCAAGCGACCTTGGCCGACCTATTCGACCAAGAAGCAGGGATCGCGTTGAACAACTGCGATGATGTCGAAGAAGTCACCAACTACATGCGCGCGTTCAGACTGGTCCGGGAGAACTTACGCGACCCTCACGGCCTGCCCTTGAGCGTCCGCCTGATCTGTGACGCACATCGGATTTATTGACGGGAGCACGGGGCGCAGATAAACAGCCTGGCGAACTACGGCGATCCCAGAATTGGATCGGCGGCACCCGTCCCGGCAATGCCGTTTTCGTCCCCCCACCGCCCAAGCAAATCCCGCAATTGCTCGGCGACCTCGAACGTTTCATTCATGCCGAGCCGGCCCCGTTGCCGCCATTGGTCATGATCGCTCTCGTCCACGCGCAATTCGAGACGATTCATCCTTTCCTCGACGGAAACGGCCGCATTGGTCGATTGCTCATCACGGCACTGCTCGAACACTGGAGCCTGCTGAAAGAACCGCTGCTCTACTTGAGCGGATACCTCAAGCGCAATCAGCCAAGCTACTGTGATCGATGCGGGTGCCGGGCCATGTGCCTCCATACTTCTTCAAGAGCATGCATTCCGGGCAGCGATGCGCATGTCTTGTATGCGCGCTTGGGCAAGCGTCTTACCGCTCGCTGGCTCAATCCACATAAGCGCGTGTAGCGGATGCTGAATCGGGGTGCTGAAATAGCGTGACTGCAACGCAATAACCTCCCCGAAAGTCTGTGAGTTGATATGAGCCGACGCATTGCGTATCAATCGCAAATGCTCGACGTCTGGAACAGTACCAAAAGCAGCAAGAAGACCCGGCGCATTAGCGGGATTTACAGCCCTAATAATCTCCAATAGCTTGTCGATATCACCCCACGTGGGCTCTTTACGTAGAATGGAGTTGGTGCCAGGCATGACTGGGGCGGCACCGGCCTTTTGCTTCCAAGCGATGTGTGAAACATGAAGCTCTGACGCATGAACAGGCGGGATCATCGCCCCGCCAGGGCCGATACAACCTAACGAAGATTCAATAACGACACGACGGCAGAATCGACACCAGACCTGCCACCATTCGGATGCCCAACCTTCCAATTCGTATAGCTCTACCCCTCTTAACGGAGGTGAGGATGCTCGAGCTAAATAATCTGAATGATGAACTTCCAGAGCGTCTAAACGCCTGATAAATCGCGCCTCAAGCCAGCACAGTTGCATTAGCGCGCCTTGCGCAGCGCTTTGCAAATGCTAGCAACGCGAATCGTTCTCTGCTTAATCCGGTTGGAGCCTCCCATAGATGCCTCTACATATTCACGGTTCTTTCCGTCGACATCCTTGGTCTCATGTGCAGATGCTAGCTCCAAAAGCGCGTTGGTCGAAGCGCGTTTATTCCTGACAAATTCGCCGATTGGTTCAATTCCGGTCGCATCCGCGAAGCCCGGTATTCCCCATTTGTTATGAGCCAGTGCAGTAATTAACGACAAGAAAACGTAGGATTTGGTCATATACGTGCCCTGAATCGACGAGAGGTCTTGTTGAATAAAAAACATTATTTCGTCTATACGCTTTGCCCATTCAGCCGCCTTTTCAAATTCGTCGTCATATTTTTCGTACAGATCGCGAAGCTGCTTGTTGCTAGTGCTGATCACCCCCTCTTCAAAGGCCAACACAACTTCAGAAAAAAATTCGGCGTCTTCCATGCGAACAATCGAGCGGCTAGACAATATTTTCCATTCTGAAAGCAGCGGACCCCAGTCATCCACAAGGCGATTGACCCAGTCTTTAAACATTCCGTAAAACTCGCTGTGCCGCTTCTCTGCATCGTTAAGTGGCAGTGTGTACGCATTCATTCGACGAAACATTTGCAGGATGTCAGCTTTTTGTGCGTTTCGTATTACGTCTACGGAGACCGTGTAGGTGAGGAATTGTTCCTGCTCATCTTCTCCCAGTTGGTTAAAACGCTTTCCCGCGAACTTATGCGAGTTGCTACTCAGCGCGAACTTTCCGTCCTTATAATCAACGATAGTAAGCATGCGCTGCTGGCCATCGACAATTTCGCGCTGAGGTCGCATCGTCGCTTTATTCAATTTCTCTTGAAAATAAACTTTAGGAAAGGGGAATCCGGTCAGTATCGTATCGATGAAATAACTACGCGCTGCAGGCGGCCATAGCCGTGGCGCCCGTTGATACTCTTCGTTGACTGTCAGATCCTTCCGACGATATAGGTCAATTAGCTCAGCTATCGAGTGCTTGGATTCTTCGATTTTCATAGCAATTTTTGATGGTTGACGAACAATTATGGCACGACGGGAGGCGCAGCAAATTTTCTCGCCATACGACTCGAGCAATTTTTTTCCGGCACTTTTCAAGCGACGGAAAAATTCACTAACCTGACGATTCCTAGTGTCGAATCAGGGAGATAGGAAGTTACCGCAATGGTTCAAAAAGTCCGTTGTAAGCCTAAGTTCGGCGCGTAATACAGTTCTGTGGAGCGGATGCAGATTTGTGGAGCGGCGAAAACAGTTTTACGCCGTTTCTCATTGGAGCGGGTGAAGGGAATCGAACCCTCGTCGTAAGCTTGGGAAGCTTCTGCTCTGCCATTGAGCTACACCCGCGTCATCCGCATTTTACGCGGGTTCTAACGCTTTTGACAAATTTTCGACCGCTTTCATCGCGCCCGTCCCGCCGACGCCCGGCCGCCACCCACCCGCCCCGTTTGCCCTGGCGCAGACGCCAATCCGCGCAAGATGTTACCGTACCCATCCCATCTCCAATTGAATGAGATCGCCATGGCCAACAGCACACATTTCGCGCCTCCGGGTCCGCTTGGTTTCGGCGGCGCGCCGCTGGGCAATATGTTCAGCGCAATCAGCGACCAGGAAGCAGACCAGACCTTGGCGGCCGCCTGGGACGCCGGCATCCGCTACTTCGACACGGCCCCGGCCTACGGCAGCGGCATCTCGGAGCACCGCTTCGGCCACGCCTTGCGCGCCTATCCGCGCGAGCAATTCGTTCTGTCGACCAAGGTTGGCCGCATGCTGGTTGCCGACGCCAGCCGGGGCGGCCCGGACGGCCCCTTCGTGTCCGGTTTGCCGTTCCGGGTCGACTACGACTATTCCGCCGACGGCGGGCGCAGGTCGATCGAAGACAGCCTGCAACGGCTGGGCATGGCGCGCATCGATATCGTCTATATCCACGATATCGCCCAGGACAGCCACGGCGAGCGCTGGCGCGAAGTGTTCCAAACCGCCATGCGCGGCGCGGCCGTGGCCCTGACCCGGCTGCGCGAAGAGGGCGTGATCCGCGCCTGGGGTCTGGGCGTGAACCGGGTCGAGCCTTGCCTGATGGCGCTCGAGCAAGCCGATCCCGATGTGTTCCTGCTGGCCGGCCGCTATAGCCTGCTCGATCAAGCGGCCCTGGCCGAACTGTTTCCCCGCTGCGTGGAACGGGGCGCCCACGTGGTGGTGGGCGGCCCCTACAATTCCGGCGTGATCGCCGGCGGCGGCCATTACGATTACCGGCCGGCGGCGCCCGACCGGCTGGCCGCGCGCGACAAGCTGAGCCACATCGCGGCCGGCCACGGGGTCGATCTGCGCGCGGCGGCGCTGCAATTTTGCGTCGCCCATCCGGCTGTGGCCAGCGTCATCGCGGGCACCAAAAACCCGCAACGGGTGCATGAAAACGCGCGCCTGATGCGGCAACCCATCCCCGCCGATTTCTGGCAAGAATTGAAGCGCGCGGGCTTGCTGCCGGCCGAGGCGCCGACCCCGCCCTGATTCTCCGGGCGGCCGAACGGCGCAAGCGACCGAAATCGCTTGCGCGCGCCCGATATGGCCTGTCATTCGCACCAGCCAGCGGGTACACTGGAGCGCCCCCAGCCACTCATTTTCATCCCAGCATGATCAATCCACCCAAGATCGACAGCCTCGACTCCCTGCTCCCTTCCGAACCCCTGCTCATGATGGGCGCCGGCCCGGTGCCGATTCCGCACCGGGTGGCGCAAGCCAATTCGATCGTGATCAACCATCTGGGCGACACCATGGCCCAGGTCATCCACCAGCTCAAGGCGATGGCGCGGTATGTGTTCCAGACCGAGTCGCCCTGGATACTCGGCGTGGCCGGACCGGGTTCGGCGGCGATGGAAATGAG
Source organism: Janthinobacterium sp. (assembly GCA_043787615.1). Lineage (GTDB taxonomy): Bacteria > Pseudomonadota > Gammaproteobacteria > Burkholderiales > Burkholderiaceae_D > Janthinobacterium. The sequence goes on along the minus strand of JAYVUV010000126.1, from coordinate 13,163 downwards.
CATCTGCAACCTGGTCTTTCCCGGCACCCGGGTGTTAAGCGTGTGCAATGGCTACTTCGGCGGCCGGTTCGCCGAAATGGCCAAGCGCGTCGGCGGCGACGTGACCCGCCTGGAAGTGCCGGCCGGCGAGGCCACCCGGCTCGACGCGGTGCGCGAACACCTGGAGCGCTGCCGCCCGGAAGTGTTCACCATCACCCAGGGCGAAACCTCCTCCACCGTGTTCAACCGTCAATTGCCGGCCATCGCCCGCCTGGCGCGCGACTACGGCTGCTACGTGATCGTGGACGCGGTCTGCACCTTGAGCACCATGCCGCTGGAAATGGACAATTGGCTCATCGACGCCGTCATCACGGGCGGCCAAAAAGGCTTGTCCTCGATTCCGGGCGTGTCCCTGATCGCCTTTTCGCAGCGCGCCTGGGAGCGTATCGACGCGCGCCCGCACGATCCGCCCCACTGGTGTTTGGACGCCAAATTGGCCGAACAGTTCTGGCATGGCGCCTCGTATCACTACACCGCCCCCGTTTCGGGCATCCTGGCGCTGCACGAGGCCTTGCACCTGGTATGCGCCGAAACATTGCCGGAGCGTTTCGAGCGGCATTTGCGCTGCTCGCTCGCCCTGCAGCGCGGCGTGGAGGCGATGGGGATCGGCCTCTACAACGCGCCCGAATCGCGCCTGAACTCGGTGGTCGGGATACAGGTGCCGGACGGCGTGGACCGCGCCCGGATTTGCCAGCACATTTCGCTCAAGTACAAAGTGGAAATCTCCGGCTCCTTCGGCTTGAATATCGTGCGCATCGGCCAGATGGGCGAACAGTGCCGCGCCCACAATCTGTTCCGCACCCTGCACGCGCTCGGCTCGACCTTGAAAGACCTGGGCGCCGAGGTGGACGTGCCGGCCGGGGTGGCGGAACTCGAGCGGGCGCTATAGCCGCCGCCGGCTATTCGTTTACATAGTCGGGCGAACGCGGCCCGTACAACAAGCCATTGCGCGTCCCGCCCTGCAGCAGACGCCGGCTGGTCAAGGCGGCGGTCGGATGAGCCGCTTCGGCACCGCTGTTGATGACTTGGCTCACCACCGCCGTCAACAATATACCCATCCAGCCGTTGCCCGACTGGCTGTTTTCATTGCTGTTGGCGCTGGCCGTCCCGCTCCACAACAGCGCCCCGGTTTTCAAGTCGACCAATTTGGCGTTGGCGGTCACCGTGATCGCGCTGTTGACGATGGTGTAACCGCTGCCGTAATCCTTCGCCATCACATACAAGGCCGTGTCGGCGCCGAATATATCGTGCAATTTTTGGACGCCGACGGCGTGGATATCGGCCGCCGTGGTCAAGCCGTTCCGCTTGAAGGTTTCGTCGACCAGGGCCACCGGCAACACGTAATAGCCGGCTTCCGCCAACAGCAAGGTCATTTGCGCATACATGCTGTAGGTGGCCTCGACCTCGGGCGAGTTATTCAAGGGCGGCAGCCCCACGATAGAATAGGGCCGGCTGGCCCGGAACGCGCTAAGGCCAGCCATTTCAAGGGAATCGTCGACATGTCACTGCTCGCTTTTCTGAATTTTCGCCATTAAGAAATCCATATACACGACCGATTCCGGGAACAGTTTTTTCTCTTCCTGAAATTGAACCATCATCCGGTCCTCTTGGCTGGAAAACACCACTTCGGAGGTCTGGATATTGACGATATTGAGCGCCACCTTGGCATAGGCGACCTGGGTTTGCCGCGTCCCATGATGCCGAACAATTGGCGGTCGCCCACTTCCTTGCGCCCGAATTCGGTCACGTCGCCGGTGACGCTGGCGGCCCAGCCGGTCCACCCCGTCGGAAAAGATCCCGCGCATGAAACTGGAGCGGTTGTCTTCGTCGCCGCTCTCCAAGTAAGATGAGTGAGCAGGCTTACGATGTAGGTGAGGGAAAAATTGCTCCCGGAACTTGTTATATTGATTCATCGCAACTACAAATGCGATAAACACGTCGATCGCACAGATTGCGTGCGCGCGAGCGTGTCTCGAATCGAACACGCCGGCCATTTTAATCTGGCAAAACGACGCCATTCCGGCTCATACTGGCTGATCGATTGCTACCCGACCGCGCGATGACGACTCCGACCGATCCGCCCGCCCCTTCCGCCACCGAGCACGAGGTCAATGCGCTGGCGCTGCGCCAAGCCATCGAACTGCATCAGCAAGGCGAGCTGCAAAGGGCCGCCGCGCTCTACCTCGATATCCTGGCGATCGAACCGAACCATTTCGACGCGCTGCACCTGCTCGGCGTGTACGCCCTGCAGGCCGACGATGCGACGGCCGCCTTCGACTTGATCGCGCGCGCCATCGAAATCGATCCGCGCCAGGCGCTGGCCCATGTCAACCTGGGCGTCACCCTGCAAAAATTGGGCCGGCGCGACGACGCCATCGCCTCCTACCAGCGCGCGCTCGACCTGGAACCGCGCCATCTGACGGCGCTCAACAACTGCGCCAACACCCTGCTCGACATGCAGCGCTACGACGACGCCATCGCCTACTTCGAGCGCGCCCTGCGCATCGACCCGGCGTACCCGGAGGCGCTCAACAATCTGGGTTACACCCTGATCGAAACCGGCCGCCACGAAGAGGCGCTGGTGTGCCTGGCGCGCGCGCTGGAAGCGAACCCGGACTACGTGGCCGCCCACTTCAACCGCGCCAACGCCTTGCAGTATCTGAACCGGCTCGATCAGGCGCTCGACAGCTACGCCGCCGTGCTGCAACGCGAGCCGGGCCATGTCGACGCCAACTTCAACGAAGGCGTGTGCCGCCTGCTGGCCGGCGACTACCAGGCCGGCTTGCCCAAGTACGAATGGCGCTGGCGCAAGGAAGGCTACCGCCAGCTGCTGCAAGCCTACGCGCAGCCGCTGTGGCAAGGCCTGGAAGCGCTGCACGGCCGCACCATCCTGCTCTACTCCGAGCAAGGCAGCGGCGACACCATCCAGTTTTGCCGCTACACGCCGGCGCTGGCCGCGCTGGGCGCGAAAGTGGTGCTGCGGGTGCAGCCCGCGCTGAAGACCTTGTTGACCGGACTGACCGGCGTGAGCCGCGTGATCGGCGACGACGAGCCGCTGCCCGCCTACGATGTGCATTGCCCGATCATGAGTTTGCCGGCGCGCTTTCTCAGCCGGCCGGACGCGCTGCCGGCGCCGACGGCCTTGGCGCCCGACGCGGCCCGCGTGCGCGCCTGGGGCGAGCGGCTGGCGCGGCATGCGGGCATGCGCGGCGGCGCCCGCGTCGGCTTATGCTGGTCGGGCAACCCGGAGCACGACAACGACACCCGACGCTCGATCCGCCTGATCCAGTTTCAACGCGTGCTGGACGGCCCGCACCAATTCGTCTCGCTGCAAAAGGATTTGCGCGCGGTCGACCGCCTGCTGCTCGAGCGCGCGCCGCCGGCGCGCTTCGCCAACCTGGCCCGCTTCGAGGCCGAACTGAGCGACTTCGCCGACACGGCCGCCTTGATCGCCAACCTGGATCTGGTGATTAGCGTCGATACCGCGGTCGCGCACCTGGCCGCGAGCCTCGATAAGCCGGTATGGCTGCTGCTGCCGTTCGCGCCCGATTGGCGCTGGATGCGCGAGCGCGCCGACAGCCCCTGGTATCGCTCAATGCGGCTATGGCGCCAGCCGGCGCCGGGCGACTGGGACGCCGTGCTGAACGCGGTCACCGCCCAGCTCGAGCGCGGCTGGAACCTCGATTAGCCGGCCGCGCCCCCTCAACGCCAGCGTTCCAGGCGGCGGCGGTAGACCCGCGACGTGAGCCACAGGATCAAGGCGCCGACCGCGAACGCCAGCTGGCCGCTGGCCAGCCACAACACCGAATGCGATAAAAACGGCGCGATCACGCCCGCCACCAAGGCCCCCAGCAAGGTGACGGCGAACGACTGGCACGAGGCCACCGTGCCACGTATATGGGGAAACAAGTCCAGCGCCAGCAGGGTGGCGCCGGGCGCCACGATCGACATGCCGAAGGTGTAGAAAAACAGCGGCGCCACGCTCCACGGCAAGGCCGGCGGGAAGAACAGGTGGTAGCCGACATTGAAGCAGGCGGCGCTGATCAAAAAACAAAAGCCGAAACCGATCTGGCGCACGAACGAGACTTTGCCGGCGATGCGATTGGCCGCCAGCGCGCCCAGGAAAATGCCGGCCACCGATGGGATGAAAAGCCAGCCGAATTGGTCCGGCCCCAGGCCCAGATGACGCGGCAGCATCACCGGCGCCGCCGTGATGTAGACGAACAGGCCGGCGAAATTGAGCGCCACCACCCCCGCCTTCATATGGAACAGGGGCGAGCCGAAAATGGCGCCGTAGCTTTTGGCCAGATAGCGCGGATTGAAGGGTTGGCGCCGATGCGGCGCCAAGGTCTCGGGCAGGCGCCGGTAACAGTAAATCACCAGCGCCACGGTATAGCAGAACAGGAACAGGAAGATCGAGCGCCAATCGAGCAACTTGACGATCCAGCCGCCCATGATCGGCGCCACCGCCGGCGCGATCGAAAAAATCATGGTCACCAGCGACAGCAGGCGCGCCGCCGGCGCGTCCGAATACAAGTCGCGGATGATGGCGCGCCCCACAACCATGCCGGCCCCGGCCGACACCCCCTGCAGCACGCGAAACACCCACAGATACTGCACCGTGTGCGAGGCGGCGCAGCCCAGGGTGCCGATGGCGAACATGATCAGCGAGACCAGGATCACGTTGCGCCGCCCGAACGCGTCCGACAAGGCGCCGTGCCACAACACCATGCAGGCGAAGGCCAGCATGTAGCAAGTCAGGCTTTGCTGCACCTCGATCGGGCTGGCCTGGAGCGAGGCCTGGATAGCGGGAAAGGCCGGCAGATAGGCGTCGATCGAGAACGGTCCCAACATCGACAAGCCGGCCAGCATCACGGCCAGCGCCACATTGCTCAGCGGCGCGGTGTGGCTGGCCGGCGGCGGCACCGGCACCGGTTCGAGCGGATCGGGCGGCAGATCGGCCGGCGGCGTGGGGAACATGGCGACTTTCTATGTGACGTGGCCGGGCTGCCCGGCCCGGACGAATCAAACGGTTTTCGGCTTGGCTTCTTCGCGCCGGTTGTAGCCGGCCACCATATCGAAACGGAACAGGCGGCATTCGAGCGCGCCGTTGAAAAATGGCGTTTTTCGCGCTTCTTTCAAGCGCAGCAGGCGCGGCAAGGTCAGGTCGGCGGTGAACAGGAACACGGTCCAGCCGGCGAAACGCTGCTTGAGGGTGGTGCCCAGGGCCGAATAAAACGACACCGACATTTCATCCTCCGGCACGGTGCTGTCGCCGCGCACGCCGATCCGCTCGCCGTACGGTGGGTTGGTCAGCATGATGCCCGGCGTGTCGCTGGGCGGTTTGACTTCCTGCGCCTCGATCTGCTTGAGCGGCACCTCGAACAGGATGCCGGCGCAGCGCAGATTGTGGCGCGTCATGGCCACCATGTCGCCCGAGATGTCGCTGCCGAAAATGGTCGGCACGCTCGGCAGCGGATTCGGCTTGATCGCGTTTTTCATGGCTTGCCACGGCGCCGGATCGAAGTCGTTGAATTTTTCGAAGGCGAACTGGCGCCGCGCGCCGGGCGGGATGCCCTGCACCATTTGGGCCGCCTCGGCCAGGATGGTGCCGGAGCCGCACATCGGGTCGAACAAGGTCATGCCCGGCTTCCAGCCCGACACCCGCAGCAGGCCGGCGGCCAGATTCTCGCGCAGCGGCGCGTCGCCGGTTTCCTCGCGCCAGCCGCGTTTGAACAAGGCCTCGCCCGAGGTGTCCAGATAGATGGTGAACTGGCGCGCGTCCAAAAAGCCGACGATGCGCATGTCCGGCATGCGCGTGTCCACCGAGGGCCGCTTGTTGAACTGGTCGCGGAAGCGGTCGCAGATCGCGTCCTTGATCTTGAGCGTGGTGAACTCCAGGCTGCGCAGCGGCGACTTGACGGCCGTGACATCGACCCGAATGGTGTGATCGACCCCGAACCAGTCTTCCCAGCTTTGCGCCAGCACCAGGTCGTAGATATCGTTTTCGTTCTGGTAGCCGGAAACGGCCATGCGCATCAGCACCCGCGAGGCGATGCGCGAGTGCAGATTGATCAGGTAGGAATCGGTCAGCGTGCCGGAGCAATGAACCCCGCCCGGCACCTGGTTGTGCACCTTGATGCTGCCGCTATGCTGGGCGATTTCGCCCAACTCTTCGGCCAACGCCGCTTCCATGCCGCGCGGGCATGGGCAAAAATAGGAAGCCATGGTGTACCTTTTATCCGTTGAACATCAAAAAATCGCGATTACTTTTTACTGCAATGACAAAGCCGGGGCGCTTCATGCCGGCTGGGCAAAGGCGCGCTCCAGAAAGTCGAGCCGGTCCTGGCCCCAATACCCGTCGCCGTCATACACATACCAGGGCACGCCGAACACATTGGCGGCCAGCGCATCGTCGGTGTTGCGGTCGTATTCGGCTTGCACGCTGGCCGTCTGCGAGGTTTTCAGCAGCATGCGGCCATCGAGTTCGCAGCCGGCCGCGATCTGGATCAGGCTTTCCTCGTCGCCGATGTTACGCTCCTCGGCCCACAGCCCGCGCATGATCGCATGCGACAGGTTCAGCGCCACTTCGCCGCCCAGCGCCAGCCGGGTAGCGATAATGAGCTTGGCGGCGGCGTCGGGCGAGACCGGGAAAAAAGCCGGCTGCACATTCATCGGCATCTGCAAAAACGCCGACCAGCGCGCCAGCTCGGTCAAGCGGTAAGCCTGGCGCTGCGGTGCGCGCTTGGCCAGCGGCAGGCCGCCCGACACGCTAAATACCCGGCCCAGGTCAAACGGGCGCAAATCGACCTGCACCCCGTGGCGCGTGGCCAGCTCCACCATGCGCGCATGGCCAAGATAAGCCCACGGCGAATGGGGCGCCATGAAATACTGGCAGACTTTACTCATATCGAATCCGATCAAAAAGGCTTCACCACCACCAGCACCACCACCGCCAGCAGCAGCAGCACCGGCGCTTCATTAAACCAGCGGAACCACACATGGCCGCGCCGATTGACCCCGTTTTCGAATTTCTTCAGGATCGCGCCGCACGCATGGTGATAGCCGATCACCAGCACCACCAGGGCCAGCTTGGCGTGCATCCAGCCCGGTATCTTGAAGCCATCCGAACCGCCGCCATATTGCAGGTAAAGCAAAATCAAACCCAGTACCACGGCCGGTATCGACAACATGGTCATGAAGCGATACAGCTTGCGCGCCATCAGCAGCAGGCGCGCGTGGGCCACCGTTTCGCTTTCCTGCGCCAGATTGACGAAGATGCGCGGCAGGTAAAACAACCCGGCGAACCAGGACGTGACGAACACGATATGCAGCGCTTTAATCCACAACATGGGAATCCGATGGTAATGGGCGGCCGGGGCCGGCCGCCGGTTCAAAAATCACGCCCGCACTTCACCGTGGCCGAACACCACGTACTTGAGCGAAGTGAGTCCTTCCAGACCCACCGGGCCGCGCGCGTGCAGTTTGTCGTTCGAGATGCCGATTTCGGCACCCAGGCCGTATTCGAAGCCGTCGGCGAAGCGGGTCGAGGCGTTCACCATCACGGAGGCGGAATCGACCTCGCGCAAAAAACGCATGGCGTCGCTGTAATCCTCGGTGACGATGGCCTCGGTGTGCTTCGACGAGTAGGTGTTGATATGATCGATGGCTTGGTCGATGCCGTCCACCAGCTTGATCGACAGGATCGCGGCCAGGTATTCGGTCTGCCAGTCTGCCTCGGTGGCCGGCACCAGATGCGGATAGCCGGCCAGGATCGCCAGCGCTTCCGGGTCGGCGCGCAGCTCGACCTGGCGGGTCGCGTACAAGCGCGCCAGCTCGGGCAACAGCCGCGGCGCGATGGCGCGCGCCACCAGCAGCGTTTCCATGGTGTTGCAGGTGCCGTAGCGGTGGCACTTGGCGTTGAAGGCGATATCGAGCGCCTTTCGCAGATCGGCCTTGGCGTCCACATACACGTGGCAGATGCCGTCCAGATGTTTAATCATCGGCACCGTGGCTTCTTCCATCAAGCGCGCGATCAAGCCCTTGCCGCCGCGCGGCACGATCACATCCACGTATTGCGGCATGGTGATCAGGGCGCCGACGGCGGCGCGGTCGGTGGTGTCGACCACCTGCACCGCGTCTTGCGGCAAGCCGGCGCCGGCCAGCCCTTCCTTGACCAGCAGCGCCAGCGCGCGGTTGCAGTGAATCGCCTCCGAGCCGCCGCGCAGGATGGTGGCGTTGCCGCTCTTGATGCACAGGCCGGCCGCGTCGACCGTCACGTTGGGGCGCGATTCGTAGATGATGCCGATCACGCCTAGCGGCACCCGCATCTGGCCGACCTGGATGCCCGAGGGGCGGAACTTCAAGCCGGAGATTTCGCCGATCGGGTCGGGCAGCGCGACGATCTGGCGCAAGCCCTCGACCATGGTGGCGATGGCCTGGTCCGACAGCGCCAGGCGGTCCAGCATGGCCGGCGCCAGGCCGTTGGCGGCCGCCGCGTCCATGTCGAGCCGGTTGGCCGCGCGCAGCGCATCGGCGTCGCGCACGATCGCGTCGGCGATCAAGGCCAGCGCGCGGTTGCGCGTGGCGCTGTCGGCGCGGGCCATGGCGCGCGATGCCTTGCGCGCCTGCTGCCCCACCTGTTCCATGTAGTGCCTGATATCCATCGTGATCCCGTTACCGCGTTATCGATTCATCGTGTGATGCCGCACCGCTCAGCCGCGCGCCACGTTCAAGGCCAGTTGCAGCAACGCGTCCCAGGCGTCGCCGGCGTGGCCCTTGGCGCGCAAGCCCTTGATCATTTTGTCGACCTGGGCCGCCTGCTGGAGCGCCGCCTCCAGCGCCGGCAGCGACACGCGCCGCAGCGCCGGCTCCATCAGCCGCTCGCGCGGTCCCCAGATGCGGTATTCCTTGAGCAGCGCCCCCAGCGGCCTGCCCTGCGCCACGCCGGACTTCAATTTTAACAGCGTGCGGATTTCCTCGGCGACCGCCCACAGCACCAGCGGCAGCGCCTCGCCCTCGCCCTTCAAGCCTTCCAGCATGCGCACCAGGCGCGCCGGGTCGCCGGCCAGCATGGCCTCGCTCAACTTGAACACGTCGTAGCGCGCCACGTTGAGCACCGCGTCCTGCACCTGCTGGTAAGCCAGTTTGCCGGGCGGGTGCAGCAAGCCCAGTTTCTGGATTTCCTGATGCGCCGCCAGCAGATTGCCTTCCACCCGCTCGGCGATGAAATCGATGCCGGCCCGGTCGGCGCTCTGGCCCTGGGCCGCCAGCCGCGCGCCTATCCAGTTCGGCAACTGCGCCCGCTCCACCGGCGCGATCTCGATATACACCGCGGCCTGCTGCAAGGCCGCGACCCAGGCCGCCTTTTGCGTGGCCCAGTCCAACTTTGGCAGGGTGATCAAGGTCAGGTTATCGGGACTCAAATCCTTGGCGTAGCTTTGCAGCGCCGCCCCGCCATCCTTGCCCGGTTTGCCGCCGGGGATGCGCAACTCGATCAGCTTCTTGTCGCCGAACAGGGACATGGCTTGATTGGCCGCCAGCAGTTCGCCCCACTTGAAACTGCGTTCGGCGGTCAGCACCTCGCGCTCCGAATAGCCCTGGGCGCGGGCGGCGCGGCGGATCTTGTCGGCCGCCTCCAGCGCCAGCAAATGCTCGTCGCTGCTGATCACATACAGCTGCGCCAGCGGTTTGCTCACATGGGCGTCCAGCGCTTCGACCCGCAATTGCATACCGTGTCCGCGCCTATGGTTTGACGACGGCCGGCGTGGCCGGCACCGGCGGCACCACCACCTGCACGGTCGGCGCCACCGACATGGCCGGCGCGACCGGCTTGATGGCGGCCAGCCGGCGCTGCATCTGCTGCACCATATCGGATTGCATGTCGCGGTACAGCAGCGCTTCTTCCTGTTCCTTGGCCAGCAGCGCCGCCTCGTTGAAGGTGATCGGCCGGGTCAGACTGATCGAGGTCGGCCCCAGCAGCTCGCGGCCCTGGCGGTCGGTGACGCGGAAGCTGATGCTATAGCCCAGCTGGTACTCGCGCACCCGGCCGTTATTGTTCAGCGATAGAATCGTCTTCGACCGGGTCGTGTCGGGATCGACCAGCACCTGCACCACGCCGTCGGCGTCCTTGGGATCGGCCACGATCTCGGTGCCGCCGTTGGCGCGGATATTGCGCTTCAGGGCGCTGGCCAGGGGCGAGGCGTCGGGCAAGCCGATATACAAGGTGGCGAAGGGCAGGTTGTAACTGCCGCCCGAGCCGCGCAGATGGAAGCCGCAAGCCGACAACATGGTCGCCAGCAGCGCGGCCAGCATGAGCGCGCCGAATCGGCCACGCGAAGTAGGGGATGTGAGGAAGTGAGCCATGTTTTACACCACGATGCTAATCAGCTTGCCCGGCACGACGATGATCTTCTTCGGCGTGGACTCGATATATTTTTGCACGCTTTCGCAAGCCAGGGCGGCGGCTTCGATGCTGGCCTTGTCGGCGTCCTTGGCCACCGTGATCGAACCGCGCAGCTTGCCGTTCACTTGTATCATCATCTCGATCTCGGCCTGTTCCAGCGCGGCCGGATCGACTTGCGGCCAGGGCGCGTTCAAGATGTCGCCGTGGACGGCGCCGTAACCGAGTTCCTGCCACAGCACGTGGGTGATGTGCGGCGCCACGGGATTGAGCAGGCGCAGAAAGATCGACAAGCCCTCGGCCAGCAGCGCGGTCGAGGCGGCGCCCGGGTCCAGCTTGGCCGACTCTATCGTGTTAAGCATCTTCATGCAGGCCGACACCACGGTGTTGTACTGGATGCGCTTCAAGTCGTAATCGGCTTGCTGCAAAATCTTATGCAGCTCGCGGCGCAGGTTTTTTTGCGCCGCGCCCGACGCCGGCACGGCGCCGCCGCGCAGGCCGGCCGCGATGGTCTCGCGCTGGGCGTAGGCGTAGGCCCAGACCCGGCGCAGGAAGCGGTTGGCGCCCTCCACGCCGCTGCCCGACCATTCCAGGGTCTGCTCCGGCGGCGAGGCGAACATGGTGAACAGGCGCGCCGTGTCGGCGCCGTACTGCTCGATCTGGGCGGCCGGGTCGATGCCGTTGTTCTTCGACTTCGACATTTTTTCGGTGCCGCCGATGCGCACCGGCTGGCCGTCGGCCGTCAACTTGGCCGACTGCGGCCGGCCCTTGTCGTCCAGCTCCAGCGCGATGTCGGCCGGGTTGTACCAGGTCTTCTTGCCGGCCGCGTCTTCGCGGAAGTAAGTCTCGTTGAGCACCATGCCCTGGGTCAGCAGATTGACGAAGGGCTCGTCGAACTTGACCAGGCCGAAGTCGCGCATGATCTTGGTCCAAAAACGCGCGTACAGCAAATGCATCACGGCGTGCTCGATGCCGCCGATGTACTGGTCCATCGGCATCCAGTAATCGTTGCGGGCGTCGACCATCGCCTCGCTGCTGCCGGGCGAGGTATAGCGCATGTAATACCAGGACGAGTCGACGAAGGTGTCCATGGTGTCGGTCTCGCGGCGGGCCGGCTTGCCGCATCGCGGGCAATCGCAGCGCAGGAAGGCTTCGTATTTATTGAGTGGATTGCCGGTGCCGTCCGGCACGCAGTCTTCCGGCAGCACCACCGGCAAATCTTTTTCCGGCACCGGCACCACGCCGCAGTCGGCGCAATGGATCATCGGAATCGGCGTGCCCCAATAACGCTGGCGCGAAATGCCCCAGTCGCGCAGGCGGAAGGTCACCTTCTTCTCTCCCAACTTCCGCTCGGCCAGGTCGGCCGCCACCGCGTCCACCGCCGAGGCGTAGGTCAGGCCGTCGTACTTGCCGGAGTTGACCATCAGGCCGTGCTCCTTGTCGCCATACCATTCCTGCCAGGCGTCGTCGGAGTAGGTCTTGCCCTCGACCGCCACCACTTGGCGGATCGGCAGCGCGTATTTTTTAGCGAAGGCGAAATCGCGCTCGTCGTGCGCCGGCACCCCCATCACGGCGCCGTCGCCGTAGGTGATCAACACGTAATTGCCGACCCAGACCTCGACCTGGGCGCCGCTCAGCGGATGGGTCACGAACAAGCCGGTCGGCATGCCCTTTTTCTCCATGGTGGCCATATCGGCCTCGATCACGCTACCGAGCTTGCACTCGGCGATGAAGGCGGCCAGCGCGGGATTGTTTTCGGCCGCGTGGGCCGCCAGCGCGTGCTCGGGCGCCACCGCGCAAAAGGTCACCCCCATCACGGTGTCGGCGCGGGTGGTGAACACATACAGCTTGCCGTCGCCGATGACGGCGCCGGCCGCGTTCTTGATCTGGTGCGGGAAGGCGAAACGGACCCCGGTTGATTTGCCGATCCAGTTGGTCTGCATGGTGCGCACCCGCTCCGGCCAGCCCGGCAGCTTGTCGTCCACATAGGCCAGCAGCTCGTCGGCGTAGTCGGTGATGCGGGCGTAGTACATCGGAATTTCGCGCTTTTCGATCGGCGCGCCGGAACGCCAGCCGCGCCCGTCGACCACCTGCTCGTTGGCCAGCACGGTCTGGTCGATCGGGTCCCAGTTGACGGTGCCGGTCTTCTTGTAGATGATGCCTTTTTCCAGCATCTTGAGGAACATCCACTGGTTCCACTTGTAGTATTCGGGGGTGCAAGCCGTCATTTCGCGCGACCAGTCGATCGCCAGGCCCATCGACTCCATCTGTTGCTTCATGTGGGCGATGTTCGAATACGTCCATTGCGCCGGCGGCACGTTGTTGGCCATGGCCGCGTTTTCGGCCGGCATGCCGAACGCGTCCCAGCCCATCGGCATGAGCACGTTGTAACCGTTCATGCGCAGGTAGCGGTACATCACGTCGTTGATCGTATAGTTGCGCACGTGTCCCATGTGCAGCTTGCCCGACGGGTAAGGCAGCATCGAGCAAGCGTAATACTTGCCCTTCGGGAAACGCGGGTCGTGCTCGACGGCGCGATAGGCGTCGATCGCCTTCCAGTGCGATTGGGCGGCTTGCTCGACGTCGGCGGGACTATATTTATCTTGCATGATGGGTAGGCGCCCGGCAGGCGGCCAAAAGTGAATATGAACCGGACATTATACTGGCTCGACGGGTAAGCGGGCGTGAGAGTGGCCGGGCGCGGGCGCCCGACACGAAGGCG
>JAYVUV010000125.1:0-3382 GCA_043787615.1 Janthinobacterium sp. | reverse complement strand
CGATGACGGCCTGTATAGTTATATCGGCAACAAGTATATAAACTGAAGCGGTATTTAAGCGGATCGACGAATCGACAATGGACACCCATACTTTCCTGTGGCACGACTATGAAACCTTCGGCGTGCAACCGCGCCGCGACCGGCCGGCCCAGTTCGCCGCGATCCGGACCGACGCGCAATTGAACGAGATCGGCGAGCCGATCATGCTGTATTGCCAACCCGCCAACGATTTCCTGCCCGATCCGCAATCCTGCTTGATCACCGGCATCACGCCCCAGCGCTGCCTGGGCGAAGGCGTGCCGGAGCATCGTTTCGCCGCCGTCGTCGAGCAAGCGTTTTCCCGGCCCGGCACCATCGGGGTTGGTTACAACACGATACGCTTCGACGATGAAGTGACCCGCTTCCTGTTTTGGCGCAACTTAATCGATCCCTACGCGCGCGAGTGGCAAAACCAGTGCGGCCGCTGGGATATCCTGGACGTGGTGCGCATGACGTACGCGCTGCGCCCGGAAGGCATCGTGTGGCCGAATCGGGAAGACGGGCGGCCCAGTTTCAGGCTGGAACATTTGACGGCGGCCAACGGTCTGGCCCACGAGGCCGCGCATGACGCGCTGTCCGACGTGCGCGCCACCATCGCGCTGGCGCGCCTGATCCGCGACAAGCAGCCGAAATTGTTCGATTTTTGCCTGGCGCTGCACAAGAAAGACCGGGTCGCCGCCGAGGTCGGTATGCATCTGGCGCCGGCCGAGCGGCCGCCCTTCCTGCACGTCTCGGGCATGTTTCCGGCCGAGCGCGGTTGCATGGCCCTGGTGTGGCCGCTGGCCACCCACCCCACCAACAAGAACGAGGTGCTGGTCTGGGATTGCGCCCACGATCCGGCCGAGTTGTTCACCCTGGACGCGGCCACCATCCGCGTCCGCATGTTCACCCGCAGCGACGCTTTGCCCGAAGGCATGACGCGCCTGCCGGTGAAAAGCGTCCATTTGAACAAATCGCCGATGCTGGTGTCCAACTTGAAGACTTTGACGGCGGCCCAGGCCGCGCGCTGGGGACTGGACCTGGAGGCCGGCCGGGGCCACGCCGCCGCAGCCGCCGCCGGCCCGGACATGGCGGCCGTCTGGGCCGAGGTGTTCCAGCGCCAGGGCGAGCTCGATACGCCCGACGTGGACGAGGATTTGTACGGCGGCTTCATCGGTAAAGACGACCGCCGCTTGCTCGACGCGCTGCGCCAGGAAACGCCGCAAAAATTGGCCGCAGCGCGGCCAGCGTTCGCCGACGAGCGCTTGACAGAGTTATTGTTTCGCTACCGCGCGCGCAATTTCCCGGACAGCTTGAGCCAGCAAGAGGCGGCGCGCTGGGAAGCGCACCGGGCCGCGCGCCTGTTCGACGGCCAGGGCGGCGCCCGCACCGTCGATGCGCTATTCGGCGAGATCGACCAGCTGTCGGAAAATGCCGACGAGCGCGGCGAAGATATTCTGGGCGCGCTCTACGATTACGCCGAGGCGATCGCCCCGGCCCGCCTGTAAGCCCGGCTCGGCCGCCGGCTCAGGCCCGGTGCGCATTGATGGCGTCGCGCGTGGCGCGCGCAACCCGGCGCGCGGCGGCCGCGTAGTCTTCGCCGGGCTCGGGCGCCGCATACAAGATGGCGCGCGAGGAATTGATCATCATGCCGGCACCGGCCGCCGTCTTGCCGGCCGCCACGGTGGCGGCGATGTCGCCGCCCTGGGCGCCGATGCCCGGCACCAACAGGGGCATGTCGCCCACCAGCGCCCGCACCTGGGCCAGCTCTTCGGGGAAGGTGGCACCCACCACCAGCGCGCATTGGCCGTTTCGATTCCATTTGTCGGCCACCAGACTGGCCACGTGCTGGTACAGCGGCCGCCCCTCGGCGCGCAAAAATTGCAGGTCGGAGCCGCCCGGATTGGAGGTGCGGCACAGCACGATCACGCCGCGCTCGGACCAAGCCATGTAGGGCTCGATCGAATCGGCGCCCATGTAGGGATTGACGGTGACGGCGTCGGCGCCGTAGCGCTCGAACGCCTCGCGCGCGTACTGGGTGGCGGTGGCGCCGATGTCGCCGCGCTTGGCGTCCAAAATGATGGGGATGGCGGGATGATGTCGGCGCAGGTAGGCGCAGACGTCCTCCAGCTGGCGCTCGGCGCCCAAGGCGGCGAAATAGGCGATTTGCGGCTTGAAGCAGCAAGCCAGGTCGGCGGTGGCGTCGATGATGGCGGTGCAAAATGTGGTGATGCCGTCCGGCGCGGCGCGCAAATGCGGCGGCAGCTTGGCCAGGTCGGGATCGAGCCCGACGCATAACAGGGAGTCGTTGGCGGTCCAGGCGGCGGACAACTTGTCGATGAAATTCACGGCGGGCCTCAGATGTCGGTTGCAAACCCCGCATTGTAGCGCCCCGCACACCGCGTAAAAAGCTCATTTTGTCAACTTGGAGTATATTCCGCACTGCCGACATGGACAATCACAGGACGCCTATCATGCACACATTACGCACGCACCTGGCCGCCTGGCTGCGCCTGGCCCTGGCGGCCGGCCTGCTGGCAAGCTTTTTATCGGGCTGCGGCTACAATCAATTTCAAAGCAAGGACGAGGCCACCAAGGCGGCCTGGGGCGAGGTGGTGAACCAGTATCAGCGCCGCGCCGACTTGATCCCCAACCTGGTCAACACCGTCAAGGGCTACGCCAGCCACGAGCGCGAGACGCTGGAGGCGGTCACGCGCGCGCGCGCCGCCGCCACCAGCTTTCACATCACGCCCGAAGTGTTGAACAATCCGGCCGCCTTTCAGAAGTTCCAGCAGGTGCAGGGCGAGCTGTCCTTGGCCCTGTCGCGCCTGATGGCGGTGTCGGAAAAGTATCCCGACTTGAAGGCCGACACCAGCTTTCGCGACTTGCAGTCGCAACTCGAAGGCACGGAAAACCGCATCGCGGTGGCGCGCCAGCGCTATATCGGCACGGTGCAGGAATACAATGTGTTGGCGCGCAGCTTTCCAAGCAACCTGACGGCGATGGTGTTCGGCTATCAAGTCAAGCCCTCGTTCACGGTCGACAATGAGAAGGCGATTTCAAGCGCGCCCACCGTCAATTTCGGGAAATAAGCCATGCGCGCGCGCGTCGTTCTGGCGCTGCTGTTGCTGTTGGCTGCGGCGCTCGGCCAAGCCCAGACGCTGGTGGCGGTGCCACCCTTGCGCGGCCATGTCAACGATATGGCCGGCATGCTGAACGCGCAACAGCGTGGTGCGCTGGAAAGCGTGCTGAGCGATTATGAGCATCAGACCGGCAGCCAGATCGCCATTTTGCTGCTGCCTAGCACCGCGCCGGAAGCGATCGAGCAATATTCGATACGGGTGAGCGAAGCCTGGAAACTGGG
>JAYVUV010000124.1:0-13977 GCA_043787615.1 Janthinobacterium sp. | reverse complement strand
AAAGACGCGCCGCTGGGCTTCGCGGACTGGCTGCCGGGCGAGGCCATGCACAAGGACGGGATGGGGGTGGCGGTGCCGGCCCGCTTGCGTGCGCTGCCCTGCCCGCCCGCGCTGCTGGTGCCTTGCCTGGGGTTTAACGGCACGCGTCTGCGGCTCGGTTATGGCGGCGGCTATTACGACCGCACGCTGGCGCCCACGCCAAGGCCGCTCACGGCCGGCATCGCCTACGCCTGCCTGGCGGCCGCCTTCGATGGCGACCAACACGACATCGCGCTCGACATCGTGCTCACGGAAAACGGTGCGCTGTAGCGCCCGAGCGCGCGAAGGCGCCTGCGTGGAAAAACGCGTCGGCGCGCATCAGCGCCCGGCGCCGGGATTGGCCGGGCCACGTCGGCCGGGCCACGCTGGCCGAGCCACGTTGGCCGGGCCACGTTGGCCGGGCCACGCTGGCCGAGCCACGCTGGCCGCGCCACGTCGGCCGAGCCACGTCGGCCGAGCCACGTTGGCCGGGCCACGTCGGCCGGGCCAACGTTGGCCCGGCCACGCCTGCCTCAGCGCGCCCGGTGCGCCGCGAGCCAGGCCGTGGCCGGCATTTATTTAACCAGGCGCTGCCACAGCGCGGTGGTCGCCTGGGCCTGGTTCATGCTGTAGAAATGCAAGCCCGGCGCGCCGCCGGCCAGCAAGCGCTCGCACAGTTGCGTCACCACGTCGAGGCCGAAGGCTTTGATGGAGGCGCTGTCGTCGCCGTAACTGGCCAGCTTGAGCCGTATCCAGCGCGGAATCTCGGCGCCGCACATGTCGGAAAAACGCTGCAACTGGGTGTAATTATTGATCGGCATGATGCCGGCCACGATAGGCACGTCCAAGCCCAGCTTGCCCGTCTCCTCGACGAAACGGAAGTAGGCGTCGGCGTTGTAAAAATACTGGGTGATGGCGGCGTCGGCCCCGGCCCGGACCTTGCGCGCGTAGGCTTGCAAGTCGTCCTGCGGCGAGCGCGCCTGCGGATGCACTTCCGGATAGGCCGCCACTTCGATGTGAAACCAGTCGCCCGTCTCGGCCCGGATGAATTCGACCAATTCGCTGGCGTAGCGGAATTCGCCGGCCGCGCCGTAGCCGCTGGGCAAATCGCCGCGCAGGGCCACCAGGCGCCGGATGCCGTGCGACTGATATTGTTTCAAGATGGCGCCGATGGAGGCACGCGAACCGCCCACGCAAGACAGATGGGGCGCGGCTTGTTCGCCGGCGGCCATGATGTCAAGCACGGTGTCCAGGGTGCCTTGCTGGGTGCTGCCGCCGGCGCCGAAAGTGACCGAGAAATATTTCGGCTGAAGCGAGGACAATTGCTCGCGCGTGAGGCGCAATTTTTGCGCGCCCTCGGCCGTCTTGGGCGGGAAAAACTCGATGCTGAAATTATGAGTTGCCATCATTTTTAAGAAGTAAGGTGGACAAGGCCCAGGAAATCACGCTGTACAGCAAGGCGCCGCCGATCGCGGCCCAGAAACTGGCCACGTGGAAACCGCCCACCAACTGGGCCACCAGCCAGAACATGAAGCCGTTGACGATGAAGATGAACAAGCCCAGCGATAACACCGTGACCGGCAGGGTCAACACCAGCAGCAGGGGCCGGATCAAGGTGTTGACCAGGCCCAGCAGCAAGGCCGCCACCAGGGCGGCGCCGACGCTGTCGACCGTGATCGAGTGCATCAGATAAGGCAGGGCCAACAGGGCCGCGGCATTGACAAACCAGGTAAGCAACAAACGCATGGGGACTCGCAACGGAAAAAACGGGAAACGGGAACGGCGGCTGGCCGCTCCCGGTGTGACGCGCCCGCTCGCGGCGGCGCGCGGGCGATGCCGACGATTGAGCGCGCAATTCAACGCTTCATAACAGGTAAGGCTTAGTAACGGTAATGATCGGGCTTGTACGGGCCTTGCACCGACACGCTGATGTAGGCGGCTTGCTCGGCGGTCAGTTCGGTCAGTTGCGCATTGAGTTTTTTCAATTGCAGGCGCGCGACTTTCTCGTCCAAATGCTTGGGCAGGGTGTACACGCCGACCGGATACTTGGCCGTGTTGGCGAACAACTCGATCTGGGCGATGGTCTGGTTGGCGAAGGAGGAGCTCATCACATACGAAGGATGGCCGGTGCCGCAACCCAGGTTGACCAGGCGGCCTTCGGCCAGCAGGATGATGCGCTTGCCGGACGGGAAGATCACATGGTCGACTTGCGGCTTGATGTTTTCCCACTCATATTTTTTGAGCGCGGCGACATCGATCTCGTTGTCGAAGTGACCGATGTTGCACACGATGGCTTGATCCTTCATGCGCAACATGTGCTGCTCGGTGAGGATGTGATAGTTGCCGGTGCACGTGACGAAGATGTCGCCGTGCTCGGCCGCGTAATCCATCGTCACCACGCGGTAACCTTCCATCGCCGCCTGCAGCGCGCAGATCGGATCGATCTCGGTGACCCAGACCTGGGCCGACAAGGCGCGCATGGCTTGGGCCGAACCCTTGCCCACGTCGCCGTAACCGGCGATCACGGCCACTTTGCCGGCGATCATGACGTCGGTGGCGCGCTTGATGCCGTCCACCAGCGATTCGCGGCAACCGTACAAATTGTCGAACTTGGACTTGGTGACCGAATCGTTGACGTTAATGGCCGGGAAAGCCAGCTTGCCTTCCTTGTGCATCTGGTACAGGCGGTGCACGCCGGTGGTGGTTTCCTCGGTCACGCCCAGGATCTGCGGCAGGCGCTTGGAATACCAGGCCGTATCGATGGCCAGATGCTGCTTGATCGAGTTGAACAGGCAGATTTCCTCTTCCGAGCCGGGGTTGGCCAGCACGGAAATGTCTTGCTCGGCGCGCGAACCCAGATGCAGCAACAAGGTGGCGTCGCCGCCGTCGTCGAGGATCATGTTCGAGTACACCGGGGCGCCGGCCTCGGTCGGCCAATCGAAAATGCGGTGGGTGTAATCCCAATATTGGTCCAGGGTTTCGCCCTTGACCGCGAACACCGGGGTGCCGGCGGCGGCGATGGCGGCGGCGGCGTGGTCCTGGGTCGAGTAGATATTGCACGAAGCCCAACGCACGCGGGCGCCGAGCGCTTCCAGGGTTTGGATCAAGACGGCGGTCTGGATCGTCATGTGCAGGGAACCGGTGATGCGCGCGCCCTTGAGCGGCTGGGCGGCGGCGAATTCCTCGCGGATCGCCATCAAGCCCGGCATTTCGGTTTCGGCGATCTTGATTTCTTTGTTGCCCCACGCGGCCAGACCGAGGTCGGCGATGAGATAGTCTTGTTGCGGTTTGAGTACGGCGTTCATCACGCCCTCCTTTCAGTTAGAAAAAAGTAACGTGAGCGCGGTTGCGGATGGTCCGAGCCTGGCGAAAGGTTTTTTCGTCGCAACGCTCCTCGGAGTCTTGTATCTTAGCATCCAAGGGCGGCAGGCGCCAGCCCGATTCGCGCCGCCGACGCTGCCCGCCCCGGGAGGCGGACGCTCATGGACGTTTATTTCAGCCCGGCGGCGGCGCGTAGCAAGGCGGCCTTGTCGGTGCGTTCCCAGGTGAATTCCGGCTCTTCGCGGCCGAAATGGCCGTAGGCCGCCGTCTTTTGGTAGATCGGGCGCAGCAAGTCGAGCATGTGCACGATGCCTTTCGGGCGCAGGTCGAAGTGTTCGCGCACCAGCAGCGCGATCTGGTCGTCGGGAATCACGCCCGTGCCTTCGGTGTAGACCGTGATGTTGATCGGCTTGGCCACCCCGATCGCGTAACTGACCTGCACCTGGCATTGGCGCGCCAGGCCGGCCGCGACCACGTTTTTCGCCACGTAACGGGCGGCGTAAGCGGCCGAGCGATCGACCTTGGTGGGGTCCTTGCCGGAGAACGCGCCACCGCCGTGCGGGCTGGCGCCGCCGTAGGTGTCGACGATGATCTTGCGGCCCGTCAAGCCGCAATCGCCTTGCGGGCCGCCGATCACAAACCGGCCGGTCGGGTTGACCAGATAGCGGGTGCCGGCCAGCCATTCGCGCGGCAGCACTTGCTTGATGATTTCCTCGATCACGGCTTCCTCGATCTGGCTGTGCGACACGTCCGGCGCGTGCTGGGTCGACAGCACCACGGTGTCGACCGCGACCGGGCGGCCGTTCACATAACGCAGCGTGACCTGGGATTTGGCGTCCGGGCGCAACCACGGCAGGCGGCCATCCTTGCGCAACTGCGACTGGCGCTCGACCAGGCGGTGGGCGTAATGTATGGCGGCCGGCATCAATTCCGGGGTCTCGTCGCAGGCGTAGCCGAACATCAAGCCCTGGTCGCCGGCGCCCTGGTCCAGATCGATGCCGGCGCCCTCGTCCACGCCCTGGGCGATGTCGGGCGACTGCTTGTCGTAGCACACCATGACGGCGCAACCGCGGTAGTCGATGCCGAAGTCGGTGTTGTCGTAACCGATGCGTTTGATCGTCTCGCGCGCAACTTGAATATAATCCACGTTGGCGTGGGTGGTGATCTCGCCGGCCAGCACCACCAAACCGGTATTGCACAGCGTCTCAGCGGCAACACGGGCCTTGGGATCCTGGGCCAGGATGGCGTCGAGGATGGCGTCGGAAATTTGGTCGGCGACCTTGTCCGGATGGCCTTCGGACACGGATTCAGACGTGAAGAGATAATCGTTTGACATGGCAAAATCCTATTACTGTTAACTGAATGAATGTTCTGTCGCAGTAAAAGGCTGCCTGCGACGCTTTAGCGATATTTATATTCCGCTTCGCAAGTTGTCTAATTAACTCAGCGGATACTGCACGTGCTATTTTACGCTTCCTAAAAATTTTTTGGCACAGCAACTTGCTTTTTTATTGAAACTGATCATATTCATGCTGGTACTCATTTTTCGTTTCTTATCAACATTTCCACTGCCCGTGCTGCACGCCCTCGGCGCCGCGCTGGGCTGGCTGGTGTACGGCTTGTCGCCGTCCTACCGGCGTCGCATGCGCGACAATATGCGCCAGGCCGGGGTGGACGCGCACTGGCGCGCCGCCGTGGCTGAGTCGGGCAAAAGCATCGTCGAACTGCCCTTCATCTGGTGCGCCCGGCCCGAGCGGGTGGCGCGCCACGCCACACTGGCCAACTGGGAATTGGTGCAAGCGACCCTGGACAGCGGACAAGGCATCGTGTTCCTCACTCCGCACCTGGGTTGCTTTGAAATCGTGGCCCAGCAAATCGCCCTGCGCACCGCGCTCACCGTGATGTACCGGCCGCCACGCAAGGCGGCCTTGAAACCTTTGATCGAGGGCGCCCGCGCGCGCGCCAACCTGATGCTGGCGCCGGCCAATATGTCCGGGGTGCGGATCCTGGCCAAATGCCTGAAAAAAGGCCAGCCGATCGGCCTGCTGCCGGACCAGGTGCCGCAGGAGGGCGAGGGCGTGTGGGCCGGCTTTTTCGGGCGTCCGGCCTACACCATGACCCTGCCGGCCAAGCTGGCCCAGATGGGGCGCGCCAAGGTGATCG
This sequence comes from Janthinobacterium sp., assembly GCA_043787615.1. GTDB lineage: Bacteria > Pseudomonadota > Gammaproteobacteria > Burkholderiales > Burkholderiaceae_D > Janthinobacterium. The sequence goes on along the minus strand of JAYVUV010000124.1, from coordinate 8,475 downwards.
CCACCTACGCCGAGCGGCTGCCGCGCGGCCGCGGTTACATCGTCCATTTCGTGCCTTTCGACGCTAGCCTGGACGGCGACGCGGCCGAGCAGGCGCGCGCCATCAACGCGGCCATGGAAAAACTGATCGCGCGCAGTCCCGGCCAGTATTTCTGGAGCTATAACCGTTACAAAGTGCCGGCCGGGGCCGCGCCGCTGGCCGCCGACGCCACACCGCAGGAGCCCGCATGAGAGTCTTGCTGTTTTTGATGTGGCTGCTGCACTGGTTGCCCTTGCCGCTGCTGGGCCGCTTCGGCAAACTGGTGGGCAGCCTGTTGTTCGTGGTGCTGCGCAAACGGCGCCGCATCGCGCTGATCAATTTGCGCCTGTGCCTGCCGGAACTGGACGAGGCCGCGCGCGTACGCCTGGCGCGCCAGCATTTTCAAGCGTATTCGCGCAGCGTGTGGGAACGCAGCATTCTGTGGTGGGCGCCCGAAAGCCGGCTGCGCCGCCTGATCCAGGTGGCGCCGGCGTTTCCGGGGCTGCAAATCGCGAGCGGCCCGACCATCCTGCTGTGTCCCCATTTCGTGTGCCTGGACGTGGCCGGCGTGGCCACCGCCATGGAAATTAGCGCCTCGTCCATGTATGTGCAGCAAAAAAACGCCGCCTTCGACCAGGTGCTGCGCAAGGGCCGCTCGCGCTTCCGGCCGGTGCGCCTGTTCACGCGCCAGGACGGCATCAAGCCCATCCTGCGCGCCCTGCGCGAAGGCCTGCCCTACTTTATGCTGCCGGACATGGACTTCGGCCCGAAAGACGCCGAGTTCGTGCCGTTTTTCGGCGTCCCGGCCGCCACCCTGACCGCCACCGCGCGCATCGCGGCCGCCACCGGCGCCCAGATCCTGCCCGTGATCGCCACCTTCCTGCCCGGCTACCAGGGCTGGCGCGTCACCTATTACCCGCCCTGGGACGACTATCCCGGCCCCGACATGAGCGCCGCCACCCGCCGCATGAACGCCTTCATCGAAGAGCGCGTGCGCGAGCACCCGGCCGACTATTTCTGGACCCACAAGCGCTTCAAGACTCGCCCGCCCGGCCAGCCTTCGCTGTACGCGGCCGCGCCGACGCCCGCGCCCGGCGTCGATCCGGCCGGCCAGCCGCTGGCTTAGCCGCCGCAACGCTTATACTTATCCCATGAAACTACAATTTACCAAAATGCATGGCGCCGGCAACGACTTCATCGTCATCAACGCCATCGATCAGCACATCGACTTCAGCCCGGCGCAATGGCGGGCGCTGGCCGACCGCCGCTTCGGCGTGGGCGCCGACCAAATCCTGGTGGTGGAGCGGCCGACCGGGCCGGACTGCGATTTCCGCTACCGCATCTATAACAACGACGGCGGTGAAGTCGAGCAGTGCGGCAACGGGTCGCGCGCCTTCGTCAAGTTCGTGACTGAAAAAGGCTTGACCGCCAAGACCAGCATCCGGGTCGAAACCATGAGCGGGGTGATCGCGCCGCGCCTGGAAGCGGACGGCAGCGTCACGGTCGACATGGGCGCGCCCATCCTGGAACCGGCCCGGGTGCCGTTCGACCACGCCGGCCTGGCCGGCCAAGCCGAGGGCCGCGACACCCTGTGGCCACTGGCCATGGCCGACGGCACCAGCGTGCCGGTATCGGCCGTCTCGATGGGCAACCCCCACGCCGTGCTGGTGGTGGACGACACGGAACAGGCGCCGGTCGCCACGCTCGGCCCGCAGATCGAGGGACACGCGCGCTTTCCCAAGCGCGTCAACGCCGGCTTCATGCAAGTGCTGGACCGCCACCATATCCGCTTGCGGGTGTACGAACGGGGCGCCGGCGAAACCTTGGCGTGCGGCACCGGCTCGTGCGCGGCCGTGGTGGCCGGCATACGCCGCGGTTTGCTCGACTCGCCGGTGCGGGTGAGCGCGCGCGGCGGCGAACTGTCGGTCAGCTGGGCCGGCGAAGGCGAAGCGGTCTGGATGACGGGACCGGCCGTCACCGTGTTCGAGGGCGAGATCGCACTGTGACGCGCGGCCGCCGACCCGACGCGGCCGCCGACGCGGTCGCTTGCGCGGGCGGCCACTATTTATACAAGCAATCGCCATACTTTCGGCGACCGCGAAGCGGGCAATGAATCGTCCGGCGACCGAGCCGACGGGTTCAGACGGCCGACTCCGTGCCTATTGTAAGCAATAAATTCATAACTGTTCAGCTCGTAGCCGTTCACTCCCCTCACCAAGTGAAGCAGGATCGATTGTATAATTCGTAACTTTGAAAACGAAGCCGACACCCCTTACCGATTTTGACTTGCGCCAAATGGATGAAAGCTGGCTGGGTCTGCTCACGCCGGAACAGCTGAAAGCGGTGTCGGTGCGGCTGCTGCTGGAATTGAAGGAAACGCGGGACCGCCTGAATCAATCCCAAGCAATAGTTCCAAGCCGCCGTCGAACCGCGCACCGTGGACAAGCTTGCCGGTCACAGGCACGACGGCGCAGGCCGGCTCCGGCGCCGAGCCAAGGTCGGGCAGTCCATCTTCAGCCCCCTCCAGTGGCGGTGCGCGTTCGTCAGGCGGCAAGTCGAAGTCAGGCAAGCAGCCCGGCGCCAAAGGCAATGGCCGCACACAACAGTTTGCCGTTGACGAGACCATCCCGCATGATCCCGAGCACTGCGCTGTGTGCGGATTGACGCTGATGCACGAGGGCGCGCAGGCCTATACCGGCTGGGACGAAATCGAGATCGCCGCCAGCGTCCCCGGGCAGGCCGGATTGCGCTTGCAGATGAACCGCCACCTGCTTCATGCCAGCACCTGCGGATGTGGGCACGTGACGCGCGCGCCGCACTACGCGGCGCCGAACGATCCGTGCTGGGACAAGGTCGCGCTGGGGCAATGGCGCCTGATCGGTCCGCGCCTAGGCGGCGCCATCGTCTTTCTGGCGCTGCGCAGGCGCCTGTCGCGTGCGCGCATCCGCGAATTCTTCATCGAGCTGTTCGGTTTGCAGTTGAGCACCGGCGTGATCGATGAAACCATCCGGAAAGCCGGGCGCGCGGTGGCGCCGCTGAAAGACGAGATGGTCGGTGAGATCGAACAGGCAGCCTTGCTGCACGCCGATGAAACCCCATGGAAGGAAGGCCGCAGTTGCTTTGGCTGTGGGTGTTCGTGGCCGGCCATACGACGCTGTTCTTCATCGGCTACCGCAGTTTGGAAATCTTGTCGAACCTGCTGACGGCTAAGTTTACCGTGAAAGATAATGAGCGAAGGCAATATTACCCCTACCCCGTTCCCAAGACAGGGAAATTGACTGCTTGCAAGATAAAGCAAAAGGCGGCGCGCGTTTCGCTGACAAGCGACCAAAATTGCCTATATTCCTGTTACGGAACATGGCCTTCTTACCGTGAGTGCTCAATGGCGACAATTTGGGGTGCGGGGTTGGTCGCTTGGATCACATTAACGTGCGGAGTCAATGCTCCAAAAATTTGCACGATATCGGACAGCCACGCGCCGCAGTAGAATTATCTTTCATCATTCGGGGCGGGACAATGGTCGCATGACCATTAAAGGCAATCTGATGAGCGATGGCTATCTAGCCTACCGCCATCTGAAGCGGCGCCTGCGCTGCTGGGCGCATTTGACGCGCAAATGCCAAGGCTTGATCGAATTGACCTGCCGGGGCGTGAACGGTTACGTTCAGCTCCTATCCGTACTCCAGGAAAAATGAATTTTTTACTTAAAAACTGTAAAAATTTTATCAATTTGCATATTTCTACGCGAAATCAGTGTCTCCGCCTGGCTGTCATGTGGACTGAACAGTCACGATTTTTCCATCGCTTTCTACGGCTTGCCATCCTTTTCCAGCGATTTCTAGAAAAATTTGTAGCCTAGTTCATCCAGGTTCGACAAAAAAAACCCACATGTTACTAAGCAAATGTCATAATGATCAAACAACAGCTCAGCAAAAATCACTTTTGAATTTACTTTTGATTCCGAGTCTATATAACCCTGCAAGGAAATTATGCATCTAGTAACGAAATCGTATTTTGAAAATTTTTGTAAGGACTTCGGCGCGCCTTATGACGAAGCGAAAAACTTCGAAGCGTTTGTAAACTATTGTGTGTTTTCCAAATACTCTGGGGATAACGTCGAAGCGAGCGACCTCGTCTACGAGGGGGCCGATCCTGGTATTGACGGGGCTATATTGTTTTTGGATGATCGTGCGGTATTTTCGGTAGAAGAACTCAAGGAAATTTTTCAGACTACTAAGCGCGAGTATCAGGTTACGATAGTACTAACCCAAGCTAAGCGTTCCACAACATGGTCTAAGCAAGAGGTAGATTCATTTGTTGCGGCAATTGTTGATTACCTCTCCGAAACACCGGCACAGCCCCATAGTCAACATCTCGCCGAGTTTAGGAAAATGTTTGTTGCAATTTTTGAGAATATCGGCCGCATTAAAGGAGGGCTCCCTAACATCCACTCATATTTCCTAACGGCAGCCCCGGATACTGACGCAGTCGAAATAAATGCAGCTTTCCAAATTGGCGAGACTGCGTTGAAAAAAATGGGATATTCAAACGAGACGCTTTTAGTTAAAGGCCATCGAGATGTAATACATGAGCTTTGGCTTTCGGCTGATGGACCGATGGAAGCGCGACTTGCCACCGTAGGATATGCTCCATTCCCAGCAGTTCCGAACATCAGTAACGCATATGTAGCAACGGTAACGGCAAGAAGCTTTATCGACGCAATTCTTAAGGACAATAACGGCGCACCCCGGAAAAAACTTTTTGAGGAAAATGTTCGAGATTTCTTAGGTGTCGATGTTGAGGTGAACTCCGAAATTGCGGAAACGTTGAGTGATTCAAATAAAAAAGCAAGATTTGGCCTTATGAATAATGGAATTACAATTGTCGCATCGAGTGTTAGACCGGCAGGGCAGGAAATCTATATTCGAGATTTTCAGATCGTCAATGGGTGTCAAACCTCAAATATCTTAATTTCTATGGACGATAGAGTTGATCACACTGTATGTCTCATGATTAAATTGATTGAAGCAGACGAGGCATCAGTTATTGATGATATTGTTCGAGCCACGAATAGGCAGTCCAAAGTTGAAGATGCGCAGTTTATCTCCACTTTAACGGCCTTGCGAGAACTTGAACAATACTTCAACGCTAGAGGCGCGACGGAATCTAGCAGGATATATTTTGAACGGCGTAAAGGGCAATATAAACCAGAGAACGTCGCTCCTGTTCGGATTTTTGATGTTAGAGAAACGGCTCGTTGCTATGCCGCAATGGTGATGATGCGACCAGATTTATCAAGCAGATATCCGAACAGGTTGACAGGTGAATTTCTGAGCGATGTTTTTGCGCAGGGCGCACAAGAAGAAGACTATTATATTGCGTGTTACAGCCATTACCGTTTGCGAATGCTAACATCGAATAAACGATTTGATGGAAAATATTCCAAACTTCGTTGGCATATAATGACGGCCGCCTCCAAATATTGCGGAGCAAAATATAAAGCGCTAGGTTGCAAATCAAAAAATGAAGCACTCTACAAACTTTTCGCTGCCAACGATGGCGAATGGTTCGACAGGTTAAGCGTGCTAATCACTACCGCTCTTCCGAACCCAGAACTATCTCGTGATCTTTTGAAGTCACCACCGCTAACGGGAGCAATGCTTGCTAACATTGATACATTGATACATTGATATACATTGCCAGTCTAGCTTATTTCTTTTATATGGATGTGATGGCTTTTATCAAATCTGCTATGGATTGGCGGCACTGCCCATTTGGTCGGAAACCACGTCCGACCGCCGGCTCCCATGTCCTCCGCCGGCCACCCACATTGCCGCGCCCCGGCCGGGCGCGATCCTCTTCAGGCCGGTAATAACTCTTCCTGCAACAAGCCGCCCGCCGCCGGCACCCAAGTCTTGAGCCGGTACAGGCGCTGGCGATAATTGCCTTCCGGTCCGGCCAAGCCGCAATCGACCCGCTCGAACAGACGGGCGACCCGGTCCAGCACCTGGCGCTCCTTGACCGTGCCGAGCAACACTAAACGGCGCCGGCTGCGGCCGTAGTTGGCGCGGATATCGACCAGCAGGCAATGGCCCCGGTCCGCGCTATTGACGTCGAGCAGCAACGCCTCCGGCCGCGACAAACCGAACAAACGCGCCAGCTCCAGCCGGGCCGCCAGTAGCGGCTGCTCGCCGGCCAGTTCGGCCAAGGCCGACTCGGACAAGGGCGCCAGCCAGCCAGCCTCGGACGGCCCGGGCGCGATCCGCTCGAGCACCGTGCGCGCCTCGGCGCTGCCGCGGCCCGCCGCCCGTACCAGCCAGTAGGCGGCCCGCACGTCGTTGTTTTCATCGTCGCGCCGGCTGCGCCAGGCGTGAATACCGCATTCGAGCTGGGCCGCGCCATGGCCCATGTCGGCGGCGCGCTCCAAGTAAGACTGGGCCTCCAGCGCGCAACGCTGCGAAAATTCGGGCTTCACGTAAATGCGCGACAGGGCGAACCAGGCTTCGGCCAGACCTTGCTCGCCGGCCTGGCTCAGCCAACGGATGGCGCGCTTGAAGTTGACCGCGCGCACGCCGTATTGCACCCGCTGCCCGTGCGCGTCCATGCGCGCCAGCCACAGGCCGAGCGCCAGTTGCGCGTCGCGGTCGCCGGCCTGGGCGGCGCGCTCCCAGCAGCGGCAAATTTCAAGCGGATCGGGGTGGGCCACGATGGCCGGGTCCGACAGCAGGCGGGCGCAGCGCGACAACAGCAGCACCTGTTCCGGCGACAGCGGCCGCTCAGGGCGCGCCTCGGCGCCGGGCCGGCCCACGCTTTCCGCGTCGAGCAGCAAGCGGCGCGCCATCGGCAGCGCGCGCAGCAAAAACCCGTTCCAGTCGCCCTGCTCCCAGGCGCGCCGCAGCAAGGCGTGCTGCGCCGCCGCGACCCCGCCATCGGCCGCCGCGCCGGGCAAGTTCTTGAGCGGCGCCACCCTTCCGGGCGCCAAGCGCGGCGCCGCACCGGCCTGACGCGCCAGCAAGGACTGGGCGTCGGCCAAGCCGGCCCCGGCCGCCGTTTGCAGGCATAGCATGGCCTTGGCGTGCAGCGGATGGCTGGCGCCGCCGTCGGCCAGCACCAATTGCGCCAGCACCACGCCGGCCTGGAGCACACCGCCGTCGTAGGCCCGCTCGTAACAGGCGATCGCGCCGGCCCGGCTGGACCAGGCCACATCGAACGGAATATGGCGCCCGATCAGCTCGCAAGCCTCGGCCCCGTCCGGGGTCGCGGCGCGCTGCAACCAATGCAGGGCCGTGGCCATGCTCTTGGGCAGGCTGGCGCCGCCGAACAGATACAATTTGCCCAGCGCCAGTTGGCTGGCGGCGTCGCCGGCGCGGGCGCCCTTGATGATGCTTAACTCTTCGCGATTGGCCATCGATTCACTTGAAGGTTGATCATGCGGTTTGCGATGCGGCCGGCCGTTTCCAACAAACGCAAGGCCAGCGGCCCAAGGGGTGCTCGAAGAGGAAAGGCTCAAGGAGCGTGTCGCTGAAAGAACGTTGAAAACCTGCCTTGAGTGTAGCGTCGGCCCGCGCCGAAACAGGGCCCGACCTGCCCCAAGCTTGATCTGAGACAAACTTCACCGGCCACATCGCGCCGGCCTGTGGCGATCCGGCCCGCACGCGCGGCCCGGCCGGCCGGCGCGAGCAAGGCTTGTCAGCCGCACCATCGTTACAAAAATACAACGAAACAGGCCGAGGCCTTGGCGTTTCGCCAAGGCCGGGCGCGGCACGCCACCAATTTCGCCCGGGCGCCGGCCTCACCCATTAAGGTGCAGCTCACCCCAGTGTTGAATCCTTCGCACTGCCTACACGTAGCTTTCAGATTTCACTTCCACAAGGAAAAACAATGAAGAAATCATCTGTGATGTTGGCGCTGTTTGGTGCATTTTCCGGCGTGTTGGCGGGCGCGGCCCAGGCCCAGTCCTCGGTGCAAATTTATGGCAACCTGGACGTGGGCATCAACAAACTCACCGGCACCACCGCGCAGATCGGCAAACGCGACAACAACCGGCTCGGCTTCAAGGGAACCGAAGACCTCGGCGATGGCTTGAAAGCGCTGTTCCAATTGGAAATCCGCTTCGACCCCGACACCGGCGTGATCGAAGGCGGCACCCGCCCCTTGTTCCAGGGTCAGAGCCGGGTCGGCTTGCAAGGCGGGTTCGGCACCGCCCGCCTGGGACGGGGCTTGAGCGCCTTCCAGGAATCGATCCTGGCGTTCGAGCCGTGGGCCGGCGCGCCCACACCGGCCGGCTTCCAGACCGATATCCAGGTGGCCGGCTACACCAGCGACCCGCTCAGCCCGGCCGGCAATTCGCGCAACCGCTTCTCCAACGCCTTCTTCTACAACACGCCGCTGTTCAACGGCTTCCAGCTCAACGCCACCGTGGCCAGCAAGGAAGCCAACAACGGCCCGGCCCTGATC
>JAYVUV010000123.1:0-14332 GCA_043787615.1 Janthinobacterium sp. | reverse complement strand
GTCAGCGGCGACGGCTTGTCCTGGAGCGGGCCGCAGGTGACGGCGGCGGTGCCGCAGGTGCTCGACCCGGTCTCGCGCTTGACCATCGGCGGGCCGCGGGCCGGGGCGGCGGCCGGCAATTACGAGGTGGGCGACGCTTCTTTCGGCCCGTCCTTGAGCACCCCGGCCGTGAGCGGCCAGATGATGCCGGTGCTCGATCAAGCCAACGGCGGCGGCCTCGCTTGCGATCGGCTCGACGCGCTCAACACGCTGGCGGTGCGGGGCAATATCGCGCTGGTCGACCGGGGCGTCTGTAACTTCGTGATCAAGGCGAAAAACGTGCAGGACGCCGGCGCCATCGGCATGATCGTGGTCGACAACGCGCCCGGCCCCGTGATCGGTTTGGGCGGCAGCGATCCGGCCATCGTCATTCCGGCCGTGCGGGTGAGCCAGGGCGACGGCGCCATCATCCGCGCCGCGCTGCGACAGCGCTCGCGCAACGCCTCGGGCGTGATCGCCGCCCTGGGCGTGGACAGCACGCGGCTGGCCGGCACCGACCGCCGCAACCGCATCCTGATGTACACACCGCTGGACTATCAGCCCGGTTCCTCGGTGTCGCATTACACCACGGCGGCCAAGCCGAACCAGTTGATGGAACCGGCCATCAATGGCGACTTGACGCACGCGGTGGAGCCGCCGCGCGACTTGACCTTGCCGCTGCTGCGCGATATTGGCTGGTAACGCGCGGCTGGTAGTGAGCGGCGGTTGGCCGGCGACTAAACCGGCCGGGCCGGCGCGTGGATGGTGATGGTGCGCGGCGTGGCGACGCCCGGCGTGGCGACGCGCGCCCGCAGCTGACCGCAGCCGCCGTCCACATCCTGCCCGGCCGAGTCGCGCAGCTTGGTCAGCACGCCGCGCCGGTGCAGGGCGGCGGCGATGGCGCGCGCCTTTTCCCAACTGGGTCGCTTGAAGGCCAGGTCGGGGATGGTGTTATACGGGATCATGTTGAGTACCGCGTGTTTATCCTTGAGCAGTTCGACGATGCCATCCATCTCGTCCTCGCCGTCGTTGACGCCTTCCATCAAGGTCCATTGGTACTGCACCGGATAGGCTGTGGCGCGCGCGTAGCGCTCGCCCTGCGTCACCAGTTCGCGCGGGCTCAGGCGCGGGGCGCGCGGCAGCAGCGTGGCCCGCAGCGCCGCTTTGGTGGTGTGCAGCGACAGCGCCAGCGCCGGCTTGACCGGGCCTTCGGCCAGGCGCTCGAAGGCGCGCATGTCGCCGACCGTCGAAAAGACCAGGTTCTTGTGGCCGATATTGCCTTGCGTACCCAGCAGCTCGATCGCCTCCATCACATTGGCCAGGTTGTGGGCCGGTTCGCCCATGCCCATGAAAACCACCTTTTTCACCACCCGCTGGCGCCGCGCCAGCACCACCTGGGCGATGATCTCGGCGCTGCCGACCTGGCGGATCAAGCCATCGCGCCCGGTCATGCAAAACTGGCAGCCGACCGCGCAGCCGACCTGGCTCGACACGCATAAGCCGTCGCGCGGCAGCAGCACGCTCTCCACCGTCTGCCCGTCCGCCAGCGCCACCAGCAGGCGCGCCGAGCCGTCCGCGCCCGGATGCGTGCTCACCAGCCGCGTCAACGCTTGCAATTCGGCGTCCAGCCCGGGCAAAGCCTGGCGCAGCGCCAGCGGCAGAAAGTCGTCGGGCCGGCGGCGGCCGATGTCGTGCGGCAGCGCTTGGACCCAGTCGCGCAGCACGCGTTCCTCGTGCAGCGGTTTGGCGCCCAGCGCGCGCAGGCGTTGGCGGATGGTCTCGATTTGCATGGGAAGCGGGAAGCGGGTGGGTGGACGGTCGGTGGTGGGCCGTATTTTAGCAGCCGGCGGGGCGGCCGCGCCGACCCCGTCGCGGAACGTGTGGTAGCGAACAGATAAGAATATTTGCCGGGCGCACAATCGCTTCATCGCCACTGGAGCCAAACATGAACCGTCCCGCCATCACCCGCCTCATCGCAGCCGTTTGCCTGTTCGCCGCCTCGGGCGTCCACGCCGCCGGCGAGGTGCGTCAATGCGTAGGCGCCGATGGCCATCTCACCTTGACCGACCAGGCCTGCGAGGGTGCCGGCTTGGCCGCCGTGGCGCCGGGCGCCGCCGCGCCGCGTGTCACGCCGTCGGTCACGCCGCCGGCCAAGGTGGTGTTCCAGCCGGTCGCGGCGCCGGCCAAAGCGCTGGAGCAGCGTCCCGGCACCGACGTCGCCACCTTGAAGGCGGCCAGAATCAGCCTGCAAATGGCGGACGCCGCGTCGTCGCGCCATGCGCGCCTGGCCGCCCTCGATTGAGCCGCGCCATGACGACCGACACCGCCCACGTGTGGCGCCGCACCCGCGCCCAGGCGCCGGCTTTGCTGTGCTTCGTGTCCTGCCTGGGCGCGATGGCCGCCTATCTGCTGATCGAGCGGGCCAACAGCACGGCGCATTGCCTGGGCCTGTTCGCCTTTCTCTGAGCCGGCTTCAGTCGCGCGGCTGGGCCAACCACAGTCGAACCGATTCGCGCGCCCATTGCGCGGCCGCGTATTGCTCCAGCTTGCGCGGCACCGGGTGACCGTTCAAGATCAGGCGCATGAGCGCCAGCGCCAGCTCGGTGTCGGCCACACACCACTGCCCGAATAGATGTTCTCCTTGCACCAGCCGCTCGGCCAGGTGGATCAATTTGTCGGCGTCGGCGCGCGCCTGCGGCGACAGGGCGGTCTGCACCGGCGTGAAAAATATCGTCATCGTGCCGCGTTCGTTGCGCAGCGCTTGCAGATCGCTGCGCAGCCAAGCCTGCATCTGGCGTGCCAGGGCGCGCGGCCGAGCCTCGGTCGGCAGCAGCGGCCGATAGCGCGGCGCGCCGAACGTGTCGTCCAGATATTCGACGATGGCGCTCGATTCGCTCAGCGCGAAATCGCCGTGCAGCAGGAGCGGCACGCGCTCGGTCGGCGCCAGACTGGCGAAGGGCGGCCGGCGCGCCGCGCCGGCGTCCAGGTCGACCGTTTCCAGCGAAAACGGCAGCGCCTTTTCGTTCAGGGCGACGAAGGCGAACATGGCCCAAGGGCTGCTGAAGCGGCGGTCGACGTACAGGGTGAGGGCGGGATCGTGCATGCTGGCTTTCGTTGGTGGGGTGGCGCTATCTTAGGTCTTGCCGCGCGCCGCGCATAACGTTATATTTTCGCTTTCTTGTTAGTTTTATTCACCAAGCCATTCCGCTCATGACGCCGCCGCCCCGCCTACCCAATTTTTCCGCTCTGCGCGCGTTCGAGGCGGCGGCGCGCCATCAGAATTTTTCGCGCGCGGCCGAGGAGCTCAACCTGAGCCATGGCGCCATCAGTCATCAGGTGCGCGCGCTGGAGCGGGAATTGGGGTTGGCCCTGTTCGTCCGTCATGGCCGGCGCGTCGAGATCACCGGGCCGGGGCGGGCGCTGGCCGCCACGCTGGGCGCGGCTTTCGGCCAGATCGGCGACGCGCTGGCGCTGCTGCGCCCGGCCAACGCCGGTGTGCGTTTGTCGGTGTCGGCCGTGCCCTCGCTGGCGGCGCGCTGGCTGGCGCCGCGCCTGTGCCAGTTCAGCGAGCGCCATCCGGAGATCGAGGTGGCGCTGCAATCGAGCGGCCAGTTGCAGGATCTGGCGCGCGAGGGTATCGATGTCGGTTTGCGTTTCGGCGCCGGAGTCTATCCGGGGCTGGCGGTCGAGCATCTGATGGGCGATGTCTACTATCCCGTGGCAAGTCCCGGCTACCGGGGCGGGCGTTTGCCGGCCACCCCGGCCGCGCTGGCGCGGGCGACCCTGTTGCGCTGCGCCGACGAGCCCTGGCTGCCCTGGTTCCGCGCGGCCGGCCTGCCATTCTGCGAGCCGGCCGGCGGGGTGGTGTTCGGCGATCTATCGATGCTGATCCGGGCCGCCATCGACGGCGAGGGCATCGCGCTCACGCGCCACGTGGCGGTCGCGCAGGAGATCGCGGCGGGCCGGCTGGTGCGCCTGTTCGAGATCGCCAGCCCCTGCCCGTGGCACTATTATTTCGTCACTCCGCCCGGGGCCGCGGCCAAGCCGCAGGTGCGCGCTTTCCGGGATTGGCTGGTGGCGCAGTTGGCGCCACTGGCGTCGATTTGCGCGCCGTCGTGAGCGCACGGCCGGCGCCCGCCGCGCCGCGCGCAAGCCGGTGCCGCCCGATGTCGCCATCAAGGCGGAGATCGCCAAGCGGGTGCTGAGCGACCTGGAGTCGGTCGAGGCGCCGGGCACCCAGGTGCCTTTCAATTGCCCCGGCTGCGGCGGCGTGCTGTGGCAAGTGGCCAAGAACCGGCAATTGCGCTTCCACTGCCACACCGGGCATGCCTACACCGCCCAAACCCTGCTGGCCGAGCAGACCGGCAAGATGGAGGAAACGCTGTGGGTGGCGCTGCGCATGTTCGAGGAGCACGCAACCTGCTGTGACCATGGGCGGCGGCGGCGCCTCGTACGCCGAGCGGGTGTCCCAGGGTGCACATCGACCGCATCGGCGCCATGCTCAAGTCGTCCACCATCGAGGTCGAGTCGCCGGAGACGGGTTGACGGCCCGCCGCCGGGTTCAGGAGCCCGCGCGGCTGAGCGCTTGCAAGGCAGTGTCGGGATAGGAGGCCAGGCCGTAGCGGAAGCGGGTCGGCGCCGCGCCGGCGTCGCAGCGGCGCAGCGTCAGCAGCGCCTCCAGCCCGGCCTGCAATTCCAGCTTGGCCAGCCGAATCCCGGCGCAGGCCCGTTCGCCGCGCGAAAACGGCAGGTAGGCGGCCGGCGTGGCGCCGCTGTCGTATTCGGGCCGGTCGGGGTCGAAGCTGTGCGGCGCGCGCCAGTGGCCGGGATGGCGGTGCATGCCGACGATGGAGATCGACAGCGCGGCGCCCGGCTCCCAGGCGTGCTCGCCGAAGCGGTGCGCGGCGGCGCAGCGCCGGGTCAGATACGGCACCGGCGGGAACATGCGCAGCACTTCGGCGATGAAGCGCTCCAGCCCCGCCGGATCGGCCGCCAGCCGGCTTTGCACGGCCGGTTGCCGGCTCAGGGCGTCGGCCGCCCATAACAGGCTGCTGGAGGTGCTTTCGCTGGAGGCCAGCACCGCCTGGAACAGTTCCTGGGCGGCGTCGAAGGCGTCGATGGCGCCGCCTTGTTCGGCCCGTTCGCTCAACTCGGCCAGCAGGGCGCGGGTGGCGTGGTGGCCGTGCCAGAGCGCGCGCAGGCGTTCGCGTTGGTCGGCCAGCTCGGCGCGCACGCGCGCCAGTTCGGCCACCGTGCAGCCGTTCCAGTCGATCCACTGGCCGATTTTGAGCGCGCCGCGGCTGGCCGCGATCAATTCGGCCGGCCAGGCCAGCACTTGCGGCAGGCCGATGGCCAGCGAAAAAATCTCCACGGCGGCGTCGTTGAAGCGCTGGAACAGGGTCGGGCCGTCCAGCCGCGCTCCGGGCGCCAGGTGCTTCAGGTAGATGGCGCGCGCGGCCGGCGGGCTCACTTCGCGCGGCGCGTTGCGATACCAGTTTTGCGTGAGGGCGGCGCGCTGGCGCCAGTCGTCGCCGTTGCTGGTGAAGCGGCCGCGCGCCAGCGCTTCCAGAAAGGCGTAGTTTTTAACGAAAATGTCCGGCCGGCCCAGGATGTGGCGGATCAGCGCCGGGTCGTCGGTGAGCGGGATCGGGCTGGGCGCGTCGTGCCGGGGCGAGTACAGGCGCGCCAGCAGGGCGTCCAGGAAGGTCGAGGCTTGCTCGACGGTGGGGATCATCCGGGCGTCACGAAAGGGTAGGCGCGGCCCGTGATAGGCGGGCGGCGCAGGTCGGGCCGGCCATCCTGGAAGGCGCGCATGCGGTACACCGGCAGCCCGGCGCAGACGTGGGAGATGGCGTGCAGGATGGGCGCCAGCAGCGAGGGGTGGCGGGCCACGGTGACGGTGACGATGGCGGCGCCGCCGTGCCAGTCGGCTTGCGGCATGGGGCCGGCGTGGCGCTGCCAGCGTTCGGCCGCGTCCGGCTCCACCCGCAACCAGCCCGCGTAGCCGAGCAGTTGGCCGTCGCCGATGGCCAGCACGTTGGCGCCGTGGCGCAGCTGTTCGCCCAGGCGCTCGACCATCAAGCCGAAGGCGTAGCCGTTGAAGGGCGGATGGCGCGATACCTCGCCCAGCACGGCGGCCAGGGTGCGCTCGTCGCAGGCGCCCACTTGCAGGCGCACGGCGGCGCCGGCCGCCGCCGCTGGCGGCCGGTCCATCAAAAGCCCCGGCTGGCCAGCAGCCACAGACGCGGGCTGTGGTCGGGCGCGGTTTGCGAGGCCGCGCCGTTGCGCCAGGCCAGGGTGGCCTTCAGGTTGAAGCCCTGGTAGCGCGCGCCGACGCTGGCGCCGTAGCCTTTCAGGGTGGTTTCGTTGGGACCGGCGGCGAAGGAGTCGTGGTTGAAGCGCACGTGGCCGTGATCGTAGAACAGGGTCGCCTCCAGTCCGGCCGTGAAGTTGTGGCGCAGTTCCAGGTTGGCCAGCCAGCCGCTGTCGCCCACGCCCTCGCCCTGCGGGTAGGCGCGCACGCCGTACATGCCGCCCAGGACGAATTTTTCCGAGGAGTCGAGATTTTTGCCGGCCCATTGCGCCGCCAGCGAGGCGTAGGCGCTGGTCTGGGGCGTGATGGCTTGCAGCCGGGTCGCCGCCAACTCGTATTTCTGGTAGCTGCCCTGGGCGCGCGGGCCGGCCCGGTCGTAGGCCAGCGCGTCGGCGCTGTCGATATCGAGTTCGCCGCTGGTGAAGCCGGCGCGCCAGGTGTTGTAGGCGCCGCCGCCAAGCGCGTCGGCCAGGTCGCCGTAGGCTTCGAGCAGCGCCACCTTGGCCGATTTGCGGGTGTCGCTTTCGGTCGCGCCCACTTCATCCTTGAGTTTGCGGTAGTCGAACTGGCCGCGCAGCCAGAGGTTGGCGTTCAAGCCGCGCAAGGCCGGGTAGGTGGAATACAGGCCGGCCGTGGTGGCCCGGCCGCTGGCGTCGAGCTGGTCGAATTCCTGGCCCAGGTCGTAGCGGCTGGCCGACAGCGTGGCGCCGGCGCGCCAGCCGTCGCGGTTGACCGGCAAATCGTAGGAGGCCTGGCCGTACAGCAGTTGTTCATCGGTGACGGTGGCGCGCAGGCTGAGCCGGTCGCCGATCTTGAACGGGCTGTTGAGGTCGACGCTGCCGGTCAGCCGGGCCTGGCCGGTGTAGCGGTTGCCGTAGTTGTCGAGCGCGAGATTGCCCTCGTAAGGCCGGCCCGGGTCGACCGTGATGAACAGGTCGGAGCTGCCCACCTCGCGGCCCGGCTTCAGGTTGCCGTTGACGGCGCCCACCGCCGGCAGGTCGGCCAGCAGCAGCAGTTCGCGGTCGGTCTGGGCCGACTGGATGATTTTGCCGTTGAGCCCCTGGGCCGCCACGAAGCCTTCCAGCACCGGGGTGTGCACGATCGAGCCGTTGAGCACCGTGGACGAGTTCAAGCTACCTTCCAGCACCGCGATGTTGACCACCCCGTCGCGCATTTCCTGGGCCGGCACGAACGCGCGCGCCACCACGAAGCCGCGCAGGCGGTACAGGGCGGTGATGCGGGCGGCGGCCTGGCGCAGCTCGCCCAGGCTGGCGTCGCGCCCGGCCAGGCCGGCCACCAGCGGGGTCAGCTCCTCGAGCGCGATGCTGCGGTTGCCCTCGATGCGCACTTGCTTGACGGGGAAACGCTGGCCCGGATCGGCCTTGGTGTCGGCGTCGGCCGGCACCGCCAGGCTGGTGCTGGGGCGCGGCGGCAGCTGGCCCGGCGCCGGCTGCAAGTCGCGCAGGGTGCGGCCGGCGTCGGGCGGGGTGGTTTGGGCCAAGGCCGGCGCCGTGAAGGCCAGGGCCAGCGCCAGGGTGCCGTAATGCCGATGCTGAAGTCTTTTCATGTGCTTAACCTTATCCATGGGTGTGAAGTCCCGCTGCGACTATTGGGAGGCGTCCTTGTCCGATCCCTGCACGCCCTGCGGCAGGCGGATGCCGCCGTCGCCGATGCTGAAGGCGCGCCGGAACAGCAGGTTTTCGCGGGTGTTGGTGCTCACCGCCGAGGCGACCGCCGGCGCGCCGACGTCGTTGGCCAGCGCCTCGAGCGCGACCTTGGCGCCGCCGCCGGCGCTGGCGGTGGCCACCGGGGCGGCCGGCTGTTGCGCGGTGCCGGCCATGTTGGGCAGGCTGGCCAGCACCGCGTTGAAGGCTTGCGGCAAGTCGATCGGTCCGCCCAGGTCGCTCAAGCCGGCCGGGTTGCTGCCGGCGTTGGTGTCGGGCGCGCCGATGATCTCGCCGATCGCGCCGGACACGGCGCCGGTCACGGGCAGGTAGTTGGCGAGCGTGGTGGCGTCGCCGGCGCGGTACTGGCTCGCGTCCAGCTCGACGCTGACGCGCTTGCCGGCGCCGGCCCGGGCGGTGTCGTACAAGCCGGCCGTTTGCGTCACGCTCACGGTCTCGCCCTCGACCAGGTTGCCGACCAGGTAATTGGCGGCGCCCAGCAGCGCGCCGCGCCGGTTGTCGGCGTTTTTGCTGACCTTGCCTTGCAGGGTCACCGTCAGCGGCCGCGGCGTGATGTTGGCCGTGGTGTCGAAGGCCTCGGCGTAGCTGTAGTTGGCGATGTCGGCGCCCGAAGCGACGACGCCGCTGACCGACAGCGTCTTGCCCGCGCCGACGTTCTTGTCGCCGAAACGCGCCGCCCCGCTCAAGACCACTTGTTCGCCGGCCACCACGTCGGCGCTGCCCAGGCTGGCCTGCGAGGAGGTGTTGCCGTCGTACACCTTGTCGGCGCCGGTCACCGTCACGTTCAAGGCCCGCTTGACGATGGCGCCCTGGGCCGAGAATTGGGTCGGCAAGAGGTAGTTGCCGAAGTCGGTGCCGGCGGCGGCCGTCAAGCCGGCCAGGCTACTGGTCACCAGGTTGGCGTCGGCCACGTTTTTCGAATTGAATTGGCCGCTCACGGGGTCGGCGCCGGCGCCTTCGCCGGCCGCGAAGCCGATTAGTTTCAAGTCGCCCGGCAACAGGCCGATGCCGACGCCGCCGTCATACACCTTGCTCACCACGCCGGGGGCGGCGGTGATGGTGGCGCGGCTGATGCTGCCGGTGTTGACGGCTTCGATGGGCAGGGTGTAATTGCTGAGCAGAGTGGCGTCGGTGGCGGTCAGGGCGGCCGCGTCGATGGTGTAACTGACCGTGCTGGCCTGGGCCACGTTTTTCGAATTGTAGCGCCCGTTCAAGGCTTTCGACACCGCCCCTTGGCCTTCCACGAAACCGCTCAGCTTGATCTGGCCGGCGGCCAGGGCCGCCACCACGCCGCCGTCGTAGACCTTGCTGGCCGCGCCGACCGTGGCGCTCAGGGCGCGCGGCGTGATGCTGCCGGCGCCCGTCACCTGGGCCGGCAATTGGTAGTTGCTCAGCAGCGTGGCGCCGGTGACGCTCAGGGCCGAGCCGGGCAACAGATAACTCACGCTGCTGGCCTGGCTCACGTTGGCGGAATTGTAGGTGCCGGCCAGCGCGTTCGAGACGGCGCCCTCGCCGGCGACGAAGCCGCTCAGCGTGACCCCGCCCTGGCCCAGTTGTGCCGTCGCGTCGCCGTCGTAGACCTTGGTGGCGGCCGCCACCGTGGCGCTCAATACGGCCGGCGTGATGCTCAGCGAACCATTGTTGACATAGGCGATGTCATAGCCTTGCTGGTCCGAATAATGGCCGCGCAGCAGGGTGTAGACCCCCACGTTGCTGCCGCTGGCATAGGCCGCGCTGCCTTGCAGATGGCCGGGCGCCAGCGTTTCGGTATAGCTGATATTGGTCTCGGCGTCGCTGTGGCCGGCGCCGTTGTAGACATAGCTCGTTTGCGGGCCGTTGGCGGTGATGGTCAATTGCGTGAGCCAATGCACCAGCAGCGGACTGGCCAGGCCGTCGTAGGCGCGCCAGATCTTGTCGTGGCTGCCGGTGTCGCTCAAGTTCCAGCCGGCATAGGTGGCGGCGCTGTGCATTTGCGCCGTGCTCTTGCCTTGCGCCACCTCGCCGACTCCGGCGAAGTCGCCGTTGGCGTGGCCGCGGCCGGTGGTTTGCAGGTCGAAGAAACTGTTGCCGACCGTCGCCCCGTTGGTGCTGCCCAGCAGGCCGCCCAGGTTGGCGCCGCCGGCCGCCACCGCGCCGCTGGCATAGCTGTAATCGACGGTGCCGCCGCCGTAACCGATCAAGCCGCCCACCTGGTCGGTGCCGCTGGCCGCCGCGCTGGCGTAGACATTGGTGGCGCTGCCGGCGCTTTGGACGCCGATCAAGCCGCCCACATTGTTGCGGCCGTTGGCGCTGCCGCTGGCATAGGCCACGCTGACGGTGGCGGCGTTGCGCCCGATTAAGCCGCCGGTGTTGTCCAGGCCGGCGACCGCGTTGGCCGCGTAGGTGGTGGTGACCGTGCCGCCGACCGCGTTGTAGCCGACCGCGCCGCCCACGTTGGTGGCGCCGGCCGCCGTGACGGCGTTCAGGGCGCGCGAGTTTTGTAGCAGGCCGCTGTTGAGCCCGACGATCCCGCCCACGTCTTGCACCGCGCCGCCGATGCTGACCGCGTTGGTGCTGCTCACGTCGCTGATGGTGCCGCTGTTGGCGCCCGCGAAGCCGCCGGCCTGGCCGGTGCCGACCGTGACAGTGCTGCTGGTGCGCACGCCATTGACGGCGTTGCCGCTCAAGCTGGTGCCGGCCACCATGTTGCCGACGAAGCCGCCGGCCTTGGTGGCCGCGCTCACCGCGCCGCTGGCCTGGCTGGCGGTGATCACGATGCCGATCGGCGCGAAGCTGAGCAAGTTGCCCATGCTGCCGACGAAGCCGCCCACCTGGTCGCGCCCGCCGACCGCGCCGGACGCATGCGAGGCGGTGACGATGCCGGACCGGAGCGCGCCGATCAAGCCGCCCACCTGGTCGCGCCCGGTGACGCTGCCGACGCTGGCGCTGGCCCCGTAAATATGGCCGCCGTTGTTGGCGCCCACCAAGCCGCCGACTTGATCCCGGCCCAGCACGGTGTTGGTGGCGTAGACGCCGGCCGCGAGGCTGCCGTTGTTGCGCCCGACCAAGCCGCCGACCGCGTCGCCGATGCCGGTGACGGCGCGGGTGGCGTATTCGTCGGCGCCGATGCTGCCGCCGTTGAAGCCGACCAAGCCGCCCACGCTATCGCTGCCGGTCACCACCCCGGTGATGAAATAACTGCCGTCGATGCTGCCGCCGTTGTCGCCCACCAGGCCGCCGACATTGCTGATGCCGTGCACTGAGGTGCCGGACGCTTGCGAGGAGGCGATGGTGGCGCCGCTTTGGTTGGTGCCGACCAAGCCGCCGACGTAGCTGACGGCACCGGCCACGTCGCCGGTGGCGGACGAGGCGCTGATGGCGCCCGAATTGAGGCCGACCAGGCCGCCGACGCTGGTGTTGCCGGTCACCACGGGTCCGGCCACGCCGCCATTGCCGGTGACCGAGGCGGTGACGACCCCGCTGACCGAATTGACGCCGATCAAGCCGCCGACCGCGTCGTCGCCCACGGTCAGGCTGGTGGTGTAGGAGGCGCCGTTGACGGTGCCGTCGTTGTAGCCGACCAGGCCGCCGGCGGCGTTGCCGGTGCCGGTGACGTTGCCGCTGGAATGCGAGGCGGAAATGGTGCCGCCCATTTTTTCGTGGCCGACCAGGCCGCCCACCGCGTCGCTGCCGTGCACGGTGCCGGTGGCGTAGGAGCCGCTCACGTCGTTGGCATACCCCATCAAGCCGCCCACATACACATCGCCGATCACATTGCCGGAGGCCCAGGAATTGCTGACGCTGCCCAGGTCGGCCGAGCCGATCAAGCCGCCCGCGTAATTGCCGCTGGCCGTCACGGCGCCGGTGGCGTGGCTGCCGCTGACGTCGCAGAAGCAGACATCGAAGCGGCCGATCAAGCCGCCGACCCGGTTGGCCCCGCCCACGGTACCGGTGGCGTAACTGGTGGCGATGCTGCCGTTGCCGCCGTTCCAGCTGCCCACCAGGCCGCCGACATCGTTGGCCCCGGAGACATTGCCGGTGGCATAGGAGTTGGTGATGTTGCCGTTTTGCGCGCCGACCAAGCCGCCTACCTGGTCCTCGGTGGCCGTGACCGCGCCGATCGCATGGGAATTGCTGATGGTGTCGCCGCCGCTGAAGTCGCCGACCAGGCCGCCCGCCAGGCCGGCGCCGACCACCGCGCCGTCGGCGTGGACATCGCTGATGGTGGCTTCGCTCTCGCCGATCAAGCCGCCGATGCGGTAACGGCCGTCGACCGTGCCGGTGGCGTAACTGAGCGAGACGCCGGCGCTGGCGTGGCCGATCAAGCCGCCCACCTCGTCTGCCGTGCCGCCGCCGACGTTGCCGGTCGCGTAAGCGTTGCTCACCGCGCCGCTGCTGTTGCCGATCAAGCCGCCCACCTGGGAAGCCGAACCGGTCACCGTGGCCGAGGAATGCAAGCCATCGAGGGCGACCGTGTTGGTGCCGATCAGGCCGCCGACTATGCTCACGCCGACCACGCTGCCGCTGGAATCGCTGGCCGTGACGGGGCCGCCGTTGTAGCCGATCAGGCCGCCGGTCGAGATATTGCCGTCCACGCTGGCGTTGGCGTGGGCCCGGTCGATGCTGCCGAAACTGGTGCCGGCCACCGCGCCGGTGCCGGAACCGTCGCCATCGATGCTGCCTTGCACCGTGACGTGTTCGATCGCGCCCTCGTTATTGCCGACCAGGCCGCCGACCGAATTGAGTCCGCCGTGAATATTGGCATTGCTCAGATTGAGGTTGCCGACCCGGCCGCCGGCCGCCACTTCGCCGAACAGGCCGACATAGCCGATGCTCCAGTTTTCGCTCAAATTGGCGATGGTGTGGCCCAGGCCTTCGAAATTGCCGGTAAAGGGATTGCCGAAGGTGCCGAGGAAGGTGAAGCCGTTGCCGCTTTGCCAGCCGGACGTGGCGCTGGCGTCGAGGTCGGCGCCCAGCGCGTAATTGCCGCTCAGGTTGGCGCGTATGCCCTGCAGATCGGTGCCGGTCACGCTGCCGTCGGCGCCCAGCGCGTCGATCACGTAAAAAGTGGTGACCGCGCCGTCCGAGCCCAGCTTGGCGCTCAGATTATTGCCGGCCGGTAGATCGATCTTGACTCCGTCGGCCAGCACGTAGCGCGCCGCGTTGCCGAGCGCGACGGCGCCCTGGCCGTATTCCAGCGCCAGGCTGGCCGTGCCGCTGCCGCTCAAGTTGGCGTTGATATTGATGTTGCGCCGGGCGTGCAGGGTCAGCGAATTGGCGCTCCAGGCGACCGGGTCGTTGATATGGATGTCGCCGGCCGTGCCGGCCGCGCCCGCGTTGCTGTCGATCAGGACGTTGCTGCCGCCCAGGATGGTGGACAAGTCGGCGCCGGTGATGTCGCCGCCGCTGGCGGCCACGGTGAAGTCGGTTGGGTCGATCAGCCACTGGCCGGTCTTGCCGCGCGGCGCGAGGCTGGTGACGCGGGGCGGCGCCGTCAGCTTGACGTGGGCCGCCGAGGTTTCGATGAAGCCGCCGTCGCCGCCCTGCGGAGCCGAGGCGTCGAGCGTGCCGCCGAGGTTGACCTGGCCGTTGCGCATATCGCCCAGCAGCACGATGCGGCCGTTGTGCTCGCCAACCGTTTGCGCCTCGATCACCCCGGTGTTGTTGACCACCGCGCGCGACAGTTGATCGCGGCCCTGGGCGGTGAGATAAATCCGGCCGCCGTCGGCCTGGATCAAGCCGTGGTTCTCGGCCAGCGCGTCCAGCGTGCCTTGCTCGACCGTGAAGCCGGTCAAGCCGGCGCCATCGATTTTCAGGCTGACTTGATTGGCGGCGGCCAGGCGCACCTCGCCCAGCGGGGCGCTTATGGTGCCGCGATTGATCACCTGGGCGCCGACCAGCGCCACATAGCCGCCCGGCGCGGCGCTCAGCCGGCCTTGGTTGACCACCACGGCCCGGCTCTCGCCCGTCAGCGTATAGCGGCCGGCCATGAAATTGTCGTTGCTCATGGCGCCGGAGGTGGCCAGGATGCCGGCCGCGCTGACCTGGGCGCCGGGCGCGAACAGCACCCCGTTCGGGTTCATGATGAACACCTGGCCGTTGGCTTTCAGGGTGCCGAGGATTTGACTGGGGTCCTGGCCGATCACCCGGTTCAAGGCCACCGCGCCGGCCGACGGTTGCACGAACGTGACCTGGGCGTCGCGCCCGATATTAAAGCTGGTCCAGTCGATGGCGGCCCGCGCCGAGCCCTGGTGGATGGTGGTGGTATTGCCGCTCTGTCCGATGGTGGCCAGTCCGGCCGTGACCTTGCCGCCGCCCGGCAAGCCGCCCGGATCGA
>JAYVUV010000122.1:0-5709 GCA_043787615.1 Janthinobacterium sp. | reverse complement strand
CGGCGTCGACACCATCGTCTTCAACCAGGGCGACGGCCAGGACACCATCAACGAGCTGTATCAATCGTCCAAGACCGGCCGCAAAAACCTGGATGTGCTTCAGCTCGGCGCCGGCCTGCTGGCCTCGGCCGCCCAAATCACGCGCGGCCTGGGGCCCAACGCCAATGATCTGAGCCTGGGCTTCGGCGGCGATCGCCTCCTGCTGAAAAATTATTTCAGCCCGGAATATCGCCTGGCAAGCATTCAATTCGCCGACGGCGGCAAATGGGATTACACCGCGCTGACCGCCAAATTGATCTACAACGGCGGCGCCGGGGACGACACGCTGTCGGGCCTGGCCGACGTGGCCAACAACATCATGGGTGGCGCCGGCAACGACAGCCTAACCGCAGGAAACATGAACGATACGCTCACCGGCGGCAGCGGCAATGACATCATCAATGCCGGCGTGGGCAGCGACACCATCGTCTTCAACCAGGGCAATGGCCGGGACACCATCAACGAAATATACCAATCTTCCAAAACCGGCGGCAAAAACCTGGATCTGCTCCAATTCGGCACCGGCTTGCTGGCGTCGGCGGCCCAAATTTCGCGCGGACTGGGCGCCAACGCCAGCGATCTGATTCTGGGCTTCGGCGGCGGCGATCAAATTCTACTAAAAGGCTATTTCAATGCGGACTATCGCTTGGCGGGCATGCAGTTCGCCGACGCAAGCAAATGGGACTACGCCGCGGTGGCCGCCAAATTACTCTACAACGGCACTGCCGGCGACGACAATCTATCGGGCTTGGCCGATGCCGCCAACAATATCCGGGGCGGCGCCGGCAATGACAATCTGACTTCGGGAAGATTGAACGACACGCTCGCCGGCGGTAGCGGCGACGACACCATTGAGAGCGGCGTTGGCAGCAATACCATCGTCTTCAACCATGGCGATGGCCGGGACACCATCAACGAGCTATATCAACCATCGAAGACCGGCGGCAAAAACCGGGACGTGCTCCAGCTGGGCGCCGGCTTGCTGGCGTCGACCGCCCAAATCATACGCGGGATAGGCGCGAACGCCAACGACATGAGCCTGGGTTTCGGCGCCGATCAGATCCTGCTGAAAGACTATTTCGATGCGGACTATCGCTTGGCGAGCATACAATTCGCCGACGGCGGCAAATGGGACTACGGTACGGTGACCGCCAACCTGGTCTACAACGGCACGGCGGGCGACGACAAGCTGTTCGGCTTGAGCGATGCCACCAACAATATCCGGGGCGGCGCCGGTGACGACAGCCTGACGTCGGGAAGACTCAACGACACGCTCGCCGGCGGCGGCGGCAACGACACCCTCACCATGGGCATCGGAAGCGACACGATCGTCTTCAACCAGGGCGATGGCCGGGACACCGTCGTTGAAATGTATCAAGCGTCCAAAACCGGCGGCAAAAACCTGGACCTGCTCCAATTCGGCACCGGCTTGCTGGCTTCGGCAGTCCAAATCTCGCGCGGCGTCGGTTCCAACGCCAACGACCTGACCTTCGGTTTCGGCGGCGGCGAGCAAATCGAGCTGACCGGCTATTTCAATTCGGACTACCGCCTGGCGGCCATCCAATTCGCCGACGGCGGCAAATGGGATTACGCCACGGTGACCGCCAAGTTGCTCTACAACGGCACCGCCGGCGACGACAGTTTGTGGGGCTTGACCGATGCCAGCAATAACATGCGTGGCGGCGCCGGAAACGATAGCCTGACTGGGGGAAGGATGAACGACACGCTCGCCGGCGGCGGCGGCAACGACACCCTCACCATCGGCATTGGAGTCAGCACGATTATCTTCAACCAGGGCGATGGCCGGGACACCGTCAATGAAATGTACCAACCGTCCAAAACCGGCGGCAAAAACCTGGACGTGCTCCAGCTCGGCACCGGCTTGCTGGCCACGGCCACCCAGGTCACGCGCGGGGCTGGCGCGAACGGCAACGACCTGACGCTGGGCTTCGGCGGGGGCGATCAGATCCTGCTGAAAGGCTATTTCAATGCGGATTACCGCCTGGCGACCATCCAATTCGCCGACGGCACAAAATGGGACTACACCACCATCTCTTCCAAACTAGTCTCTCAAAGCGTCGCCACCGATATCCCGATCGACAGCGGTGCCCGATATCTGACCGGTGGCGACGCCGATACCGACACGCTCCGAACGGAAAGCGGCAACGACACGGTATCGCCGGGCCACCACAACCAATATAGCGACCTGCTCTTCAACAAAAAGACCGTCATGGACGCAACGGGCAGCTACCCTATTCAATCTGCGTCGCAGAGCAACGACTACGCAGTCGAGCAATGTCACTTCGCTGGCGCGTCGTGCGCCGCCGATCCGGCGCTGAGCAACTGGGCGCTATCGGCCTGTCTGCTCAACTTCCATCTCGCCGGCAGGGACGCGGTGAGCATCGGCGGCGATCTGGCGGGCCAATACGCCAAGTCCGGCGACCTGTCGGCGACGTTGGCGGTGTTGGCAACGCCCACCCTCGGCAACGGCAATCCCAACCTGTTCTCGGCAACGTCCCGGGCGGACCTGACGCCACGTTTGATGTAGAGCCGCGGCGGCGGGTCGCGATCCGCTTGGCGAAAAAAGGGGCATCGATCAACGATGCCCCTCTTAACCGACCGTCGGCAGCTCAGAAAATCGACGCGGCGACCGGTCCGCGTCCGCTGCTGACTCAGGGATAGGACGGCCGGTTCATGCGGAACAGCGCGTCGGGCCGCACCTCGAAATAATCGGCCGGGCCGCCGCCGCGCAAAATCGGCTGCGCGGCGGCGGTGTCGTACACCCCGTCTTTGAGCAGGGCGCGCGCGATGTGCACCCCGACCACCTCGCCCAGCACCAGCCAGGTGGCCACGTCGGCGCCGGCGGCCGTGCGCAGCTGGACGATTTGCGTCAGGCGGCACTCGAAGGCGACCGGGCTCGCCGCCACGCGCGGCACGCCGACGACGCGGCCGGGCGCCGTCGCCAGCCCGGCCAGCCCGAATTCGTCCACCTCCGGCGGCGCCGGCGCGCTGCTGCGGTTCATGGCCTCGGCCAGCGGCCGGGTCGCCAAGTTCCACACGAACTCCGCGGTGCGTTCGATATTGCGCAGGCTATCCTTGCGCCCGACGCTGGCGAAACCGATGATGGGCGGCGTGTAGTTGAAAGCGTTGAAAAAACTGTAAGGCGCCAGATTGAGCGCGCCGTCCGGCGCGCGCGATGCAATCCAGCCGATCGGGCGCGGCCCGACGATGGCGTTGAAGGGATCGTGCGCCAAGCCGTGGCCCTGGGCCGGCTCGTAAAAATGCGTGTGGTCCGACATGGTCTGCTCCGATCAAGGCGCCGCCGGCGCGCGGCCGGCGGCGTGTCACGACAACGGCCTTACTTCGGCGCCGGCGCCAGCACAGGCTTGACCGTGGCCGCCGCCTGCTTGGCGCGTTGACGCGCGGTGTCGACATCGGCCGCGCGCGCCAGCGCCACGCCCATGCGGCGGCGCGCGAACGATTCCGGTTTGCCGAACAGGCGGATATCGGTGCCCGGCACGCGCAACGCCTCGGCCACGCCTTCGAAGGCGATCGCCTTGGCGTCGTGCTGGCCGTAGATGACGGCCGAAGCGGCCGGGGTATGCAGGCTGACATCGACCGGCAAGCCGAGAATGGCCTTGGCATGCAGTTCGAATTCGCTTTGCACCTGGCTGGCCATGGTGACCATGCCGGTGTCGTGCGGACGCGGGCTCACTTCCGAGAACCACACCATCTCGTCCCTCACGAACAGCTCGACGCCGAACAAGCCCAGGCCGCCCAGATCGTCCGTGACTTTTTTGGCGATGTCTTGCGCGCGTTCCAGCGCCACCGGATTCATGCGGTGCGGCTGCCACGATTCCACATAGTCGCCCTGCACCTGCACGTGGCCGATCGGCTCGCAGAAGCGGGTTTCGATGGCGCCGCCGGCGCCGATGGCGCGCACCGTCAGCAGCGTGATTTCATACTCGAAATCGATGAAGCCTTCCACGATCACGCGCCCCGAATCGACCCGGCTGCCGCTGGCGGCGTAGCGCCAGGCTTGCTCCACCTGGTCGGCACCATCGAGCTTGGACTGGCCCTTGCCCGACGAGGACATGACCGGCTTGATCACGCAGGGGAAGCCGATTTCGGCGCAAGCGGCCTGCAATTCGGCCAGGCTGCTGGCGAAGCGGTAGGGCGAAGTGGCCACGCCCAGCTCCTCGGCGGCCAGGCGGCGGATGCCTTCCCGGTTCATGGTCAGCAGGGCCGCGCGCGCGGTCGGGATGCAGGTGATTTTGCCGGCGTTTTCCAGAGCCACCAGCATGTCGGTGGCGATGGCTTCGATCTCGGGTACGATCAAGTCGGGGCGTTCGCGCTCGATCAGGGCCGCCAGCGCGGCGCCGTCCGTCATGTCGATCACGTGGGCGCGGTGCGCCACTTGATGGCCGGGCGCGTCGGCATAGCGGTCGACCGCGATCACTTCGACGCCGAGGCGCTGGAAGGAGATGATCACTTCCTTGCCCAGCTCACCGGAGCCGAGCAGCATGACCTTGGTGGCGGAGGGGGACAGCGGAGTACCGAAAACGCGGCTAGTAGTCATGGCGAATAATAAGAAGGGTGAGGGCGGCGCCCTGCGGCGCCAACGGAATGATCTTTTGACTATAGCAAATGGCGGGCGTCTTGGACAGCGCCGTGCGCCAGGCGGCTTGCCGCGCCACGCGCGGGCGCGATACGCCGGACAGCTCTCGCCGCGGATCGGCGCCGTCCCGCCCCGCAAGCGCGCGACCCGCTCCCCGCGCGCAGATACTAGCCCGGCGGCAGGTCCGGATGCGCGGCGAGCGCGCCGTTCGGGTCCGGGTCCGGGTCCGGGTGCGGGTCCTCGCCCGCGCCCGCAGGCGCGCCGCCCGGCGCGAAGCCGGCCGTCTCGTCCCGCGCCACGCCAGCGGCGCGGTACAGCGCTTGATGCTGGCGAAACGCATCGTGCACATTGTCGCGCAGTAGCTGATTGCTCCATGGCTTGCTGTAGAAGCGGTTCACGGCGCCGCGATTGATGGCCGCCATCATCGGCGCCAGGTCGGCCTGGCCGGAAAGCACGATACGGAAGGTGTCCGGATACATGGTTTGTACCCGGTCGAGAAAATCGGTGCCGTCCATTCCCGGCATGCCCTGGTCGCACAAGATCACTTGAATTTGCTCCAGGGCGAGCAACTGCAAACCTTGCGCGCCGGAGCGGGCCGTGAAGACGCGATAGCCGTCCTGGGCGAACAGTTCCTGCAAGAGTTCGACCATGAGGGCGTCGTCATCGACGATGAGCAGGCTCTGGCGCGCCGGCGGCGCCGCGTCCGCATGGGCGATACGCTTGTTTTGGCGCAGCAGTTCGCCCGCTTGCGGCGCCGGCAAGGGCCGGCTGAAATAATAACCTTGCATCTGGTCGCAGCGGTGCTTGCGCAAATAGCTCAGCTGCGCCTCCGTCTCCACTCCTTCGGCCACCACCACCAGATGCAAGCTGTGCGCCATGTTGAGGATGGCCAGCACGATGGCCGAATCGTCGGCGTTGGTGGTCACGTCGCGGATGAAGGCGATGTCGATCTTGAGCTTATCGATGGGGAAGCGGCGCAGATAGGCCAGGCTGGAGTACCCGGTGCCGAAGTCGTCGATGGAAATACCGACGCCGCGCTGCTTCAGTTTGCG